>NZ_JBEXFB010000033.1:0-75784 GCF_040606575.1 Streptomyces sp. NPDC005402
GTTGAGCGCCACGGCTCCGGTCAGTTCGGGGGTGGTGGGCGCGTACACCGTCTTCGGGCCGAGCCTGAGGCGTACGACATCGCCGTGCCGCCGCACCCCGGACGCAGGTCCGGGGCGCCGCCGTGGTGCTCAGGAGGCCTGGCGCTCCGGGCTCTCGTGGATCTCCACCGCGCCGGAGTCCCCGAAGGTCAGCCGGCAGGTGTCCGCGCGGTAGGTGGCCACCGACACGGCGGCGGTGCGGCCCCCGGCCAGATAGCGGGTGGTGACGACGAGCACCGGGGCGCCGGGCAGGCGGTCCAGCTCCTTCGCGTCGTCGGCGCGGGCCGAGCCCAGTTCGACGGCGTTCTCCCGGCTCTCCAGCTCCAGGCGCTGCAGTTCGCGCAGCACGGCACGCGCGCGTGCCGCTCCGGAGGGGGCGTCTATGGCGGAGAGCTCCGGCACCGACGCCTCGGGGATGTACAGCAGCTCGGCGGCGACGGGCTGGCCGTGGGTCATACGGGAGCGGCGCACGGTGTGCACCGGCCGCTCGCGGTCGGTCCCCAGCGCGTCCGCGACGGCCGCGGGCGGCACCGCGGCGGCGCAGTCGACGGACTGCCAGTCGTCGCCGGCCGTACCGGGCCAGGCGTGCTGCTCGGTGCCGACGGCCACGCCCACGCGCGGCGGGGCGACGGTCGTCCCGACACCGCGGCGGCGCTGCAGCCTGCCTTCCAGCTCCAGCTGCTCCAGGGCCTGCCGGAGCGTGGCGCGGGCGACGCCGAAACGGGCGGCGAGGTCGCGCTCGTTGGGCAGGATCTCGCCCACGGAGAATTCGGAGTCCAATGCCTCACTGAGCACGGTCTTGAGATGCCAGTACTTCGGTTCCGGTACCGATTCGAGCTGCGTGGTCCCCACCCTGTCCTCCGCAATCGCCGTGGTCCGGCGGCGTTTTAGCGCCTTTGTTTATTAAAGGTTGTTGCACTTCTCTGCGACCATAGGGCGGCCCCCACCCTTGGTCAAGACCAATCCTCGATCCCCTGTGGGACGCGCGGGCGTGATGCCACCCGGCGTTCACGAGGCATTCAAGCGGCAGGCAGGGCGCGCAGCTTGTCGGGGTTGCGGATGATGTAGACGGACTGGATGCGGCCGTCCAGGACGTCCAGTTGGAAGACGGAGTCGGGCTTTCCGCCCGACAGGACGAGGATCGCGGGTCCGCCGTTGAGCTCCAGGAACCGCCAGGTGATGTCCGGGACGCCCTTTCCTGCGACGCCGACCAGGAAGCGACCCACGTTGTCCGCCGACTCCAGGACCCGCAGCGGCGCCTTGGTCTTGCCGCCGCTGTCCCCGACGAGCCGCACGTCCGGGGCGAGCAGTGACATCAGCCCCTCCAGGTCGCCTCCGCCGGCGGCGGCGAGGAAACGCTCCGTCAGATCGCGGCGCTGAACGGGGTCGACGTCGTAGCGAGGCCGTCGTTCGTCGACGTGCCTGCGGGCCCGCCCGGCGAGCTGCCGTACGGCGGGTTCGGCGCGGTCGAGCATGGTGGCGATGTCGGCGTAGGGGTAGCCGAAGGCCTCCCTGAGGACGAACACCGCCCGCTCCAGGGGTGACAGCGACTCCATGACGACCAGGACCGCGAGGGAGACCGAGTCGGCGAGGACCGCCTGTTCCGCGGTGTCGGGGACGGTGTCCCCGAAGTCGGTCTCGTACGGCTCGGGCAGCCAGGGGCCGACGTACGTCTCGCCACGCGCCTTGACCTGGCGCAGCCGGTCGATCGCCAGGCGCGTGGTGATGCGGACCAGATAGGCGCGCGGTTCGCGCACCTCGCTCCGGTCGGCCGCCGACCAGCGCAGCCAGGCTTCCTGCACCACGTCCTCGGCGTCGCTGACGCGCCCGAGCATGCGGTAGGCGACGCCCAGGAGGACGGGGCGGTGTTCTTCGAAGACGTCGGTCTCGCTGTCAGTGGCCACGGATTCATCCCAACCCAGACGCCGGTTCGTGTCCAGGCGATATGAGCGTGCGGCGCGCCCTGCGGACCGGAGGGTCTACCCGCCAGTAGCAATTGCTGACAAGCTGTCTACAGCGCGTCCGCCGTGCGTCACCGCCCCAGCCCCGTGAGCCGCCGTCAAGGAGCCCTCATGTCCGCCACCGTCTCCTTCAAAGTCCCCTCCGCCGGGGGGCCGCAGCCCGTGACCGTCTCCTACGCGCGCGTGGGCCGCGGTGAGCCGCTGCTCCTGCTGCACGGCATAGGTCACCACCGGCAGGCCTGGGACCCGGTGGTGGACATCCTGGCGACCGAGCGCGACGTGATCGCCGTGGACCTGCCGGGGTTCGGCGCGTCGCCGGGGCTGCCCGAGGGGCTGTCGTACGACCTGGCCACCACGACGTCCGTGTTCGGGGCGTTCTGCGAGGCCCTGGAGCTGGACCGTCCGCACGTGGCGGGCAACTCCCTCGGCGGCCTGCTGGCCCTGGAACTCGCCCGCGAGCAGCTCGTACGGTCGGTCACCGCGCTGTCTCCCGCGGGGTTCTGGTCACAGGCCGAGCGGCGCTACGCGTTCGGGGTGCTGCTCGCGATGCGGCACATCTCCCGCCGGCTGCCGCTGCCGCTGGTGGAGCGGCTGTCGCGCAGCGCGGCCGGCCGCACGATGCTCACGAGCACCATCTACGCCCGCCCGGGCAGGCGTTCACCCGAGGCCGTGGTCGCCGAGACGCTCGCCCTCGCGCGGGCCACAGGGTTCGACGAGACGCTCCGGGCCGGCACCGCCGTCCAGTTCGGCGACGACATCCCCGGGCTGCCGGTCACGGTCGCCTGGGGCACCAGGGACATGCTGCTCGTGCGCCGGCAGGGCGTGCGGGCCAAGCAGATCATCCCCCGGGCCCGGCTCGTGCGGCTGCCCGGCTGCGGCCACTGCCCGATGAACGACGACCCTGCTCTGGTCGCGCGGGTCATCCTCGACGGCAGCCGCTGAGTTCTTCCGCCTGCGGCTCAACGCCCCCGATCCGAGGGCGACTCCGGCACCGACCAGGGCGCTGCCCACCGCCTGGGCGGCGCCGTAGGAGCCCGTGCCGACGAGGGGCGCGGTGCAGGCGGCCGCGACCGGGATGAGGCCGGAGAACAGCGTGGCGCGCTCCGCGCCGATCCGCTGCATGCCCATGTACCAGCACACGAAGCCGACGACGGTGACGACCGCCGTCTGCCACAGCAGGGCGGCGGCCTCGGCGGTGTCGGGGCGCCGCAGCCACGCGGTGCCGTCCAGGAGCAGTCCTGTCGCAGCGGCCTCGACGGCGGCGACCGCGCAGACGGTGGCGGACAGCAGCCATGGCCCCAGGGGCCGCAGCACCGGTACGGCGAGCACCGCGAAGCCGACCTCACCGGCCAGCGCGCAGGCCGAGAAGGCGATGCCCGCGCCGTCCGTACGGCCCCAGCCCTGGACGGCGAAGGCGCCGAGTGCCACCAGCGACGCGCCCCGCAGGACGCGGCGTCCGGGCCGGCGTCCCTCCAGCAGCGGGACGAGGACGGCCACCAGTACGGGAGCGCAGCCCACGAAGACGCCGGGCACGGCCGGTTCCGCGGTGCGTTCGGCGGCGATGACGGCGAGGTTGAAGCCGACCATGCCCACGGCGGCGAGGAGCGCGAGACGGGTCCACTGGTGGGCCCCGAGCGCGCGCAGCCGTGCCGCGGCGCCCTTCGCGGCCAGGGGGACCAGCAGCAGCGCGGCGAGCCCGTAGCGCAGGAACTGGCCGCCCGCGTACGGGTAGTCGCCGAGGACGCTGTTGGCGGTGAAGGACGCTCCGACGAGGACGCAGGCGAACGTGGCGAGGAGGGAGCCGCGCGTGGTGGCGTTCATGGAAACGACGCTAGGAACTGCCGCGGTCCGGCTTAAGGTCCAGTTCCATGACGTCATCGGGGACCAATCCGGAGCAACAACCGCACCACGATCCCGTCGGGTCGGCCGCCTGGGAGCTGCTCCTGCCCGCCGTCTCCGCTCCGGCACGCACGCGTGGCCGTTCCCTTCAGGCGGCGTTGCGGGAGGCGGTCCGGTCCGGTCGGCTGGTGCCGGGGACACGGCTGCCGTCGAGCCGGGATCTGGCCGCCGACCTCGGTGTGTCGCGCGGGCTGGTCACCGAGGCGTACGAGCAGCTGACGGCGGAGGGTTATCTGCGCAGCGGCCGGGGTGCCGGCACCTGGGTCGGCGGAGCCGTGCGAGCCGCCCGGCCCCGCGCGCGTGACCTGGCCCCGCGCGCTCCGGGCAACGGCGCGGACTTCGTCGCGGGGACGCCCGACCTGTCGCTGTTCCCCCGCGCCGCCTGGGTCACCGCTCACCGGGGCGTGCTGGCGGAGCTGCCGCACCAGGATCTCGGCTATCCCGACCCGCGCGGGCTGCCCCGGCTGCGTGCCGCCCTGGCCGAGCTGCTGACCCGCCGCAGGGGTGTGGTCGCCGATCCGGAGCGGATCGTGGTCGTCTCCGGCGTGGCGCAGGCGACGACGCTGCTCGGATTCGCGCTCCACGCGCGCGGGTTGCCGACGGTCGGCGTGGAGGACCCCGGGAGTCCACAGCACGACGCCCTGTACGCGGCGGCGGGTGTCACCACCGTGCCGGTACCGCTGGACGACGACGGGATCGCCCTCGGCCCTCTGCGCGATGCGGGCGTGCGAGCCGTGGTCACGACGCCCTCCCACCAGTTCCCCACCGGCATCGCGTACTCCGCGCGGCGGCGCGCGGAACTGCTCGACTGGGCGCGCTCCGTCGACGGCTTCCTCCTGGAGGACGACTACGACGGCGACTTCCGCTACGACCGGGCTCCCGTGGGGGCGCTCCAGGGGCTCGACCCGGACCGTGTCGCCTACGCGGGATCGGTCAGCAAGTCCCTCGCTCCCGGACTGCGGCTCGGCTGGCTGCTCGTGCCTGAGGCGCTGGCCGACGAGGTCGTCGAGCGCAAGCGGACCATGGACCTCGGCCATCCCACGATCGACCAGGCGCTGTTCGCCCGGTTCGTGGAGCGCGGCGACTACGACCGCCAACTGCGCCGCTGCCAGCGCGCCTACCGGGAGCGGCGGGACGCGCTGGTCTCCGCGCTGGACGAACACCTCCCCGGTACCAAGGTGTCCGGGATCGCGGCCGGTCTGCACGTCATCGCCGCACTGCCACACCGGTACGGCCCCCAGGAGAGGTTCCTCGCGCGCCTCGGCGCGGCCGGTGTGACCGTCCGCCCGCTGACGGACTACGCACACGCGCGTGCCGAGCCCGACGACCAGGACGGCGTGCGCCTGGTCCTCGGATACGCGCACCTGTCCCCGACCCGGATCCGGGACGGCGTACGGCTGATGGCGGAGGCCGCCCGCTATTGAGCCGCGCCGTTTCGCACACCGGTTCCTTCGTTCCCGCGGCCAGTTGTTCACCTGCGGTTCGCGTGCGCGCTGCGGCGCCCCAGTAGTTGTGGCATCGCACACCGGCCGGATCCCGTCCTTGGAGGCGCATCCATGTCACACCGTCCGTTCCCCGGCCGCCGCAGCGTTCTGCGCGGCTCCCTGGCCGCCTCGGCGGCCCTCACCCTGCCCGCGGTGTCCGGAGCCGCCCCGGCCTTCGCCCTCTCCGGACGCCCAGGGGCGGGCTGGGGCGTACAGACGGGAGACGTGACCTCCGACTCCGGCCTGGTATGGGTCCGTTCCGACCGTCCGGCCCGGATGATCGTGGAGACGTCCCCGACCGAGTCGTTCCGCAACCCGCGCAGATGGCACGGCCCGCTGCTCGGCCCGGACACCGACTTCACGGGGACGACCCGGCTGCGGGGCCTGCCCTCGGGCGAGCAGATCCACTACCGCGTGCTGCTGGCCGACCCGGACGACCCGCGCCGCACCGGCGAGCCGGTCACCGGCACCTTCCGCACGGTGTCCCGCAAACGCCGTGACGGGGTGCGGTTCCTGTGGTCCGGCGACCTGGCCGGGCAGGGCTGGGGCATCAACCCCGACTTCGGCGGCTACACCATCTACCGGGCGATGGCCGGGCTCGACCCCGACTTCTTCCTCTGCAGCGGCGACAACATCTACGCGGACGGCCCGATCACGGAGACCGCCGCCCTGCCCGACGGCAGCACCTGGCGGAACATCACGACCGAGGAGAAGTCCAAGGTCGCCGAGACGCTGGCCGAGTTCCGCGGCAACTTCCGCTACAACCTGCTCGACCACAACCTCAGGGCCTTCAACGCCCAGGTCCCGTCCGTCATCCAGTGGGACGACCACGAGGTGCGCAACAACTGGTACCCGGGCCAGACGATCCTGGACTCCGACGCCCGCTACACCGAGAAGAGCGTCGACGTGCTCGCGGGCCGGGCGCGGCGCGCGTTCAGCGAGTACTTCCCGATCTCCACGCTCCGGCCCGGGGCGCGGGACGGCCGGGTCTACCGGGTGCTGCGGCAGGGACCGCTGCTCGACGTGTTCGTGCTGGACATGCGCACGTACCGCAACGCCAACTCGCCCGACGACCAGACCGTGGACCCGCAGGGCATCCTCGGCCGGGAGCAGCTGGAGTGGCTCAAGCGGGAGCTGTCGCGCTCGCGGGCGGTGTGGAAGGTGATCGCCTCCGACATGCCGCTCGGCCTGGTCGTGCCCGACGCCACGGAGGGCAGGGCGAACATCGAGGCGGTGGCGCAGGGCGACCCGGGCGCCCCGCTCGGACGTGAGCTGCAGATCGCCGAACTGCTGCGGTACGTCAAGCACCGGCGGATCACCGGCACGGTGTGGCTGACCGCCGACGTCCACCACACCTCGGCCCAGCACTACCAGCCGTCGCGGGCCGCGTTCACCGACTTCGAGCCCTTCTGGGAGTTCGTGTCGGGGCCGCTGAACGCGGGTGCCTTCCCGGCCAGCGCGCTCGACGGCACCTTCGGCCCGGAGCGGGTGTTCGTGAAGGCGCCGACCGCCTCCAACGTCTCCCCCGCGGGCGGCTACCAGTTCTTCGGCGAGGTCGACATCGACGGCCACAGCGGTGAGCTGACGGTGCGACTGCGCGAACAGGACGGCACGGTGCTGTTCACGCAGGTGCTCCAGCCGGGCCGGGTGGGCCAGTAACTCCCGTACCCTCAAGGGCGGGTCGCGCATCGGCGTCATCCCCCGGTGCGCGGCCCGTTGAACATCGGCGTGGCTGCATGACGTAGTAGGGGGTACCGGAGCCCCTCCGGCATCACTCGCTGCGTAACGGTTGAAAAGGGTACGAAAGGTGCAGAACCTTACTTTACCGAGCAGTCACAATGCGTTCGTGATCACGCAACACCGTTCCTCCACAGTGGCTGCATGACTCCGGACATGTCTGATGTGACCCCTGCGAAACACGGTCGCCCCGTGCGCCACTGGCGGCGCGACGTGATCGAACTCGCCTCCCTGTTCAGGGCCGCGTTCCACACCTGGTGGACACGGCGCCACGGCCACGCACCCCCGACGGGTGATACCGGCGCCCGGCCGCTGCCCGAGGGCGCGCAGGCCGGGCCGTCCGACCAGCCGTCGCGGAGCTCGGACCCCGTGGCAGCGGAGAGCACGCTGTGGCGGATGCGCACCACGGTGAAGGACGAGCCGGGCTCGCTGGCCGCGCTCTGCACGGCCCTCGCCGCGCACCGGGTCGACATCCTCAGCCTGCAGACGCACCCGCTGGGCGACGGCACGGTCGACGAGTTCCTGCTGCGTGCCCCCGGCGCGCTGGAGGGCTCCGAGATCACCCGGGCCGTCGCGTGGGCCGGCGGCGCCGACACCTGGATCGAGCGGGCCGACACGCACGACCTGGTGGACGCCCCGACCCGGGTGCTCGGCCTCGCCACCCGCACCGCGCTGGACGCGGCCGAACTGCCGCTCGCGTTGCGGCAGTTGCTGGGCCGGTGCACGATCCGGTCCCTGCCGGCCGTACCGGTGGGAGGCGGCCGCGGGCCGGACGGAGTGCCTGTGGAGGGAGTTCTGGAGGACACCGTGATGCGGTTGCGGGCGCCCGAAGGTGGAGTGATCACCGTGGAGCGGCCGTATCTGCCGTTCACGCCGACGGAGTTCGCCCGGGCCCGGGCCCTGGTCGAACTGGACGCCCGGCTCGGTCCGCGGGTGCCGCGCAGCCAGGACGTACTGACGCTGCCGGAAGGCCACGACATCACCGTGCGCCGGGCCGACACCGGGGACCTGGAGGCCGCGGTGGCGATGCACGAGCGGTGCTCGGCGCGGACGTTGAGCATGCGGTACCACGGGCCCGTCGGTGACGTCGACCGCTATCTGAAGCACCTGCTCAGCCCGCGGTTCGGCCGCACCCTCGCCGTACAGACCGCGTCCGGGCGGATCGTGGGGCTGGGGCACCTGTTGTGGGACGGTGACGAGACCGAGGTGGCACTGCTCGTCGAGGACGCGTGGCAGCGGCGGGGGATCGGCGGCGAGCTGCTGGAGCGGCTCGTCGCCATGGCGGCGGAGGCCGGCTGCGAGAGCGTGTACGCCGTGACGCAGTCGTCCAACACCGGGATGGTCGCCGCGATGCGGGGGCTGGAGCTCCCCCTCGACTATCAGATCGAGGAGGGAACCCTGGTGATCACGGCTCGGCTGGACGCGCCGGTGGAGGAGACGGACGGTGCGATCGGGGTCAGCAGGGCCGAAGCGCCGTAGGGGCGCTGGTCCGGCCGGCGGGCGCGGGTGCGCGCACGCACTCCAGTGCCGTGTCCAGATCCGCCCACAGGTCCTCCACGTCCTCCAGGCCCACCGACAGCCGCAGCAGCCGGTCGCTCACCCCGGCACCCCGGCGGTCGTCCGCGTTCACGATGCGGTGGCTGATCGACGCCGGGTGCTGGATGAGGGTGTCCACGCTGCCCAGGCTCACCGCCGGGGTGATCAGGCGGACCCGGTCGATCACCTCGTG
The DNA here is from genome assembly GCF_040606575.1 of Streptomyces sp. NPDC005402. NCBI lineage: Bacteria > Bacillati > Actinomycetota > Actinomycetes > Kitasatosporales > Streptomycetaceae > Streptomyces > Streptomyces sp. NPDC005402. The sequence goes on from NZ_JBEXFB010000033.1 coordinate 8,850, forward strand.
CGGGTCGCCGTCGACCTCGAAGGCGATCATCGCGCCACCGATGCGCGGGTAGTGCACTCGGGTGATCCGGGGATCGGCGGCGAAACGGCGGGCTAGTTCCGCGGCGGACGTGGAGGCGGCGCGGACGCGGACCGGGAGGGTCGACAGGCCGCGCAGGAGGAGATAGCCGGCGAGGGGATGCAGGACGCCGCCCGTGGCGAAGCGGACCTGCCGCAGCTGTCCGGCGAACTCCTCGTCGCAGGCCACCACCCCGGCCATCACGTCCCCGTGGCCGCCGAGGTACTTGGTGGCGCTGTGCAGCACCAGACGGGCGCCGTGTTCCGCTGGGCGCTGGAGCACCGGAGTGGCGAAGGTGTTGTCCGCGAGGAGGGGTACCGAGCCACAGGAGTGGGCCAGGGCCCGCAGGTCGATCTCGGCGAGGGTGGGGTTGGCCGGGGACTCGACCAGGACCAGGCCGGTGTCCGGGCGCAGCGCGTCGGCGACTCCCGCCGGGTCGGTCCAGGTGATTTCCGTGCCGAGGAGTCCGGCGGTCAGGAGGTGGTCGCTGCAGCCGTACAGGGGGCGCACGGCGACCACGTGGCGCAGGCCCAGGGAGGCCCGTACGAGAAGGACGGCCGTGAGCGCTGCCATGCCGCTGGCGAAGGCGACCGCGGCCTCGGTGTTCTCCAGGCGGGCCAGGGCCGTCTCGAAGCGGGCGACGGTCGGGTTGCCGAGGCGTCCGTACACCGGCGGGCCCTCCGGCTCGGCACCGGTCGCGGCGAAGGCGTCGATGCGGGCCGCCTCGCCGCGGCTGTCGTAGGAGGGGTAGGTCGTCGACAGGTCGATGGGCGGGGCGTGCAGTCCCTGCCGGGCGAGGTCGTCGCGGCCGGCGTGGACGGCCTCGGTGGCCAGTGCTCTGAGCGGCGTACGAGAGGCGGTGGAGGTGCGCGCTGAGTCCATGCCCGCAAGGGTGAACACCGAACGGCGTTCCCGGGGTGAACCCCGTGCTACGTTCGGCCAATGGCCGAATCTGTCGTACTGGACCCGGTGGACCTGCATCTGCTGCGGCTGTTGCAGAACGACGCCCGGACCACCTATCGCGATCTCGCCGCCCAGGTCGGGGTCGCGCCGTCGACCTGCCTGGACCGGGTGACCCGGCTGCGCCGCTCGGGCGTCATCCTCGGTCATCAGCTGCGGCTGGATCCGGCGAAACTGGGCCGGGGCCTGGAGGCACTGCTGTCGGTGCAGGTCAGGCCGCATCGGCGGGAGCTGGTGGGGCCGTTCGTGGAGCGGATCCGGGCGCTGCCGGAGTCGCGGACCGTCTTCCATCTGACCGGGCCCGACGACTACCTCGTGCATGTGGCCGTGGCCGACATGGCGGATCTGCAGCGGCTGGTGCTGGACGGGTTCACGTCCCGGCGCGAGGTGGCCCGGGTGGAGACCCGGCTGATCTTCCAGCAGTGGGAGTGCGGGCCGCTCCTTCCGCCTGCCACGCCGACAGCGGAATCGGGGTGACTCCCGCGAGGTCTCCGTATGAGGATGGACCGCATGTCTGAGACTCAGAGCCCGCTTCCCCGTCAGGTCGCCGACGCCTACGTCGACGAGCTCATCGCCCTCGATCCGATCACCGGTACCTACCTGGGTGTGAAGGAGAGTTCGAGCAGGCTTCCCGACACCTCGCCGGCGGGCCAGGAGGCGCTCGCGGAGCTTCAGCGGGCCACGCTCGCGAAGCTCGACCAGGCCGAGCGGCAGCCCGGCGCGGACAGTGACATCGAGCGCCGGTGCGGCCGACTGCTGAGGGAGCGGCTGACGGCCGAACTCGCCGTGCACGAGGCCGACGAGGGCCTGCGAGCGGTCGGCAACCTGTCCACACCGCCGCACTCGATCCGCGAGATCTTCACCGTCACCCCGAACGAAACCGACGCGGACTGGGCCGCGATCGCCGAGCGGCTGCGTGCCGTACCGGCCGCGTTCGCGGGCTACCGCCAGTCCCTCGAACTCGGTCTGGAGCGCAAGCTGTACGCGGCGCCGCGTCCGACCGCCACGTTCGTCGAGCAGCTCACCGAGTGGGCGGACACCGACGGCAACGGACGTGGCTGGTTCGAGGACTTCGCCTCGGCGGGCCCCGAGGCACTGCGCGCGGAGCTGGACGAGGCCGCCCGCGCCGCGACCGCCTCCGTGGTGGAGCTGCGCGACTGGATGCGGGACGTGTACACCCCGGCGATCGAGGGCGCCCCCGACACCGTGGGCCGGGAGCGGTACGCCCGCTGGGCGCGCTACTTCAACGGCACGGACCTCGACCTGGACGAGGCGTACGCGTACGGCTGGTCCGAGTACCACCGGCTGCTCGGCGAGATGAGGCAGGAGGCCGAGAAGATCCTGCCGGGCGCCGAGACGCCGTGGGTGGCGCTCGCCCACCTCGACGAGCACGGCAAGCACATCGACGGCGTCGACGAGGTCCGCGACTGGCTCCAGGGACTGATGGACCAGGCGATCGACTCGCTCGACGGCACCCACTTCGATCTCGCCGAGCGGGTGCGGAAGGTGGAGTCCTGCATCGCCCCGCCCGGCGGTGCGGCGGCCCCGTACTACACGGCCCCGTCGGAGGACTTCTCGCGTCCCGGCCGCACCTGGCTGCCCACGATGGGCCAGACCCGTTTCCCGGTCTACGACCTCGTCTCGACCTGGTACCACGAGGGCGTGCCCGGCCATCACCTCCAGCTCGCGCAGTGGACGCACGTCGCGGCGAACCTCTCCCGCTACCAGGCCACGGTGGGCGGGGTGAGCGCCAACGCCGAAGGGTGGGCGCTGTACGCCGAGCGGCTCATGGACGAGCTCGGCTTCCTCACGGACCCGGAGCAGCGACTCGGCTATCTCGACGCGCAGATGATGCGGGCCACCCGGGTCATCGTCGACATCGGCATGCACCTGGAGCTGGAGATCCCGGCGGACTCCCCCTTCCACCCGGGCGAGCGCTGGACGCCCGAGCTGGCGCAGGAGTTCTTCGGCGCGCACAGCAGCCGTCCGGCGGACTTCGTGGAGAGCGAGCTGACCCGCTACCTCACGATCCCCGGCCAGGCCATCGGCTACAAGCTCGGCGAGCGGGCCTGGCTGCTCGGCCGGGAGAAGGCCCGCGCACGGCACGGCGACGCCTTCGACCTGAAGGCCTGGCACATGGCGGCGCTGTCGCAGGGCTCGCTGGGACTCGACGACCTGGTGGACGAGCTGGCCCGCCTGTGATCCGTACGACGGGCCGGTGCCGTAAGCCGCCTTGCGAGCCACTCATCTGACGGGTGCTCCGGCCCGCCCCGTTCGCCGTCGACCGGCGACAGGGCGGGCCGGAGCACGTCCCGCCCGCCCCGGTGACGCGCGGGAACGACACTCAGTCAGGGAGCCTGCGCAGCTGGACGAGACCCAGCCAGGTCTCCGGACCGGGCCGGACGTTGGCGGCGCGTACCGCGTACCGGCCGGGGGCGAGCGGGACCTTCAAGTGGTCGGTGTTCACCGAGTCGTTGCCGGGCCAGGCGGCGTCGAAGAGGACGACCGGGCCGGGTACCGTCCAGCTCACCTCGTCCTCCCAGGCGGCGGTGGCGAGGGCGGCGGGGACCTCGGCCAGGAGTTCGTCCTCGGAGTCGGCGGCGCACCACCGTACGAAGGTGTCGTGGTCGGGGAGGTAGGAGGTCGACGCGGGCTCGTCCCCGAGGACCAGGGCCGCCGCGTCACCGACCGGCAACAGGCCCACACAGCCGTCGACTTCACAGGCCCGGTCGTAGTCGGAGGCCGTCTCGTCGCCGTCGGCGCCCGCCCAGAACGGCAGCACCGTCTCCGGCACCGCTATGAGCGGACCGCCGCCCGACTCCACCCACTCCACCGCGCCCGGCTCCGCGTATCGCACCATGGGCCAGAACCTACACGCACAGGAACCCGAAGGTTGCACCTGCACAGGAGCCCCACCGGAACCGCCAGGACTCAGCAGCCGCAGTCCTCGGAGTCGGCCGGGGCGGTCAACGAGTCGGCGGCGCGCCGCTCGCGGCCCTCCCAGGTCTCGAACGCGAAGCCCTCGCGCACCCAGTACTCGAAGCCGCCGAGCATCTCCTTGACCTGGTAGCCGAGTTCCGCGAGGGCGAGCGCGGCGCGGGTGGCGCCGTTGCAGCCGGGGCCCCAGCAGTACGTCACCACCGGCACCGACCTGTCGAGGAGCCGTTCGGCCTGCTCGGCGATGAGGGCGGTGGGCAGGTGGACCGCGCCGGGGACGTGCCCCTGGTCCCAGGCGGCGGTGGAGCGGGAGTCGAGGACCACGAAGCCGGGGTCCCCGTCCGCGGCGAGCGTGGTGGCGACGTCGGAGACGTCCGCGTGGTGGACGAGGCTCGCGCGGAAGTAGGCGGCGGCCTCGGCCGGGGCGGCCGGGGCGACGCGCAGGACGGGGTTCACGGTGAGCGAGTCGGTTGTCGTCATGACCAGAAATCTACGGTCGAGGGTCAACGGCCTGAAGGGCGATTCCACGGCGTGAGCCTTGCTCCGCCGGGGAATTCCCTGCTATCTCTCGGACATGACCGCGTATTCCCCGGACGCCACCGACTGGCGCATCCTCGACGTCCTCCAGCGGGAGGGCCGGGCCAGTTTTGCCGAGCTCGCCCGTGCCGTCTCGATGTCCGCGAGCGCGGTCACCGAGCGGGTGCGGCGGCTGGAGGAGGCGGGCGTCATCCAGGGGTACGCCGCCGTCGTGGACCCCGACCGGCTGGGCCTGCCCATCCTGGCCTTCGTCCGCCTCCGGTACCCCAACGGCAACTACAAGCCCTTCCACGATCTGGTCGCCGTGACGCCCGAGATCCTGGAGGCGCACCACGTGACCGGCGACGACTGCTTCGTCATCAAGGTCGCCGCCCGCTCGATGCGGCACCTGGAGGAAGTCTCGGGCAAGATCGGCACGCTGGGCTCGGTGACCACGAGCGTCGTCTACTCCTCCCCGCTCCCCCGGCGGCCCCTGGGGCGCTGACCTCAGCCTCCGCCGCGCTGTCTCAGCACCGACCCCGTCCGCCCCTTCACGACCTCCAGTTGCGCGTGGATACGGCGGCGCAGGTCGGCCACGTGGCTCACGATGCCCACGCTGCGGTCGCGTTCCCGCAGGGAGTCCAGGACGTCGAGGACCTCGTCGAGGGTCTGGTCGTCGAGGCTGCCGAAGCCCTCGTCGATGAAGAGCGTGTCGAGCCGGACCCCGCCTGCCTCGTCGGTGACGACGTCCGCGAGGCCGAGGGCCAGGGCGAGCGAGGCGAAGAAGGTCTCGCCGCCCGACAGGGTGGCCGTGTCCCGCTCGCGTCCGGTCCAGGCGTCGACGACGTGCAGTCCGAGTCCGCTGCGGCCGCGTCCGGTGCGGTCGTCGGAGTGGACGAGGGTGTAGCGGCCGGACGACATGCGTTGCAGGCGCGCGGTCGCGGCGGCCGCCACCTGCTCCAGGCGGGCCGCGAGCACATAGGACTCCAGACGCATCTTGCGTTCGTTGTCCGCGGAGGTGCCCGCGGCGAGCGACGACAGCCGGGCCACCCGGTCGTACTCCTCGCGCAGCGGCGCCAGCCGTCCGAGGCCGGCGGCCGAGCGGGCGGAGAGCCGGTCCAGTTCGGCACAGCGCCGGGCCGCCGCGTCGCGCGCGGAGGCGGCCTCGCGGACTCGGTGGCCCGCGTCGGCGGCGGCCCGCTCGGCCGCGAGGACGTCGGCGGGCGGCTGCTGGGCCGCCTCGGCGGTGTCGCCCTCGGCGAGCACGGCACGTACGGCGGCCTCCTCGGCCTGCCAGGCGTCCAGCCGGTGCTGGAGATCGCGGTGGGCCGCCTCGTCGAGGAGGGCGGCGGCCGCGTCCTGCGGGGTGTCGAAGCCGGCCCGGAAGGCGGCGTCGGCGAGGCGGGCGTCGGCGTCCTTGAGCCGCTGGGCGGTGTCCTCGGCGACGCGTGCGGTGTCGGCGGCGTCGGTGAGCAGCGCGGCCTGCCGCTCCAGCTGGGCGGCGCGGGCGGCCACACTGTCGGCTGCGCCGCGCGCTTCGGCCAACTCGGCTTCCAGGGTGGTGCGTTCCCGCTCCAGGGCGTCCCGGCGGGCACCCCGGGAGGCGGTGCGCACGGCGGCCTCCTGCTGGGCGGACAGCCGCTGTTCTCGCTCCCGCTCGGCCTGGCGCAGCTGTTCCGTCGCGGTGTGCAGCGCGGAGGCGAGGGTGCGGGCCCGGGTGTACTCGCGCTCCAGGTCGTCGGCCTGGACGGCGAGTTCCTCGGTGGCGGTGTCACCGGCCTCCCCCTGGGCGGCGGCCAGCGCCCGCTGGACGAAGGCGAGGCGTCGCTCGGCCTCGGCCCGCTGTTCGTCGGCGTGCTGCGAGACGGCGAGCGCGCGCTCCTCGGTCTCCCGGTCGACGTGACCGGCGTCCTTGCGGGCGGGGGCGGGGTGCTCGGTGGCGCCGCAGACCGCGCAGGGCTCGCCGTCGGTGAGCTGTGCGGCCAGTTCCGCCGCGATGCCGTTCAGCCGCCGCTCCTTGACGTCCAGCCAGTCGGCGCGGGCTTTCTGGGCGCGATCCGTCGCTTCGATGACCTGATGCTGGGCGTCGTCGGTGTCCCGGGCGAACTGGTCGCGCTGGCGTGCGGCGGCGAGCCGCTTGCGGGCGGGCTCCCGCTGCACGGCCAGTTGTTCGGCGCGGGTGGCCGCCTCCTGGGCGGAGTCGACGGCGTACTGAAGGCCGGTGCGGGTCTCCTCCCACCCGGCGAGCCAGGCCTCGGCCTCCTGGAGGACGCCGTCGTCGGAGCGCTCCTGGCGGTCCAGGTCGGTGCGTTCCGCGAAGAGTTCGGCGAGCCGCTGCTCGGCGCGCCGGGCCGCGTCCAGGCCGCCCAGTTCCTCGGCCGCCCGGCGTGCCGCGGTCGCGAGTCCGGCGGCGCCCGCCCCCGCGAAGGTCTCCGGCAGCAGCCCACGCGCGCGTGTCTCGGCCACGGCCGCCCGCCGGTGCTCGGCCTCGGCCGCCTCGCGCAGCTCCAGTGCGGGCGCCACCGCCTCCGCCTTGCGGGCCCGCTCCATCCGGGCCTGTGCCTGGTGGTAGCCGTCGGCCCGCTGCTCCAGCAGCGCGGCCCGCTCGCGTGCCTGGGCGAACCGGCGTTGCAGCCGGTCGACTTCGCGTACGTCGGCCAGGGTGCGCTCGGCGGCGGCCTGGGCGGACTCCGCGGCACCGAGTCCGCAGTGGGCGATCGTCAACTGCTCGCGGGCGGTGCTGCGGGCGACGGCGGCCGCGCTCAGGACGGCCTCGGCCAGCCCCGGCTCACCGGGCGCGAGCCCGGGCAGCTCCATGGCGTCACCGGCCGCCTGCTGCATGCGGTGCGCGTCGGCCAGCAGCGCGGAATCGCCCTCGCGCACCTGTGCCTCGGCCGCGCGGCGTCGCTCGGCCAGCCGCTTCTCGACCTCGGCGAACCGGTGGGTGTCGAAGAGGCGTCCCAGCAGTTTGCCGCGCGCCTCGGCGTCGGCCCGCAGGAAGCGCGCGAAGTCGCCCTGGGGCAACAGCACGACCTGACAGAACTGCTCACGGCTCATGCCGAGCAGCTGGGTGATCTCCTCGCCGATCTCCTGGTGGGACCGGCTCAGGTCCTTCCAGGCCTCGGCCACGCCGTCGTACTCGCGCAGCCAGCTCTGCGCCTTGTCGAGCGTCGTACCGGTACCGCGCTTCTTCGGGCGCTCCCACGGCGGTTGCCGGGTGATCTCCAACCGGCGTCCGGCGACGGTGAGTTCGAGGCGGATCTCGGTGCGGGCGCCTGAGGCTGCGTGATCACTGCGCAGCGCCGCCCCCTGGCCGCTCTGCCGGGCGCCCGGCACCGAGCCGTACAGCGCGTAGCAGACGGCGTCGAGCACGGACGTCTTCCCGGCACCCGTCGGCCCGTGCAGCAGAAACAGCCCGGCCGCCGACAGCTCGTCGAAGTCGACCGTCTGGGAGCCGCCGAACGGTCCGAAGGCGGTGATGTCCAGCCGGTGCAGCCTCACCGCGCCACCTCCCGCACGACCTCGTCCGCGCGCACGGCGTCGAACGCGTCCCGCAGCACGGCCTGTTCACGCTCGTCGGGCCCGGCGCCCCGCACATGCGCCACGAAGTCCTCGGCGATCTCCTGGTCACTGCGCCCTGCCAGCCGCCGGGCGTAGGACACATCGGGGTCGTCCGGTGCCCGCTCGGGATCGAACACGAGGCTGAGCGTGTGCGGGAAGCGCTCGCAGAGCCGGGCCATGGGTTCCGCCGGGCGGACGGGGTCGGTGAGGGTCGCCTCGACCCAGGCCTCCTCCTGGGGCACGAGCCGCGGATCGGCGAGGAGTTCCTCCAGCGTCCCCCGGATCCGGGCCAGCGCCCGCGGCACCGGACAGTCGACGCGCTCGGCGGTGACCGCGCCCTCCGCGTCCAGGTCGACCAGCCACATGCTCTTGCGGTGGTCGGTCTCCGAGAAGGAGTACGGCAGCGGGGAGCCGGAGTAGCGCACGCGCTCGGTGATGGTCTGGCTGCCGTGCAGATGCCCGAGGGCCACGTAGTCGACCCCGTCGAAGACACCGGCGGGCACGGCGGCCACTCCCCCCACGGTGATGTCCCGCTCGCTGTCGCTGGCCTCGCCGCCGGTGACGAAGGCATGGGCGAGGACGACGGACCGCGTCCCCCGCGCGCGCGTCGCGAGGTCGGCGCGGACCCGGTCCATGGCGGCGGCGAGCACGGCCTCGTGGCCCGCCTTCTTCACGCCGAACTCGTCCTTCACCAGGGCGGGTTCGAGATAGGGCAGGCCGTAGAAGGCCACGTCACCATGGCTGTCGGAGAGCACCACGGGAATCCCGCACGCCGCCGGCCCGGTCCGCAGATGGATGCCGGCCCGCCCGATCAGTCCCGCGCCGACCCCCAGGCGGCGGGCGGAGTCGTGGTTCCCGGAGATCATGACCGTGGGCACGCCGAGGTCGGCGAGCCGGTGCAGGGCGTCGTCGAACAGCTCGACCGCGGCGAGCGGCGGCACCGCACGGTCGTACACGTCTCCCGACACGACCACCGCGTCCACCCCGTGCTCCCGCACGGTCGTGACGAGGTGACCGATGAACTCGGCCTGGGCCCCGAGCATGTTGACCCGGTGGAACGCCCGGCCGAGATGCCAGTCGGAAGTGTGCAGCATTCTCATGATCCCCGACCCTAACGGCCGGGTCTGACATCACGGGCGGTTACTCCCGTATCGACCCGTCATGACCAGAAAGAGAAAAGCCCGTTATGCCCGGAACGCCCAACTAGGCGTCTCCGTACGACTCTCCCCCGAGCTCGAACCCCGCCGTCCCCGCGGTCACGTCCGCCAGCCACCCCCGGAACGCCTCCACGTCCGCGTCCGGCAGCCCGATCTCGATCGTGACCGCCTCGCCGTAGCGGACGTCCCGTACCTCGCGTCCGGCCGACCGCAGGTCGTTCTGCACCTTGCCCGCGCGCTGGTGGTCGACGGTCACCGTGGCGAGGCGGAACCGGCGGCGCGTGAGCGTGCCGAGGGCGTCCAGGGCCTCGCCGACCGCGCCGCCGTACGCCCTGATGAGTCCGCCCGCGCCGAGCTTGACACCGCCGTAGTAGCGGGTGACGACGGCGACGACGTACCGCATGTCCCGGCGCAGCAGCATCTGGAGCATGGGGACACCCGCCGTGCCGCCGGGTTCGCCGTCGTCGCTCGCCTTCTGGACGCCGGCGTCGGCGCCGATGACGTACGCGTAGCAGTTGTGGGTGGCGTCGGCGTGCTTCTTGCGGACGGACGCGACGAAGTCCTGAGCCTCCTGCTCGGTGGCCGCCGGGGCGAGGGCGCACAGGAAGCGGGAGCGGTTGACCTCGGTCTCGTGCACGCCCGCGCGGGCCACTGTGCGGTACTCGTCCTGCATCCGGTCAGCCTAGTCCGTGATCGAAACGGCGGCCGCGGGCCCGCATGGGCCTGCTTCGGTCACTTCCTCCCCCGCGGCACCATCACGGACGTGAGCAGTGCCGTCCCCGGCTCCAGGGCCCGCCAGGACGTGCCGTGCCAGGCCAGCACCGCGATCGCCGAGGTCGGGAACTTCATCCGCACCTGGGCCTGCGCGTCGTCCAGGCCGTCCCCGGCGAGCGTGAGGACCAGTTCCTCCAGACCGGGGTTGTGTCCGACGAGGAGCAGTGTCACGACTTCGGGAGGTGTCTCGCGCACGGCCGCCAGCAGTTGCGGTACGTCGGCTCCGTACAGCTCGGGGGCGAGGCGTACCGGCGGCGGAGTGCCCCATTGGGCGGACGCCAGGTCCCAGGTGTGCCGAGCGCGTACGGCGGTGGAGCACAGGGTGAGGTCGGGGAGCAGGTCGCAGGCGGCGAGAACGCGTCCCGCCTCCGGCGCGTCCCGGTGGCCGCGGGGCCCGAGGGGGCGTTCGTGGTCGGCGATGCCCTCGGGCCAGACGGACTTGGCGTGCCTCAGCACCACCAGTCGACGCGGCGGGCCCGCCGCGGTGCGCTCGATCACGCCGGGGATCCCAGATCGCGGGTCAGGTCGAGACCGAGCAGCCGGTCCGCGTAGGCGTACGTCTCGAAGCGGGCGCCCTCCGGCAGGTCCGACTCCTCGACCCACCGCAGCACGCGCAGCACCTCGGGTACGTCCAGGTCGTCCTCCCAGGCGGTACGGAGCCGTCCGCGCACCTTCTCGGGGACGGGCCGGGACGGATGCCGGGCCCATGCGGCGACGGCCCGGCGCCAGCGTACGAGGGTGGCGCGGGCGTCGGCCAGGGCCGCCTCGTCGAGCCGTGCGGGCGCGCTCCGGGGCGGGGTGAGCAGGGCGAGGCGGATCTCGGCGGGGTCGGTGCCCTCCGGGAGGTCCGCAGTTTCGACGGGCGCGACGGCGATCCGGATCCCGTCCGGGGCCGCACCGCCCTCTCCCACCACATGGACGACCTGGGACTCGCCCCAGCCGGGGCCGACGTCCCGGCGGTCCTCGAAGGGCCGGATGCCCAGGGCGGCGGCGCCCGCGTGCAGCTCCGCCTGTTCGCGGTCGCCGGTGAGCAGCGCCCACACGGGCGTGCCACCGATCTCCAGCGCCCGGACGAGGAGATCGGCCACGAGCAAGATGCGGAGGGCGGAGGTGTCGTAGCCGGGTACATGGGCTTCGACTCGGGTCAGGCCCCTCAGGGCGCGGACGGCGTCGACGGGCTCGCCGGTTCGGGCGTCGGTGATGCGCAGCACGGGGCGAGCGTAGGCGGGCGGAGAGCCCTGCGCAGGTGACTGACCGGTATTTCGGACACAGTCACGGAACGCAACCGCCGGCTCGGACCCCCTCTCCTCACTCGTCGACGCGCGGGGAGTGGACGCGGACGCGGTCCAGGACGGCGACCGCGGACGTCTCGCCCAGGACGTCGGCCACCAGCGGCAGGAAGGACCGCAGCCGCGGCTCCTCGTCGACCAGGACCACCGCGCAGGGGCCCTTGGCGGACTTGGGGTCGCCCGCTCCGAAACCGATGATGCCCTGGAAGACGCTCGCGCCGACCAGGCCCGCACGGTGGGCCCGGTGGACGAGTTCGGCGTAGGCGGGCCGGTGGTGCCAGAGCTGTGAGGCGTCGAGATGGATGGTGAGACGTGCGGCGAGCGTGTCGTACCCGGACATCGGCCACCCCCTGCCGTGAGGCTGCTGCGCAAGCTACGCCCCGACGGGCCTTCGGACCAGGGTTGCCCGGAACACGATGTATCCCCGGGCGAGTTCCCGCACCGCTGCTTGCGCCATCGCTCCGCGCTCCCCTCCTCCGCCTGCCCGGCGTCCACCCGGCTGCCGGACACCGCGTGGACGCACCCTTTGCCGTGCCACGCCTCGAACGGCCAACCAGCTCGCCCCGGCACGGCCTGTCCGATCCGCGCCCAACTGGCGCTGGACGAACGGTTGGACAGCCGGCTTGGGACACACCCGCACGGCCCGCCAGTGCCTGCCCAGCCACTACAACGGGAGTTCCGCACCGGCCCGTCGAACCGACGACGCTCTCCCCCACGCCGTCCTCAGCGGCGCGGGTGCGGCGGCCACCGGTCTCGGCCTCGAATTCGCCGCACTCTCCGCGTACCGATGATCGCCCCCCGTCCCCGGCCCTCCCGTCCCCCCGCCGCGGAATCAACCGCGCCCGCCCGCTGTTGCCGACCACAACAGTCCTCGCACCCATCACAAGGAGCCGAGCGTGTACGGCGACGCAGCAATTGTCCGCAGAATCCTCACCGAGCTCGGCGACACGTGGGCGATCGTGGGCCTCTCGTCGAATCAGGGACGCGCGGCCTATCGGGTCGCCGAAGTGCTCCAGCGCCACGGCAAGCGGATCGTGCCGGTTCACCCCAAGGCGGAGACCGTGCACGGCGAGAAGGGGTACGCCTCCCTCGCGGACATCCCCTTCGACGTGGACGTGGTCGACGTCTTCGTGAACAGCGACCTGGCAGGGGCGGTCGCCGACGAGGCCGTGGCCAAGGGCGCGAAGGCGGTGTGGTTCCAGCTCGACGTCATCGACGAGCCCGCCTACGACCGCACCCGCGCCGCCGGCCTCGACATGGTGATGGACAAGTGCCCGGCGATCGAGATCCCCCGTATTTCCTGAAACGCTCGCAAGGAATTCCCCGCAGGAAAGTCAAATTACCGACCGCCACCTTCAACCCAAATACGGTCCATCCGTAATCTGAGGCCTCTTGTACATCGAAAGTATGTATTCCGTGAGAGGCCCCTTAATTTATGGTAAGCGTCGATTCAGCACCTGCGACAAAGGGGACCCCGGGCGGCGGCCTAAGGCGTGACGTCGGGCTGATCGGACTCATGTGGGCCTCGGTGGGGTCCATCATCGGCTCCGGCTGGCTCTACGGCGCGGAAAAGGCGGTCGTCACGGCCGGCCCCGCGGCGATCATCTCGTGGATCATCGGCGCGGTCGCCATCGTCCTGCTGGCCCTGGTGCACGCCGAACTGGGCGGCATGTTCCCGGTGGCGGGCGGTACGGCACGCTATCCGCACTACGCGTTCGGCGGCCTGGCCGGAATGTCCTTCGGCTGGTTCTCCTGGCTCCAGGCGGCGACCGTGGCACCGATCGAGGTCGAGGCCATGATCGGGTACGCCGGGCACTGGAGCTGGGCGAAGGGCTTGCAGCACGCCGACGGCACGCTCACCGCCGGTGGTCTCGCGGTCGCCGTGTTCCTCATGGCCGTCTTCGTCGCCGTCAACTTCTTCGGCGTCCGGGTGCTCGCGTTCACCAACAGCGCGGCGACCTGGTGGAAGATCGGGGTGCCGCTCGTCGCCATCTTCGTCATCGCGGTCGGCAACTTCCATCCGGGCAACTTCACTTCGGAGGGCTTCGCGCCGTTCGGCGCCAAGGGCGTGCTGAGCGCGATCAGTTCCAGCGGCATCATCTTCGCGCTGCTGGGCTTCGAGCAGGCGATCCAGCTCGCCGGCGAGAGCCGTGACCCGAAGCGGGACCTGCCCCGGGCGACCCTCGGCTCGGTCGCGATCGGCGCCGTCATCTACGTCCTGCTCCAGCTGGTGTTCATCGTCGCCCTCCCGCACTCCGCGTTCGCCCACGGCTGGGCCAAGCTGAACTTCGAGGGCATCAGCGGACCCTGGGCCGGCCTCGCGACCGTGGTCGGCCTCGGCTGGCTGAGCTGGGTGCTGTATCTCGACGCGGTGATCTCCCCCGGTGGCACCGGCTTGATCTACACGACCGCGACCTCCCGCGTCTCCTTCGGTCTGGCCAAGAACGGCTACGCGCCGAAGGTGTTCGCCCGCACCGACGGGCGGGGCGTGCCGTGGTTCGGCCTGATCATGTCCTTCGTGACGGGCGTGGTCTGCTTCCTGCCCTTCCCCAGCTGGCAGGAACTGGTCGGCTTCATCACCTCGGCAAGCGTCCTCATGTACGCCGGCGCGCCCCTCGCGTACGGCGTGTTCGCCGAGCGGCTGCCGCACCTGGAGCGCCCGTACCGGCTCCCCGCCGGCAAGGTGATCGCCCCGCTGTCCTTCGTGGTGGCCAACCTGATCATCTACTGGGCGGGTTGGGACACCCTGTGGCGGCTCGGGGTGGCCATCGTCCTCGGCTACCTGCTGCTCGGCGGGTACGCCTGGTACGCGGTGAGCGCCGGCCTGCCCGACGCGCCCCGGCTCGACTGGAAGGCCGCCCAGTGGCTGCCGGTCTATCTGCTCGGTCTCGGCCTGATCTCCTGGCAGGGCGGTTTCGGCGGCCAGGGACACCTGGGCCTGTGGTGGGACATGCTGGTCGTCACCGCCTTCTCCCTGGTGATCTACTACTGGGCGAAGGCGACCGCCTCCCGTCCCGAGGACATCGAGCGGAGTATCGACGAGGTCGTTGTCACGGAGGCTCCCGCGCACTGAGGAAGCGGTCCGGACGGGGCGCCTCCGCGTGTGGAGGCGCCCCGGCACCGCTCCCACCCTCCGCGGGGCACCGACATAATGTTCGGGTGACCTCCGCCTCCCGCCCCGACTCGGGTGCCCCAGAGCGCTGTTCGGTCGTCATCGTCGGCGCCGGGCCCGCCGGACTCACCGTCGGCAACATCCTGCGGGCCGCGGGTGTCGACTGCCTCGTCCTGGAGGTGGAGACCCGCGCGTTCATCGAGCGGCGGCCCCGCGCGGGCGTGATCGAGGAGTGGGCCGTACGGGGACTGCAGGACCGCGGTCTCGCCGACACCCTCCTGGAGCGGGCCCAGTTGCACACCGAGTGCGAGTTCCGCTTCGCCGGCGAGCGCTTTCGTTTCGCCTACGGCGAGCTGACGGGACAGCACCACTTCGTCTACCCCCAGCCCCTGCTGGTCACGGACCTGGTCCGCGAGTACGCCGACGCGAGGGGCGGCGAGATCCGCTTCGGCGTCCGGGACGTCCGGCTGCACGACCTGGAGACGCCCCGGCCGTCCGTGTCGTACACCGATGCCGACTCGGGCGAACGGCGCCTGGTGCGGTGCGAGTTCGTGGCGGGCTGCGACGGGGCCCGCGGGGTGACCCGCACCGTCCTTCCCGAGACCACCACCATCGCCCGGCACGACTACGGCATCGGCTGGCTGGCCCTGCTCGCAGAGGCACCGCCGTCCTCCGACAGCGTCCTGTTCGGCATCCACCCGAACGGCTTCGCCGGGCACATGGCCCGCAGCCCCGAGGTCACCCGCTACTACCTGGAATGCCCGCCCGGCGACGACCCCGGGAACTGGTCCGACGACCGCGTCTGGGCCGAACTCCAGCAGCGCCTGGCCGCGGACGGCACCCCGCCGCTCACCGAGGGCCGACTGATCGAGAAGCGCGTCCTCGACATGCACAACTACGTGGTCGAGCCCATGACGTACGGCCGGCTCTTCCTCGCGGGGGACTCCGCCCACCTCACCGCCCCGATAGCGGCGAAGGGCATGAACCTCGCCCTGCACGACGCCTTCCTGCTCGGCGACGCGCTCGTCGCCTACCTCGGCAAGGGCGAGGGCAGCGGCCTCGACGGCTACTCGGAGGCCTGTCTGCGCCGCGTGTGGGACTACCAGGAGTTCTCCCAGTGGCTCTCCGAGGTCTACCACGGCACCTCGTCGGGCGACGAGTACCGCGCGGGCACCACGTTCGCCCGCCTCCGCCGCCTGTTCACCTCACCTGCCGCCGCCGCGACCTTCGCGGAGCAGTACCTCGGTACGTCGGCCGCGTACTGACCTTTCACGTACTGGTCCTCAGTCGTGCACCGGCCGGTCGCTGAGCCGGTGGTCGGCCACGTTCAGGGCCTCGTCGACGAGCCGTCGCAGATGGCCGTCGCGCAGGGTGTAGATCACCCGGCGCCCTTCCTTCCGGGTGTTCACGAGCCCGGCCAGCCGGAGCCGCGCCAGGTGCTGGCTGACCGCCGGCCGGGCCGCTCCGCACGCCTCCGTGAGAGTAGTGACGTCGGCCTCTCCTCCGGTCAGGGCGTGCAGCAGGGTGAGGCGGGTGCGGTCGCCGAGCAGGGCGAGGATCTCGGCGGCGAGGGCGAACTGTTCCTCGCCGGGGGTGCGCGGGTGCGCATCGTGCGCAGTTGATAGGTGCATGCGTGCGCTCATACGCACATAATGGTGCCGCGGGTGCGATACGTCCACCACCGCGCGCATCGGAAGGGGCACCACGTGAGCAACCACGAGCACGGTCACGGCCATGACCATCCGCACGAGCACGAGCACCAGCACGAGCACGGGCACGGGCACGGGCGCCACGGCTTCCGTCACCGCCTGGCGCACGTCCTCACCCCCCACTCCCACGAGACCGCCGACAAGCTCGACTCCGCCCTGGAGTCCTCCGCCCGCGGCATGCGCGCCCTGTGGGTCTCGCTGGCGGTGCTGGGTGTCACGGCGCTGATGCAGGCGGTCGTCGTGGCCGTGTCCGGGTCCGTCGCACTGCTCGGCGACACGGTGCACAACGCCGCCGACGCGCTGACCGCCGTACCGCTGGGCATCGCCTTCGTGCTGGGCCGGCGCGCGGCCACCCGGCGTTTCACGTACGGCTACGGCCGTGCCGAGGATCTCGCGGGCATCGTGATCGTGCTGACGATCGCCGCGAGCGCGGCCTTCGCGGGGTGGGCGGCGATCGACCGGCTGCTCGATCCGCGTCCCGTGGCGCACGTTGCCGCGGTCGCCGCGGCCGCGTTGGTGGGCTTCGCGGGCAACGAGTGGGTGGCCCGGTACCGCATCAGGGTGGGACGGGACATCGGATCGGCCGCACTGGTCGCGGACGGACTGCACGCCCGCACCGACGGGTTCACCTCACTGGCCGTGCTCGTCGGCGCCGGCGGCTCGGCCCTGGGCTGGCAACTCGCCGACCCGATCGTGGGGTTGGCCATCACGGCCGCGATCACGCTGGTCCTGCGGGACGCGGCGCGCGAGGTGTTCCGGCGTGTGCTCGACGCCGTCGACCCGGACCTCGTGGACCGGGCCGAGGGCGCGCTGCGGGAGGTCGAAGGGGTGCGCGAGGTGGGCGAGTTGCGGCTGCGCTGGATCGGGCACCGGCTGCGCGCGGAGGTGGCGGTCGTGGTGGACGGCGAGATGACGGTACGTCAGTCGCACATGGTCGCCGTGGAGGCCGAGCACGCTCTGCTGCACGCGGTGCCCCGCCTCACGGCGGCCCTGGTGCACGCCGATCCGGCCCCGGTCCCGGGCGAGGCGGACCCGCATCACGCCCTTGCCCACCACACTCCGGTCTGAGGTGACGCCGCGGCCCGCGGTCAGGACACTGCGGCCCGGTCAGGCGACGCCGAGCCCCTCCAGCACCACCGCTCCCGGCAGTTCCGCGAACGCCTTGCCGGGCACCAGCAGCTTCCCCCGTCGCCGCCCGCTGCCGACCAGGACGTACGGCAGGTCGAGCACGGCCGAGTCGACCAGCACCGGCCAGTCGGCGGGAAGTCCGAGCGGGGTGATGCCGCCGTACTCCATGCCGGTCTCCCCCGTCGCCGTGTCCATCGAGGCGAACGAGGCCTTCCGGGCGCCGAGTTGGCGGCGGACGACCCCGTTGACGTCGACCCGGGTGGTGGACAGCACCACGCACGCGGCGAGAGTGGTCTCGCCACCGCGCTTGCCGGCCACCACCACACAGTTCGCCGACTGCTCAAGGAGCTCTTGGCCGTAGTGCTGCACGAACACCGCGGTGTCGGCCCACTGCGGGTCGGTGTCGACGTACACGATCTGCTCGGCGGGGACGCTGCCGCTCCAGTGGCGTACGGCGTCGGCGACCGGGCGGGTCAGCTCGTCGAGGGCGGCGGGGGCCGGGGCGGCGTGGTCGAAGTGTCCGATGGGTGCGTCCATGGCGGCACGCTAACAGCCGCTCAGGACACCCCCGGCACCGAGACGGCCATGACCATCTCCATCGGTACCGTGCCCTGATTGCCGTACGTGTGCGGCGTGTTCGCCTCGAAGGAGGCGCTCGCGCCCGCGGGGACCCGGTGCTCCACCCCGTCGACGGTGAGGGTGAGCTCGCCGGCCGTGACGTGCACGAGCTCGACCGTGCCCGGGGGGTGCGGGTCCGACGGGCTGCTCTCGCCCGGCATCAGCCGCCAGTCCCACATCTCCAGCGGGCCCGGGGCCTCGGCGCCCGCGAGGAGCCGGTTGTAGCTGCCCGCGTCGGTGTGCCACAGCCGTACGGCCTGCTCGGCGGGGACGATCCGCACCTTCGGTCCCTGCTCGTAGTCGAGGAGCGTGGTGATGCTGATCCCGAGGGCGTCGCCGATCTTCACGACCGTGCCGAGGCTGGGATTGGTCCGGGCCTGTTCGATCTGGATCAGCATGCCGCGACTCACTCCGGCCCGGGCGGCGAGGGTGTCCAGGGTGAAGCCGCGCTCGGTCCGCCAGCGCTTGACGTTGCGCGCGAGGGACTGGGTCAGCAGGTCGAGGTCCGACACGTCACGTCCAATATTCTGTATGACACAGTGCAGCTGAATGAACTACGGTGGGGTGCACCCGATCGTTCACCGAACTGTACTGCGAGGCAAGCCGTGACAGCATTCTTCGCCCTGGCCACCAGCCTGTTGTGGGGCCTGGCCGACTTCGGCGGCGGGATGCTGACCCGGCGGCTCCCGGCGCTCACGGTCGTGGTGGTCTCGCAGGGGATCGCGGCGGGAGTCCTCGGCGCGATCGTGGTGGCGACGGGCGGCTGGAGCGAGGCGGGTCCTCGGCTGTGGTTCGCGGTCGCCGCGGGGCTGGCCGGACCGGTCGCCCTGATCTGCTTCTACAAGGCGCTCGCGCTGGGCCCGATGGGAGTCGTCTCCCCGCTGGGCACGCTGAGCGTGGCGGTCCCGGTCGGTGTCGGCCTTCTCCTCGGCGAGCGTCCCGGCCTGGTGCAGGTCGCGGGCATCACGGTGGCCGTCACCGGAGTGATCCTGGCGGGCGGCCCCCAGCTGCGCGGAGCCCCGGTCCAGCGGCAGGCGATCGTCCTCACCCTGATCGCGGCGCTCGGCTTCGGCACGGTGTTCGTCCTGATCGCGGAGGCGTCCACGACCGTCACCGGCCTGTTTCTCGCCCTGTTCGTACAGCGCCTGGTCAACGTGGCGGTGGGCGGCGCGGCCCTGTACGTCTCGGTGAAACGGGGCACGCCCGCGCTCCCGACGTCCGGCTTCCCCTGGCCGTCCCTCCCCGCGCTCGCCTTCATCGGCCTCGCGGACGTGGCGGCGAACGGCACGTACTCGGTAGCCGCCCAGCACGGCCCGGTCACGGTGGCCGCCGTCCTCGCCTCGCTCTACCCCGTGGTCACCGCCCTGGCCGCCCGCGGCTTCCTCAGCGAACGCCTCCGCGCGCTCCAGGCGGCCGGCGCGGGCCTGGCCCTGCTCGGCACCCTGCTCCTCGCAACGGGCTGACCGCTCCATGGGCTCGGCGACCCTACGGTCCGGACGGCCCCCGCTCCGCTCACGACGGTCGCCCCGGCAGGCTCGTCCCCGGCCGCGCAGCGCGCCTCAGTCCAGTCCGGCAAGTCGCGTCGCCGCGTCCTGGTCCAGTTCGGCGAGTTTCGCCACCGTCTCCTCGTCCAGGTCGGCCAGCGCGTTGAGCTGTTCCGCCGTGGCTCCTTCGGGTATCGGCACCGGTGCCGGGGTCCTGAGCGGCGGCTGCCAGCCGTCCTCGGCGGTCCAGCGGCGTACGACCCGGGCCGGAGCCCCCGCCACCACGGCGTGGTCCGGCACCACGCCCCGGACCACGGCCCCGGCCGCGACCACGACGTTCCGTCCGATCCTCGCCCCCGGCAGGATCACCGCCCCCGTCCCGACCCAGCACCCCGGCCCGATCTCCACCGGCTCCATCCGCGGCCACTGCTTGCCGATGGGCTCGTGGGGATCGTCGTAGGAGTGATTGGTGGACGTCACGTAGACGTACGGGCCGAAGTAGCAGTCGCTGCCGATGGTGACCGTGGTGTCGGCGATGACGTGACTGCCGCGCCCCAGCACGACCCCGTCGCCGATGCGCAGGATCGGCTCCGGGCCGAGGTCCAGGTCGGGCATCAGGCCGGCGGTCAGGGTGACCTGCTCGCCGACGATGCAGTGGGAGCCCAGGTGGATCCACGGTTCACCGAAGACCGTGCCGAGCGGGAAGGCCAGCCGGGTGTGCGCCCCCAGCGCGCCGAAGCGGAAGCGCCCGGGGCGCTCGGCGGTGACGGAGCCCGTGCGCTGCACCCAGGCCCAGCCCGCGTGCACGGCACGCTGGACGAGACGGCCCCGCCAGGATGAGAACGTGTTCTTGCTCTTCGGCACGAGCTCACCGTACTGAGCGCACGGCGCCCAGATGGGACGACGGGCTTGTGATCTTCGCCCCACCGGGTGGCGTACGGTTCGGGATATCACGAACCAGGAGGCGAAATGGCGCACAAGGCGTTGATCACGGGCATCGGCGGAAGGGAACCGAAGATCGACGGGGAGGCCTTCGTGGCGCCCAACGCGTCGGTGATCGGAGACGTGACGCTTCAGGCGGGGGCGAGTCTCTGGTACGGCGCGGTGGCCCGCGGCGATGTAGAACGCATCTCAGTCGGCGCCCACAGCAATATCCAGGACAACTGCACGCTGCACGCCGACCCCGGCTTCCCCGTGACGATCGGAGAGCGGGTGTCCGTAGGGCACAACGCGGTCGTGCACGGCGCGACGGTCGAGGACGACTGCCTGATCGGCATGGGCGCGACGGTGCTGAACGGCGCGGTGATCGGCGCGGGTTCCCTGGTGGCGGCCCAGGCACTGGTCCCGCAGGGCATGCAGGTCCCGCCCGGTTCGCTGGTGGCGGGCGTACCGGCGAAGGTGCGGCGGGAGCTGACGGAGGAGGAGCGTCAGGGGGTCACCCTGAACGGGACGCTCTACGCGGACCTGGCCAAGGCCCACAACGAGGTGCACGAGAAGCCGTGAAGCAGTGAGGGCGTGGAGCCATGAGGCTCAGTCGGCGGCCGGGACGGTCTCCGGCTCGGCCGCCTGAAGCTGCGCCGTCGCCTTCTTCGCCTTGCGCTTGAGCACCAGCATCGAGGTCAGCCCGATCAGCACGGCCAGCACGAGCCCGAGCCACGAGAACTTCTTCAGCCAGGACTCCGCGACGATCCCGACGTAGTAGATGACCGCCGTCGTACCGCCCGCCCAGATGATCCCGCCCAGCACGTTGGCGATCAGGAACTTCCAGTACGGCATTCGCAGAACACCGGCGAGCGGCCCGGCGAAGATCCGCAGCAGGGCGACGAAGCGGCCGAAGAACACCGCCCACATGCCCCACTTCTCGAAGGACCGCTCCGCCGTGGCGACATGGCCCTCGCTGAAGTGCCTCGGGAACTTGTTGCCCAGCCAGGTGAGCAAGGGACGGCCACCCTTGCGTCCGATCGCGTAGCCGATGGAGTCACCGACGACCGCCCCGACGCTGGCGCACGCGCCGAGCACCACGGGGTTGATCCCCGCGTGCTGCGAGGACAGCAGCGCCGCCGAGACCAGGATGATCTCGCCGGGCAGCGGAATGCCCAGGCTTTCCAGACCGATGACCAGGCCCACCAGGGCGTAGACGGCGGCCGGGGGCACGGTGTCGAGCCATTCCTGGACGTGCAACGCCGGTTCCTCCCAAGTCGCGCTTCCGGCGCGCGCCATCTACCGACGCACGCCGGAGCAGCCTACCGGGTCACGAGAACCGGCGTCCGGAGCACAGGTTCACCCGCCGCCGCCCCGCCCCACGCCGGCACCGAGTACGTCAAGGGCCGAGGTGCCCAGCGCCGTCACCGATGTCGCGGTGTCCACGACCGCGCCCACCGCCGCCCCGGCCTGCTGGACCGGCACGGCCGGGAGGGCCGGAGTCACCGGCTGCGCGTCGTCGTGGTCGACCTGGGCCACCCGGGTCCCGTACTGCTCGGGCGGGGTTTTCTGCTGGTCCGAGGGATGACCGGGACTCCGGTCGGGGTGGGCGTCGGATTCGGAAGGCGGGGCCAGATCGGGCCTGAGCGGATCCTCGCCCGGCCCCCCGGAGGGCCGGCCCGACTCCGTGTCCGGCGGCGACTGCGTGCCCTGCTGGGCCGGCGCGCTCTGGTCGGCGTACTCCAGCAGCCAGCGCTGCCCCTTCGAGCCGTTGCGCCCGGTGACGACGACGCTCTCGCCCTTGCCGGGCGCGACCAGGAGCCCCTTGCCGCGGCGCAGCAGCAGTTCGCCGCGCACGGTGAGGTCGTAACGGACCTCTCCTGTGCCGGTCAGGCAGTCGGCGACCACCACCGACCGCTTCTCGGTGTCCGAGTCGAGGCAGAGTCGGGGGTCGGCCGCGCTGCGCAGCAGTCCGTCCTCCTGGTACGTCCACTGCTGGGACCCGGCGGAGGAGCACTCCGCCAGCACGGCCTTCGTACCGTCGATGGTCTGCCCGTCGTGGGTGTCGAGACACAGGCCGGCGTCGGCGCTGCGGAGTCTGCCGTGTGCGACCTCGACGGGGTTGCTCATGGAGGCCGTGGACGGCGACCCCGCGTGCTGGGAGACCCCCGACGGGCTCGGCCGTACGGCGTTGCCGCTCACCGCGCCCCAGGTCGCGCCGGGCGTGGAAACACCCCCGTCGTCGGACCAGCCCTTGGTGACCAGCACCGTTGCGAGCAGGGCCAGGGAGGTCAGACCGGCGCCCACGAGAACGGCCCGGGCGCTCTTGCGCGGCTGGGCGAGGAGGCCTGCCGGAACCGGACGGTGGCGCCCGCCGGGCTTGCTACGGGCCGCGCCGGGCGAAGCCGGGGCCGGACGCTCGGCGGCACGCGCGGGCCGTGAGTCGAGATAGCGGTGGGCGCCCCAGCCGAGCACCGTCTCGGCGAGCAGCACCTCGAGTCCGCCCTCGAAATGGCTGAGCTGTTCGGCGGCGTGACGACAGTACCGGCATTCCGTCAGATGTTTGCGGACATCGGGCAGAAGGTCTCCGCCCCGACGAATCGGGACATCCAGGAGACGATTGTAGAAACGGCATTCACTGGTGGGCGCGAGTTCCCGGTGGGCACGGACAAGGCCGGTACGGAATTGCTCGCGCGCCTGCTCCAGGGCGACCGCCGCACGGGACGCGTCCACACCCAGCAGACCGGCCGGTACGGATATGGGTTCGGACTCTGCCTCGGCATGCCACAGCAGGCATTGGGAAGCCCCGGGAAGGGCTCGGAATGCACGCTCGGCGAGCAGTCGCCTTTCGGGGGTGACGGACCTCGCCGCGCGCAGACCACGGCCACCGATCGTCTTGCGAAGTTCCGGCAGAACGGCGGAGACTTCGTCGTCCGCGGCCCAATCCTTGACGAACTCCCTCACCGCAACAAGAAGTTGGGGACGCAGTGCACCGTCACCCGCCCGGCCGAGTACGCGGTGAAATGCCGCTGCGGCCGCCATCGAGGCCGAACCGGACCAGGAGGCGAGACAGATGACCGCGTATTCGTAGGTCGCCTGCCAGTGTCGCGCCATCAGCAACGCCACGGCATGACCGTCCACGCTGTTCTCACCCAGCCTGGCCAGGAGATTGCGGTCGGACTCCGCCGCACTCGATCCGGGACGTGGCGGGTAAGGGGGTCGTGGGGGGTAAGCGGATTGCACGGGACCAATTCCTTCCAAGCCGCAGGACCGCATGGAATATGCGCGTCCTCGGAAAGCAGGCGCCTGATTGGTGCATACCTATGTCGCGTCAGGTGCGACCCGGCCTTCAGGGGGGCGCTCACCTTCGCACAATTGATGTACAGCAAACAAGAAGGTGGAGTGACCCATGTTCAAAAAGAGGCGAGTTCAGAAATGTTACCGGCGGTATCCGCACCCGCATTCGAAATTAAGCGGGATGCGGGCGTCCCGTTGTGTCCGGGGCTTGATGCCTGGCACACAAAATCTCCCGCGCCGGGCCGGGTCCACAGCTGGCTCCCAGGCTTCTCCCGGCGTGCTCTCAACACCGTGACGCAGCCTGATCCGCATGATCGTCCCCCACACGACCGGCACCACTACCCCCACCCGCACGGTCCGCAAGGCGGTCGTCCCGGCCGCCGGGCTCGGCACCCGGTTCCTGCCGGCGACCAAGGCGACGCCCAAGGAGATGCTCCCGGTGGTCGACAAGCCGGCCATCCAGTACGTCGTCGAGGAGGCCGCCGCGGCCGGCCTCGACGACGTCCTGATGGTCACCGGCCGCCACAAGCGGGCCATCGAGGACCACTTCGACAACGCCTTCGAGCTGGAACAGGCCCTCGCGGCCAAGGGCGACGCGGTACGGCTCGACGCCGTGCGCGATCCCGCGCGCCTGGCCGGCATCCACCACATCCGTCAGGGCGAGCCGCTCGGTCTCGGCCACGCGGTGCTCTGCGCCCGCCGCCACGTCGGCGACCAGCCCTTCGCCGTCCTCCTCGGCGACGACCTGATCGACCCGCGCGAGACCCTGCTCAGCACGATGCTCGACGTCCGCGACCGGTACGCCGGCAGCGTGGTCGCCCTCATGGAGGTGCCGCGCGAACAGATCCACCTCTACGGCTGCGCGGCGGTGGAGCCGACCGAGGAGAAGGGCGTGGTCCATGTGACCGGCCTCGTGGAGAAGCCCTCCCCCGAAACCGCCCCCAGCGCCTACGCGGTCATCGGCCGCTACGTCCTCGACCCCGCGGTCTTCGACGTCCTGGACCGCACCCCGCCGGGCCGTGGAGGGGAGATCCAACTCACCGACGCGCTCCAGGAACTGGCAGCGGGCGGAACGGTCCACGGGGTGGTCTTCGACGGCCTGCGCTACGACACCGGCGACAAGGCGGACTATCCGCGCACCGTGGTCCGCCTGGCCTGCGCCCGCCCCGACCTGGGCCCGGAGTTCACCGACCGGCTCAAGGGGTTCGTGGCGGAGCTGGAGAGCGGCGAGCGGGTTGGCGGGGGACGGCGCCGTGCGGCGTGATGGTCAGCGCACTCGCACGCGAGGCCCCCCATGCCGGCATCGCCGGCCACGCCGGCCGCCGGGAGCCACGCTCAGCCGTTGGGCCGCAGTGTCCACACCACCGTCATCTCACCGGTGACCGCCCCGTCCCCGCGGCGGATCTCGATCGTGACCGGGAACTCGGGGCGCTCCCCGGCGTCGAGCTGGGCCACGACCTCGGCGGCCGGGCGGCCCAGGGTCGCCGTGGCGGTCACCGGGCCCATCGCGAGCTTGCGGTAGGCGATCTCCGCGTTGACGGCGAGCGGTACCGCGCGCGAGAGCTGGTCTCCGAACGCGGCCAGGACGACCGCCCCGCTGGCCGACTCACCGAGCGTGAACATCGCCCCGGCGTGCGGCCCGCCCACATGGTTGTGGAACTCGCCCTGGTCGGGCAGGGCGACCACGACCTTCTCCGGTCCGGTTTCCAGGAACTCGAGGTTCAGGGTCCGAACCATGGGCACGGTGGCGGCGAGCATCTCGCCGACGGACATCTGGTCTGCGCTCATACCCGGGAGGTTACCCACGAGTAGATCGCGCTGACCAGGCCCTGCACCAGTGATCGGCGTCTCCTTGACGCAGACGGACACGCAAACGGAGACGCAAACGGAGACGCAGCGCAGACACAGCCGACGCCGGCGAGCGCACCCCGGATCCGGCCTGCAAAACGTTTGGCAAGGCCGCACCCGGGCGGCGATAGTCGGCCGGTGACCCCCTCCGCCGACTTCTCCCGCGCCCGCAGACCCGCCTGGGCGAGCCGCAACTACGGCCTGCTGACCGCCGCCGCGTTCGTGACCAACCTCGGCAGCAACGGCGCCCTGATCGCCGCCGCGTTCGCCGTGCTGGAGGCGGGCGGCGACAGCGGTGACGTGGGCCTGGTGGCCGCCGCCCGCACCCTCCCCCTGGTGGTGTTCCTGCTGATCGGCGGCGCGGTGGCGGACCGGCTGCCCCGGCACCGCGTGATGGTCGCGGCCAACACCCTCAACTGCCTCTCGCAGGGCGCGTTCGCCCTCCTCGTCCTGACCGGCGAGCCCCGGTTGTGGCAGATGATGCTGCTGACCGCGCTCGGCGGAACGGGCCACGCGTTCTTCAGCCCGGCCGCCGAGGGCATGCTGCTGTCCTCGGTGAGCGGCGAACAGGCCGGCCGGGCCTTCGCGGTGTTCCGGATGGCGATGCAGGGCGCGGCGCTGGGCGGTGCCGCGCTCGGCGGTGCGCTCGTCGCCGCGGTGGGCCCCGGCTGGGTGCTCGCGGCGGACGCCGCCGCGTTCGCGGTCGCCGGTTCGCTGCGCGCCTTGCTCGACGTCGGTCACATCCCGGCCCGGGAACCGGGTGCCGGCATGCTCGCCGACCTGCGCGACGGCTGGCGGGAG
Source organism: Streptomyces sp. NPDC005402 (assembly GCF_040606575.1). Taxonomy (NCBI): domain Bacteria; kingdom Bacillati; phylum Actinomycetota; class Actinomycetes; order Kitasatosporales; family Streptomycetaceae; genus Streptomyces; species Streptomyces sp. NPDC005402. The sequence goes on from NZ_JBEXFB010000033.1 coordinate 35,019, forward strand.
GTCGCGGGCAGGCCGTGGCTGTGGGGCATCGTCGTCCAGTTCTCCGTCGCCAACGCGGTGCTGGGCGCCGCCGACGCGGTCTACGGCCCGCTCGTCGCCCGCGACGACCTGGGCGGCGCGGGCCCCTGGGGCGTGGCGCTCGGCTTCTTCGGCGCGGGCACGGTCGTCGGCGCGCTTCTCATGGTCCGCTGGAAACCGCACCGGCTGCTGTTCGTGGGCATCTTGTGCGTGTTCCCGATGGCCCTGCCGTCCGCCGCACTCGCCGTCCCGGTGCCGGTGCCCCTGCTGTGCACGGCGATGTTCGTGGCCGGCGCGACCGTCGAGGTCTTCGGCGTCTCCTGGATGACCGCCCTGCACCAGGAGATACCGGAGGACAAGCTCTCCCGGGTCTCGGCCTACGACTGGTTCGGCTCGGTCGCCCTCATGCCGCTCGCGGCGGCGCTGGCGGGTCCGGCGGAGTCGGCGTTCGGACGCGCCGCCGCCCTGTGGGGCTGCTCGGGCCTGATCGTCGCGGTCACGGCCGGGGTCCTGTGCGTACCGGACGTCCGCAATCTGCGCCGGAACACCAGGCAGGTCGCCCAGGTCGCCGCGACCGACTCAGCCGATGCCGAACGCCCCGTCGGGGGGCTCGGGTGACGCCACGGCGTCCGTGTCCCGCACCGGCCGCGCCGCACCGATGAACTTCCGCAGCCCGGCGCCGTGTTCGACCCGCGCGGGGAAGGCGTCGGCCGCCGTACGCCGGGTCAGGGTCGCCGTGTCGAGAGGCCGGCGCGCGGCGACGAGCACGGCGTTCCCGAACCGCCGCCCGCGCAGGACCCCCGGTTCGGCGATCAGGACGAGCTCCTTGAACAGCTCGGCGAAGTTGGCGAGTTGGGACCGCAGAAAGGCGAAGGGCGCCGCGTCGGCGAGGTTCGCGAGATAGACCCCGTCGCCGCGGAGCACCCGCGCGGCCTCGCGGGCGTACTCCAAGGACGTCAGATGCGCCGGAACCCGCGACCCTCCGAAGACGTCGGCGACCAGCACATCGGCGGAGTCCGCCGGGGCGTTCTCCAGCCATCCCCGCGCATCGGCCGCGTGCAACGCGATCCCCGCCCCCTCCGGAAGCGGCAGCTGCTCGACGACCAGCTCCAGCAGCGCCCGGTCGGCCTCGACGACGTCCTGCCGGGAGCCCGGCCGGGTGGCTTCCAGATACCGCGGCAACGTCAGAGCACCCCCACCGAGATGTACGACGTCCAGCGGCCGCCCCGGCTCCCCTGCGCAGTCCAGGACGTGCCCGAGCCGCCGCGCGTACTCGAACTCCAGATGCGTCGGCTCGTCCAGATCGACGTACGACTGCGGAGCCCCGTCCACGGTCAGCAACCAGGCCCGCTCCCGGTCGACATCGGGCATCAGCTTGGCGAACCCGTGATCAACGGGACGGGCTACGGGGATGGACTCGGTCACCTGCCAATTGTGCCTGGCGCAGAACGCCCCGTCAGGGGCGCGGGGAACCGCGCGACCAGCCACGACCGGCCCGCAGTCCCCCGCGTACATCAGCCACCCCTACGAAACGGCTGTCACGGTCCCCGCCCCCACGGTCCGCCCGCCCTCACGGATGGCGAACCCGAGCCCGGCCTCGAGAGGCACGTCCCGACCCAGCTCCACGGTCATGACGACCTTCTCCCCCGGCCGCGCGACGGCGACCTCACCGAGGTCGACGTCCCCCACGACATCCGCCGTACGGATGTAGAACTGCGGCCGGTACCCGGTGGAGACCGGCGTCGTACGCCCGCCCTCCCGCGCCGAGAGCACATACACCTGCGCGGTGAAGCGACGGCTCGGCACCACACTGCCGGGCGCGGCCACGACATGGCCCCGCCGGACCGCGTCCCGGGGGACACCGCGCAGCAGCAGGGCCACGTTGTCTCCCGCCTGCGCCTCGTCCATCGGCTTGCCGAAGGTCTCGACGCCGGTCACCACCGTGTCCACGTCGGCCCCGAGCACGTCGACCCGGTCGCCCACCCGCACGGTGCCCCGCTCGACCGCGCCGGTCACCACGGTCCCCCGGCCGGTGATGGTCAGCACGTTCTCGACGGGCATCAGGAACGGCGCGTCCAGATACCGCTCGGGGATGGGCACGTACGTGTCCACCGCGTCGAGCAGCGCCTCGATCGACGCCGTCCAGCGCGGGTCCCCCTCCAGGGCCTTGAGCCCCGAGACCCGTACGACGGGCACGGCGTCGCCGCCGTAGCCGTGCGCGGTGAGCAGCTCACGGACCTCCAGTTCGACGAGCTCGACCAGTTCCTCGTCGGCCGCGTCCGCCTTGTTGAGGGCGACCACCACGTGGTCCACGCCCACCTGCCGCGCGAGCAGCACGTGTTCGGCGGTCTGCGGCATGATCCCGTCGAGCGCGGAGACGACGAGGATCGCCCCGTCGAGCTGCGCGGCCCCGGTGACCATGTTCTTGACGTAGTCGGCGTGCCCCGGCATGTCCACGTGCGCGTAGTGCCGGGTGTCGGTCTCGTACTCGACGTGCGCGATGTTGATGGTGATCCCGCGCGCGGCCTCCTCCGGAGCGCGGTCGATGCGGTCGAACGGCACGAACGTGCCGCTGCCGCGCTCGGACAGGACCTTGGTGATGGCGGCGGTCAGGGTGGTCTTGCCGTGGTCGACGTGACCCATGGTGCCGATGTTCAGGTGCGGCTTGGTGCGCACGTAAGCGGTTTTGGACATGGCTGTACCTCGAAGCCTCTTCGTGTTCGCGGAAGAACGGGACCCCAAGGACTCGCCGACCCTCCCCCTGCGGGGTCCGCCGGACGATCCGGGAAGGGTCAGCTTCGGGCGCCGTCTGCGGCGGCCAGGAAGACGGGAACGGCAGCCTTCGGCGCATCCGCGACTGCGGATGCTGCGAGAGCGAAGGCGTACCGGAACATGACGCAGATCATGTCCGACGCGTCGTCCCACGTCGAACGGTTTTTTGTCGCCGCCCGCCGCGGCCCGTGCACACAACCGACGGCATCCGTACGGCGATCACACCTCCGTGTCGGTTACCGTCACTGGATGCTCGATGCCACCACCCGCTCTGGGGGCACCGCCACGGCCACTCCCCCGGCCATCGCCACGGAGTTCACTCTCCCCGTCCCCGCTCCGGTGCGTCTCAGCGCCCGCTGCACGAGAGTGCTGCTGTCGCCGTGGTTCCGGCTCTCCCTGCTCGTCGCGCTGCTCGCGGGCGCCGCGTCCACGGTCCTGCTCTTCGAGCCGCAGAGACTGCTCTCGGACGGCTGGCCGCCCCAGCTCGGCGGGTTCGCGGCTGCGGTCGTGTTCGGGGTGGCGTACGGGCTGTGCACGGTGGCGTTCGTGCCGCGGCCGCTGCTGAATCTCGCCGCGGGCGCGCTGTTCGGCTCGCAGCTCGGGCTCGCCTCCGCCCTCGCCGGCACGGTGCTCGGGGCCGGGATCGCCTTCGGTCTGGGCCGGGTGCTCGGTCAGGACGCGCTGCGGCCGCTGCTGCGGGGGCGGTGGCTGAAGGCGGCGGACGGGCAGTTGAGCCGGCACGGGTTCCGCTCGATGCTGGCGGCGCGGCTGTTTCCCGGGGTGCCGTTCGCCGCGGCGAACTACTGCGCCGCGGTCTCCCGTATGGGGTATGTCCCGTTCCTCGTCGCGACGGCGCTCGGGTCGATCCCGAACACCGCCGCGTACGTGGTCGCCGGGGCGCGCGCTTCAGCGCCCACGTCGCCGGCGTTCCTGATCGCCATGGGCGCGATCGCCCTGCCGGGATTGGCGGGGGCGGTGGTGGCGTGGCGCAAGCGGCATCAACTGCGACGCCGCTGAGCACCTGATCGGGTGTGGCCGGGCGCGCCCCGAACGGGCGCTCGTCACACCCTTTCCAGAATCATCGCGTTGGCCAGTCCTCCCGCCTCGCACATCGTCTGCAGGGCGTAACGGGCCCCGCGTTCCCGCATCGCGTGCACCAACGTCGTCGTCAGACGGGTGCCGCTGGCCCCCAGGGGGTGGCCTATCGCGATCGCGCCCCCGTGGACGTTGACCTTGGCCGGATCCGCGCCCGTCTCCTGCTGCCAGGCCAGGACCACGCTGGAGAACGCCTCGTTGACCTCGAAGAGGTCGATGTCGTCGAGGGTGAGACCTGCCCGGCGCAGGACCCGCTCCGTGGCCGGGATGACTCCGGTGAGCATGAGGACGGGGTCGGAGCCGGTGACGGCGAAGCTGTGCAGGCGGGCCAGGGGGCGCAGGCCCAGGCGTTCCGCTGTCTCGCTCGACATGATGAGGACGGCCGAGGCGCCGTCGTTGATCGGGCTGGCGTTGCCCGCCGTGACGTTCCACTCGATCTGGGGGAAGCGTTCGGCGAAGTCGGGGTCGTAGTAGGCGGGCTTGAGGCCGGCGAGGATGTCGGCGTTGCTGCCCGGGCGTACGCACTCGTCGCGCGAGACGCCCTCCAGGGGCGCCACCTCGGCGTCGAAGAGGCCCTTCTCCCAGGCCGCTGCGGCCTTCTGGTGCGAGGAGACGGCGAACGCGTCCATCTGCTCCCGGCCGATCGACCACTTGGCGGCGATGAGCTCGGCGCTGATGCCCTGCGGGACCAGGCCCTCCTTGTAGCGTGCGGCGACCCCGGGGCCGAAGGGGTCCTTGCCCTCGGGGACGTTCGACCACATCGGCACGCGGCTCATCGACTCGACCCCGCAGGCGACGACGATGTCGTACGCGCCCGCGATCACCCCCTGCGCGGCGAAGTGCACGGCCTGCTGGGAGGAACCGCACTGACGGTCCACGGTGGTCGCCGGGACCGTCTCCGGGAAGCCGGCCGACAGGGCCGCGTACCGGGTGGTGTTCATGGCCTGCTCGCCGACCTGGTCGACGGTTCCGCCGATGACGTCGTCGATGAGCGCCGGGTCGACGCCGGAGCGCTCCACGAGGGTGCGCAGGGTGTGGGCGAGGAGTTCGACGGGGTGCACGTGCGCGAGGGCGCCGTTCGGCTTGCCCTTGCCTACGGGGGTGCGTACGGCTTCGACGATGACTGCGTCACGCATGGTGCGGGCCTCCATCTGTGCGGCGACTACTGGTGAGTAGGAAATCCAAACTCACCATAACCTTGCGGGTTGGAAAATCAAACCCTTAAGTTGGAGAACCAAACTCTCACCTACACTGGGGATCATGGCCGCCACCCGAGACCCGCGCCCCTGCTCCATCGCCGACGCCCTGGCGCTCGTCGGCGAGAAGCACTCCCTGCTCGTGCTGCGGGAGGTCTGCATGGGGAACGGCCGGTTCGACCAGCTCGTGCGCAACATCGGCGCCCCGCGGGACATCCTGGCCACCCGGCTGCGCCGGCTCGTCGACGCCGGGATCCTGACCAAGCGGGTCTACAGCGAGCGACCGCAGCGCTTCGAGTACCGGCCCACTCAAGCGGGGCTCGAACTGGAACCGTTGCTGCTGACGCTCATGGCCTGGGGCGACCGGCACCTGCGCGAGGACGACGACCGGCCCATGGTCGTCGAGCACAGCTGCGGCAACGAACTGCTGCCCGTCGTCACCTGCACCGCCTGTGGGGGCATGGTCCGCCACGAGGACCTGACAGCTCACCCCCAGACCCCCGGCTGGACGGTGACCGGACCGACGGCAGCCTGACCGCCCCTGTGGCCGCGCCGTCACCGCGGGGCGTTACGCTGCCCTCGCACCCCGATCACCGCGCCCGGTGATGTGGCGCGCCCGACTCCCGTCACACGACCAGCACTTGGACGCCGTAACTTCATGTCTTGGTTCGAATCACTCATCCTCGGACTCGTCCAGGGGCTGACCGAGTTCCTTCCCGTCTCCTCCAGCGCGCATCTGCGCCTGACCGCGGCCTTCTCGGGCTGGAAGGACCCCGGGGCGGCCTTCACCGCGATCACCCAGATCGGCACCGAGGCCGCCGTGCTGATCTACTTCCGCAAGGACATCGGGCGGATCATCTCGACGTGGACCCGTTCTCTCGGGAACAAGGAACTGCGCCGCGATCACGACGCCCAGATGGGCTGGCTGGTGATCGTCGGCTCGATCCCGATCGGTGTGCTGGGGCTGTTGTTCAAGGACCAGATCGAGGGGCCGTTCCGCGATCTGCGCATCACCGCCACGATGCTGATCGTCGTCGGCATCGTCATCGGCGTCGCCGACCGCCTGGCGGCACGCGACGAGACCGGCGGGCGGCATCGCGCACCCAAGCAGCGCAAGGGACTTGAGGACCTCGGTGTCAAGGACGGCCTGATCTTCGGCCTCTGCCAGTCCATGGCCCTCGTCCCCGGCGTCTCCCGCTCCGGCGCCACCATCAGCGGCGGCCTCTTCATGGGCTACAAGCGCGAGTCCGCGGCCCGCTACTCCTTCCTCCTCGCCATCCCGGCCGTACTGGCCTCGGGACTCTTCGAGTTGAAGGACGCGCTGGAGAGCGACCACGTCTCCTGGGGCCCCACGATCTTCGCCACGGTGATCGCCTTCGTCGTCGGTTACGCCGTCATCGCGTGGTTCATGAAGTTCATCTCGACCAAGAGCTTCATGCCGTTCGTCTGGTACCGCATCGCCCTCGGTATCGCAGTGATTGTGCTGGTCAGTGTGGGTGTGTTGAGCCCCCACGCGGCGGAGTCGGCGGGCTGAACCAGGGCCGCACAGGTAGCGCTGTCTAGCATTTCCTAGCGCCTGATTGCAGCACCCCGCCATGATCATCTCCCACTCGTCTCCCACCTGGGAGGCGGGACGCACACGCCCCCTAGGGCGTGTGCGTCCGCAAAGTAGGGGATGACGCGGAAGGGCCCGCACTGCCGTGCGGGCCCTTCCGCACAGAGGGTAGAGCGGGTCAGCTGAGGTTCATGTCCAGCCCAGGCCGCGACCCTCGCCGCGAGGAAACGCACCCGCTCATCCACCGTGTCCCAGGTAGCACCGGTGAGGTTGTCCAGCGCGGCGGCCGTGAGGATGAGCCAGCCGAGGCGCGCTTCCATGTCCTCCCACGTGTGCGTCACCTCGCCTGGCTCACTGTGCGGACCCGTGCCCCGTACACCGCGATGGCGACTTCCCCCATGCCCCCGTTGATCGCGAGGACCTGGAGCTGGATGTCCCCAGCCGCCGGTGATCTCATCCGGCGCGCGGCCCTGGAGCTGGTGCTCCACCACCGCCGCGCTGTCCCCGCTCACGGCGTCCAGGGCGACCATGGCCGTCACGATGACGTCCGCGAACTCCTTCGGCACACCCCACGCGTGAGACGCCCTTCCGCGGGTTGGCGCCGAGTGCGCCGTGAAGGTGCGCTTGCCGAATACCTCCTCCATGCTGGTCAGGCGGCATGTTGATACTCGTGGAGGGTGCCGCCGAGTCGCGCTCGCCGTCGTATGTCCAGATGGGCGATCCGGTCCGGGTCCTCGATCGGAGCGGGCAGCGAGTGGAGAGGGCAGGCATTCGCAAGACCCTGGTGCGGCCGGTGCTCGTCATAGAACGCCTCGAACTCGCGCAGGGCGTGCAGGAAATGGCGCTGGTTCCAGATCAACGTACGGTCTAGCAGCTCTCGCCTGCAGGTCTGCACCCAGCGCTCCATGATCGAGTTCATGCGCGGCATCCGGACGCGCTGAGCACCACCTCGATACCCGCGTCCTTGAGCACCTCGTCGAACGGCCGTGGGAACTTCCCGTCCCGATCCCTGATCAGATAGCGAGCCCGGCAGCCGGCGTCCTCGAGGTCCATGACGAGATTCTTCGCAGCCTGGACCACCCAGGACGCGGTCGGGTGCGCGGTCGCGCCCAGGATCCGGATCCGGCGGCTCGCGTGCTCGATCACCGCGAACACGTACAAGCGGGCCCCGGACAGAGTGACGGCCTCGAAGAAATCGCACGCCAGGAGCGCGTCGGCCTGGGAGCGCAGGAAGTCCGCCCAAGTGCTGGAGGCCCGCTCGGGCGCCGGGTCGACGCCGGCCTCCTTCAAGATTTCCCAGACCGTGGATGCTGCCACCTTCACCCCGAGTACGAGCAGCTCACCGTGCAGGCGCCGATAGCCCCAACTTGGATTTTCCCTGGCCAGGCGCAGCACCAGCGCCCGGATCGAGTGCACGGTGCGGGGCCGGCCTCCGCGCTTCGGCCGGGACTGGGAAGCGTGTCGGCGGGCGATGACGTTGCGGTGCCAGCGCAGTACCGTGTCCGGCCGCACCAGCAGCCGCATCCGGCGCAGCACTTCCCGTAGCAGGCCATGGAGGAGCGACGCCAAAAACGCCCGGTCGCTCGCGTGGAACCGGACCTGCTGCCCGTTCAGCTGCCGTTCCAGAACGCCGATCTGGTGGCGCAGAGCGAGGATCTCGACATCTTTCTCCCGGTCACTCACCGGCAACAGTCGCAGCATCGCGAACGCGTTCGTCACACCCAGGTACGCCAGTCTCAGCAGCACGACCGATCATCATGCCGCGCCAACCGGCGCCACGCGATACCGGCGACTCGATGGGCCTCGGCCAACGCCCAAACCTGATCCCACCTGCGTGGACGAGGCATTCGGCAAGGGCACTATCAGCTGCCGCCGTACGCTCCCGAGCTCAACCCCGTCGAGGGCCTGTGGTCGCACCTGAAGAGGTCGCTGGCCAACCTCACCGAACACAGCCTCGACCAGCTCACCGCGCTGGTGAAGACGCGGCTGAAACGGATGCAGTATCGCCCCCGCCTCATCGAGGGCCTCATCGCCAAGACCGGTCTCGACCTCCAATCGCCGTAACGTCAGCTGTTAAAGATCTCTAGTGCTGACCGTATAGACATCTCACGATGCCAAGTCGTCAAGCTGCTGCGGCCAGTTCGGAGGGAAAGGCGATGTGTTCGCCGAACAGTTCGACTGCCTGAAGACACTGGTAGAGCTGGCCGATCATGCGGTTGAACAGGTGACGTTGGGCTGCCGCGTGCCAGTCCCCTTGCTCGCGTCGGCGCCGGTAGTGGGCATCCGCTCCGGGAGAGGACTCCCCGACCGCTCTCCAAGATCTGTGCCAGAACCCACTACTGCCGAATACCGAGCCGGGCCTTGGGTGCACGCCGTCGGCACACATACACGTAGTCGCGGTCAGCCACTACTTCGTCAGCCGCGTCACGGTCACCGCGCACACGCCCGCCGCGCCACCGAGGAACTGCTCCAGCGCCGGAACGAAGTCCCCGGACGACAGGCCGTGCAGATACAGCAGTGGCAGCACCTCGGAGCTCTTCGGCGACTTGCGGCACCAGGACGGCAGGATCTCGGAGGAGAACCGCCTGCGCTCCCCGGTCTTCTCATCGATGCGGCGGCCGTTCACCTGCGGCGCCTTCACCTCCACCTGCCCGGCGGCGGTGACCACGGTCCGCGGCTGGTGGTAGCCGTTGCGGACCACCAGCCCGACCCTCGCTGCGAACGCGGGCCTACTCGGTAACCATCACAGGATCAATGGGGAAGGTACGCTTTCCGCGTCCCTCCCAGGGCTGATCTCCGGGTCTTGAGTATTGCTCAACGACGGTTCTCTGGCCGATTCCCACAATGGTCGGGTAGGGCATCCAGAACTGGCCGCGTCAGAGGCTACAAGATCAACATAGCCTATCGCATTTCGGGTTTTAAATACATCGCGCCTTGATCACTTGATCGGCAAACAGAACGGCGCCGACTCACGTAGGTGAGTCGGCGCCGCGCCCAAGCGTCAGGTGTCGATGCGGGCGACCTTGCCGCCTGCCTTGAGGTAGAACTCGGCATCTTCGAGTGCCCCGACCGCGCTCACGACTTCGCTGAGGGTCTACTGAACAGAAGCCTCCGTGCCACGCGGCGCACGGCGAAGTGCTGGGCGCGAAGTCCAGCGTGCGGCTGATCAGCGCCCCCAGCGTGTCCTCGGCGTGGTCTTTCAGGGAGACGACGGGAAGGTTCTGAGTGTCCCCGGAAGAGCGCTTGGAGAAGCGCGCCGTGAACTCCATGCGGGCCGAGGCGGCAGCGTCCAGGCCGCAGAGAGCGGCCACTACCTCGTCGGCGAGGATCCGCTGACCGCCATGGAGTGCGCGGTTCCTACGAGACGGATTTCCCTGCCGGTCACGCGGAGAGTCGCGCCACGGCGTTGTCTACCGTGAGTTCCTCCCGCTCACCGGAACGGCGGTCCTTCAGTTCGACGACGCCGTCCGCGGCTCCCCGTCCCACGATGAGGATGGTCGGCACCCCGAGGAGGTCGGCGTCGGCGAACTTGGACCCAGAGGAGATTCCGACCCGGTCGTCCAACAGCACCCGCACGCCTGCCGCGTCCAGTTTCTGGGCGATGGTGAGCGCCAGCTCGCTCTGCAACGCTTTTCCCGCCGAGACGACATGGACATCAGCCGGAGCAATCTCACGCGGCCAGCACAGTCCGTGTTCGTCGTGGGTCTGCTCCGCGAGGGCGGCGACGCCCCTGGAGAGGCCGATGCCGTAGCAGCCCATGGTGACCCGGGCCGGTTTACCGTTCTGACCGAGCAGGTCCAGCTCGAAAGCGTCGGCGTACTTGCGTCCCAACTGGAAGATGTGGCCAATCTCGATGGCCCGGCCGAGCCGGAGTCCGGAGCCACAGTTCGGGCACGGGTCGCCAGGCTGGACGACGACGACGTCCAGATATTCGTCGACCTCGAAGTCCCGCCCGGCGACGACGTTGCGGGCGTGAACGCCTTCCTTGTTCGCGCCGGTCACCCACGCCGTGCCGGTCGCGATCCGGGGGTCGGCAATATAGCGGATGTCCAGTCCTTGCGGCCCGACATAACCGGGTACGAGGTCCGGCCGCTCGGCGAGGTCCTCTGCGGTGACCAGCTCGACGATCGCCGGGGAGAGGTGTTCGCCCAGCTTACCCAGGTCGACTTCCCTGTCGCCCGGCACGCCGACAGCCGTAATCTCGCCATCCACCTTCACCAGGAGGTTCTTCAGCGTCGCCGACGCCGACACACCCAGAACCTCGACCAGAGCCTCGATAGTCGCCGTATCCGGGGTGTCCACTTCCTCCAGAGGCGGGTGGTCACCATCCTCGACCAGGATCTTACCGACCGTCACCTTCTCTGTGTTGGCCGCGTAGCCGCACGTCGGGCAGTCCGCGAAGGTGTCCTCGCCCGCCTCTGCCGGGGCGATGAACTCCTCCGACGCCGAGCCGCCCATGGCCCCAGACACCGCGGACACGATCCGGAAGTCGAAACCGAGCCGTTCGAAGATGCGGATGTACGCCTCGCGGTGCAGCCGGTACGACTCCGCCAGGCCCTCGTCGGTCGTGTCGAAGGAGTACGAGTCCTTCATCTGGAACTCACGGCCGCGCAGCACACCCGACCTGGGACGCGCCTCGTCGCGGTACTTGTTCCCGATCTGATAGAGGATCAACGGCAGGTCCTTGTAGGACGTGCACTGGTCTTTAACCGCCTGAGTGAAGATCTCCTCGAGCGTCGGGGCAAGCAGATAATCTCCACCCCTGCGGTCTTTGAGCCGGAAGATTTGATCACCGTACTCGTCCCAACGGCCCGTGAGCTGGTAGGGTTCGCGCGGCACCAGCGCGGGCGCCAGCATCTCCTGCCCGCCGATGGCGTCCATTTCCTCGCGTACGATCCGGGTCAAATTCTCCAGTACCTTCTTGCCGATCGGCAGCCAGGTCCAGAGCCCGGCTGCTGAACGCCGGACATACCCAGCGCGGACCAGGAGCTTGTGGCTCGCGGTCTCGGCACCAGCCGGGTCATCAGGCAACGTCTTGAGCATCAGCCGGGACATACGCAGGACCATGACAGCTCTCCAGGTTTACGGTGCGGATCGCATGAGGATACCGGGTCCGCAAACCTCCACGGCGGTCTGGAGTCGCTAGTGGCGGCCTAACGTTATAGTGGATCCTTCTCGGTAACGATTCCTAACGGTTTGTTGAAGGTCAGCCGGTCGCTGATAGCCGTGCAGAGCTAGGGATCGGTGAACGTCTTGGGTCCAGCCGCCGAAGGCTTCGTTGGAGGCGATGCCGACACTGTGCTTTTCCTCCCGCGCGGCCAGAACCTGGAACAACAGTTCGACACCGTGCTTGTGGAGTTCATGTAGCTGAGTTCGTCGATGCATGAAAGATCGACACGTCCGTAGCGGGCGATCGTCTTGGTCAGCTGCTTCTCGTCCGCGGCTTCGACTAGTTCGTTGACGGGCTTGGTTGCCAGGGTGTACTTCCCGCGGAAGTCTGCCATCTCGGCCTCGGTGCGCGCGATCAGCAGGTGTGACTTGCCGGTGCGGAGTCGACGATCAGGCAGAGCGGCTGCCCCTTCTTCACCCACTCGCAGGTGGCAAGGGTGTGCACGACGGCGGCTTCGATGTTGGCATTGGCGTCGCAGTTAGCCATCTCCGCAGGTGGAGAACGTCGTACGCCTTGTCCGCGTGCAGCCGCTGCGGCTTGAACTAGTGGCCGCGGTACGGGTCGTGTACGTTTGGTGGGCCCTCGACCATGGGCTTCAGCCCTTCGCTGTCGTGGACGTTGCCGGCCGAGACACCGACGATGAGGAGCAGGCCGTTCGCGTCCGACAGGATGTGCATCTTGGAATCCGGCTTGCCCTGGTCCAGGGGGCGCGGACCTGTGTGTTCGCCCCCTTTTAGCGCGGACGTGCGCGGTGTCCAGGGCGACGCGGGTGGCGTCGACGAGGCCGGCGTCGTCCAGTCGGTGCAGTACGGCCTCGTGCAGTCGGCCCCAGGCACCGGCTCTGGACCAGATCAGGAACCGTCGGTGTGCCGTCGACTTCGATATCCCGAAGCACGGCGGCAAGGCGCGCCAGTCGCACCCGCTCACCAGGACGTAGACGATCGCCGCAAACAACGTCTCATGAGGCGTGTCCTGCGTTCCGCCGCCCTGCGACCGCACCCCGGACGGAGGGATCAACGGCTTCACAATCTCCCACAGCCCGTCCGGAACGATCCAACTCCAGGTTCCTCGCCCCATGTTGAGGCCAACGTCCGCCGCTTCGCGAGAGCCCGCAGGAGCCCGGGGGCGTGGTTCGCGAGTAGGTCGACGACTGCTGTCGTATAGGCGTGGGCGGTGCTGACGGAGATACCGAACCCGACCGCGAGCTGGGCGAGGGTGTCGTGCCGGCGCAGGTACACCAGGCCGACCAGGGCACGCTGGTGCGGCGAGAACTTGCAGCGGCGGTCACCCTCAAGAGTGACGATGAGCATGGTGACCCACTCGACCAGGGCATGGGGCAGGTCGAGTGCGGCAGAATACGGCACCAACGCGGCTCCTGTGCCTGAGGGTTGAGACTTCGAACACCTCCCCCAACGGCACGGGAGCCTCGTGCGTTGCGGGCACCGATCCCATCACCCGATCAGTGGCCACGCTGAAAGAGCTCAGTAAACGCAAGGCCTACGTTTCGAGCGCGGTGCGCGCTTTGGCATGGCTGGCCGTTTCGAACGCTTGCCACATCGCGGCGTACTTGCCGCCCTCGGCGAGCAACTCCTCGTGCGGCCCGACCTCGATGATCCGGCCGCCATCGAGCACGACGATGCGATCCGCAGTCCGGGCCGTCTGTAGGCGGTGCGCGATCACGATCGTGGTCCGGCCGTGCGAGACGCGCTGCATCGCCGTTGCAACCGGGCCCCTGCGGCGAGGTCGAGGTTGGAGGTGGCCTCGTCCAGCAAGAGCAAGAGGGGGTCGGCCAGTTCGGCCCTGGCCAGCGCGATGAGCTGACGCTGCCCGGCCGACAGGGATCGGCCACGTTCGGCCAGCTCGTGCAGATAGCCGCCGGGCAGCCCGGCAATGAAGTCGTGGGCACCAACCGCCCGGGCCGCTGCCTCGACCTCGGCGTCGCTTGCGCCGGGCCGGCCGTAGGCGATGTGCCGCGAACCGACCCGGTGAACGGGAACGCTTCTTGAGGCACGTATCCGAGCTGGCGCCGGTACGGCAGCAGGTCGAGCGTTCGGAGATCGTGGCCATCGACGCGGATGGCACTGTCGCCTGGATCGTAGAACCGTGCCACCAGCTTCATGGTCGTCGACTTACCCGCGCCTGTTGCGCCAGCGAGCGCGACCGTCTCGCCGGGCGCAATGCGCAGGCTGATACCGCGCGACGCCTCCGTGGCTTGGCCGCCAGGGCGCCGGCGTGCTGAAGGCTCTGGACGTCTTGCGGGCCGCTGCGTTCCGGGGTGCATCCGCGCCGGATCGCCTTGGTCGGGTAGGAGAAGTGCACGTCGTCGATGACCACCTCACCGGACAGCTGACCAGTCTTCTCGGGGTCCTCTGAGTCTGGGGTGAGGCTGTTCTTCATGAGGTCAGCGATACCTGATCGCGTTCATCCTCTACACCGGCCTATTCTTCTCACCGGTCGAACAGCTTTCGCAGGTCTTCGACTCATGGCAGCAGACCCGAATCTCGGTGGACCGTACCCCGTTGAGGTCCTCGTCGACGATCTGGACGACGTCGCCTACACGCTGCTGGGCGTCCCAAGTGGCGGGGAACACCTTCCAGCGCATTCTGTAGGAGACCACGAGCACGATTGGCACGATGAATGATACTGACGATGGCCAGCAATGGGGACAGGAAGAGCATCACCCCGACCGACAGCACCACCCGCAGGGCATCGCTGCTAAGGAACGGGAAGTAGTTGAGCAGCCCCCTGGATCAGGGCAGTATCGGAATTGGCTCGTCCGACGAGCTGACCCGTCGGAATGCGGTCGCGGTTCTCCGTGCATGGCATTGCGCAGGTCGAACTCAACTTCAAGGGCAAGGCGAGCACCATACAAACGGCGGAGACATTCAAAGCCGACCATAGCGGCGCCGACCGCTAGGACCAAGGCCAGCCACGGCCACAACGCCGACCCATGGCTGACGATGACGCCATCGACGATCTGCCGTACGACCATGGGCATGGTGATCATGTAGACGCTACCGAGTACCGCACCGAGCAGTGAGAGCGCCATTGCCTTGCGGCGCCAGAGCATGTGAGCCCACAGGCGCCGAACCCATCCCGGACTGGCGGATGATTCTCCGGTCATCGACTCTCGCTCCGCCTGGCGGCACGGTGGTCGGCGAGACGGCCGCCCACGGCCGCGCCCAGCCTTACGCCCTTATGTGCAATCTTCTCCACTGACACTCCCCTCGGCGATCGGGTATCTGCATGGGGAACCTCGGGTCTCTCACTTCGCCGAGACGCCTCCAACTCTCAATTGACTGTCTCCTCTTGAGATGCCAGGTAAGCTCTCACGAATCGCATGGGGTAATGAAGCGGCTCCGCATTCTCCATGGCTATTCCGACCACTAGAGCCTCAATTGCCAGCAAAATGCGCCGTATAGGAAACTGCGGGAAGTACGAGTCGTGAACAGAGATCGTGAGTATTTCGTTGACCTCACACCGGAGGGCGAAAGACAGGAAACGAGTTCCGCCTTGATATACATGTTCGCGCAATTCGATTTTCGTCAGTTTCGCGAGATCGTGAATCTCTTCCACTACGCCACCGTAGGTCTCCCCTTCCGTGGAATCCCTCATGTCATTGAATGACAAGTCGAAAGCTCTTTTACACTCTCTCCCTTCGTCGAGGTCCGTGAGCATCACTTGAAGAGCCTTCTCATCGTAGTGACTGGATCCGTAACCCCTGAGGCTTGCTTTCCAAGCATCCTTAACTATTGCCTCGAAAGGCATGTTGAGCGATTCCAGCACCCCAGGAGCAAATTGCACAAGCTCCCCGACGAATGAACGTTCTTCCTGGCTCAATCGATTGGATGCTGGCAACAGAAAGGAGGACTTGTCCCGCCCGATGAGTGCGCCGGAAACCACCGAAACAGCGGCTAGGTAGACAGCGGATGCACTCATTGCATACTTCTTTGAGATGACTGAAACAGCAGCCCTCAGCGCGCAAGAATCCATTACTGCTGCCCGACCGCCGTCTTGTGGAAGCTTTTCTAGTACCGACTTCCAGTATTCGAGGGAGCGAGCGCTCTTTTCTTGCCACCTCGTCGATTGCTCTAGCTGCGCTCGGTCCACTGGCTGCATTCCAGGCGTCGATGACCATTCGCGCTCCCCGGAAAAGTAGCTATCGAGCGCCACTCCTAGTGCCCTGCAACCGTGACCATCGACGGCAAGGTGGGAAACCAGACAAATAAGATGCGTTGGAACGTTTACGCACGTCACTATGGCGAACAAGGCCCCGAGCTCGGTTGCAATATCAAAGCGTTCCGCCTTGAGGCGCTGTACTGCACTTTGAATATCAGTTTCGACAGACGCTCCGGCCTGAATTATCGGGATCTCCACTGATCCGACTTTTTCAACCTTTTGGCGAGGATCGCCATCGGCCCCCAACGGAAATACCGTTCTCAGGGACTCAAACTCCTCGAATGCCCATTTGGCAGCGTCACTGACCTCGCGGAGACTTTTCCCTGGCGGAATAGATTGGACATACGCGAACGACCGGTACTTGAGGCGGGAGCCTCGCCAAGTCCTCCGTTGTGCCCACGTAAGGGGGGCGATCGCGCCGCGCTTACCTTCGAAGTGAATCACTATTTTGTCCATTTTTCCATCTCCCGGCTCTGAACAGCAAAGGTAACTATGTGACCTGTCTCCCCGAAAGAGAAGCATTCGTCCCAGGGAAGCCTCACTGCTGCATTTCTCCTTCGGTCGTCCTCACAAGCGCCAGACGGCTTATTCCTTCGACGCGTCCAGACGAGACAACCACTTCGGTGGCGACCGGTCGGCTGAGGAAACCGAGCAGGCTGGCGGTCAAGCCGTACGCGCCGGTGTTCGGAACGCGCAGGACGTCACCTCGTGTCAGGCCATTGAGTTTCACTTGCCGTCCCAGCCGATCCAGTGGGGTGCACAGCGGCCCGACCAGATCGGCGGTGAACGTGGGTCCCGGCTGTCCGGTGGACTCCGGGCCGACGTTGACCGGCAGCAGCCGACCTGTGGCGGACAGCCCGCCAAGTGCGTTGATGCCGGCGTCGAGGATCGCGAAGGTGCGGCCCTTACTCTCCTTGACGTCAATGACGGACGCCAGGAGGGTCCCGCAGTCGGCAACTAGGTAGCGCCCTGACTCGAAGGCAAGGAACGGTCGTCCCTTGTCCCGCTCTGGAAGCCACTTTTCGAGCGCCTTCTGCAGCCCCGCCCGCAGGCTCACGTACTGCGGGCGGCCCCCGGGGACCGCGTACGGTGCGGCAAAACCGCCGCCCAAGTCGAGTAATTCCAGCGGGATGCCGAGCTGATGGGACAGCTGTGCCGCGCACCTGATGCTCTGGGTCATCTCGTCCAGCAGTGTCGCCTCGTCGCGGGCATTGGTCAGAGGGAAGAAGTGGAAACCCCGCACTGTGACAGTGGTTGGTGGCCGGAAGGCGGACCACTCGGCCACCAACTGTTCATAGTCGAGGCCGAACTGAGACGAAGTGCCCGTCATGCGGAGCCCGCTGCCGCCAACCGCATCCGGCGCGTTGACCCGCAATAGGCAGTCAACGCGCACACTGTGCCGTTCGGCGGCAGCACCGATCTGGCGAATGTCCGCGAAGGACTCGGCGGAAAAGAGACGTACGCCCGCTGCCAGTGCCCCGCCGAGTTCTTCGGGAGTCTTGCCTGGCCCGGTGTACAGCACGTTTTGGGAAGACTGTCCGGCGGCGATGACGGCAGCCAGTTCGCCTGCGGAGCTGACTTCAAGACGGGCGCCGAGGCCGCCCAGGCGCCGCACCAGTGCGGGATGTGGGTTGGCCTTCAGGGAGTAGTAGATGAGAGAGCCCGTGGGGAGTGTGCGTACGAGGTCGTCGTATGCCTGCTCCAACCGATCCAGGTCGTACACGTATGCCGGTGTGCCGTACGTCTCGGCTATGGCGTCGAAGTCAGGCATGCCAGTCCGCTTCCGAGGCGTCCGCGTCGAGCAAGGTACGCAGGGCCTGCCGGTCGGCTTTTCCGTTCGCGGTCACAGGCATGGTGTCGAGCACCATGCAGCGCGTGGGGGTTCGGGCCAGCCCCAGCCGGGCGGCGAGTTCGGCAAGCACCATGGCAGGCCGTGCCGTGCCGGTCACGAACAAGGAGAGTTCGTTCTCGTCTACCGGGACGAGCACCACCGCGTCACGTACTCCGGGCACCGACTGAGCAGCGGCCTCGATCTCCAGTGTGCTCATGCGCACGCCACGTCGCTTGAAGATCTCGTCACGCCGTCCGGAGAAGTAGAGGTATCCCTCCTCATCGAGGTACCCGTAATCGCCGGTGTGGAGCCGGAACCGCGGGACGCCCGGCGTGGTCCGGAACATCCGCGCAGTCGCGCCAGAGCTGCGCCAATACCCGTCCATCACGTGGGGGCCGTCAACCACAATCTCTCCTACCACGCGAGGCGGCACGGCCATGCCGTCGGAGTCGAGGATGGTCACCGTGGTGCCGGGCAACGGGCGCCCAACCGACTCGGGACGCAGGGAGGCCTGGTCCGGCGGGAGTATGGAGACGCGCTTGCATTCGGAGATGCCGTACATCGGGCAGACTTGGGCTCCAGGAAACGTGTCGCGCAATGTGCGGGCGAGGTGCGGGGGGAGTTTCGCTCCGGTGCTGGTGAACAGTCGCACCGTGTTGTGTACGGCACGGCCGGCGCCGGATTGGGTGCGCTCCCGGGCGGCGAGCGTGATAAGCATCGCTGCCAGCGAGGGGACCAGGGGGACGACTGTCGCATCAGAGCGGCGCAGCTGACGCAGCACTGTGACGTCACTGCCCTCATCAGCCAGGACCAGCTCGGCACCTGCCAAGGCGCAAAGGAAGAGCTGATAGAGGCCGTAGTCGAAGGAAAGCGGCAGTCGGCAGAAGACGATGTCATGGCTGCGGTACTCAAGGCACTGTGCGATCGCGCGGGCGGCGAAGAGCACCCGATCGTGCGGGCAGACGATGCCCTTCGGGCGGGAGGTCGTCCCCGAGGTGTAGATGATCAGGGCGGGCGCTCGTGGAACCTCCGGATTCGGCGACCGATCACGTACGGCGGCCGAGGAACGGTATGTGCTCACAGTCTCCACAGCGGCGGCCAGCTCAGCGGCGTCGGCAGTGTGGCAGAAGCCCGGCAGCTCTCCCAGTCCGCCGGAGGCGATTAGTGTGCAAGCCTCCGTTTCCTTCAGGATTGGGGCAAGTTGGTGGGCGGTCGTCGTAGGGGCGAGCGGGACCAAGGTGGCGCCCACCCGGGACACTCCGTACACCAGAGCGGTGAACGCGCGGCTCGCGGGCAGCCGGGTCACGACTCGGTCCCCGGCTCGCACGCCGCGCTGCTTCAGCCAGTCCGCGACGGCGCGGGTGGCCCCCGACAGCTCCCGGTACGTCCAGCGGCCGTCTACATCGCGCACAGCGGGCAGTCCCGGAAACCGTCCGGCCGCCGTGTCAAGAATTCCGTGGAGCGCTTCCTCTCCTACCCACCCAGCCACAACTATCCTTTCTCCCCGTCTGCCCGGACGCGCGAGTTTTCCCTCCGAAATATGTGGCTGATTCCTCGAAAATGTTACCCGATACGGTTTACTCCGCCGGGAAGGAACTCGCCATGCGAGAACGGCAGACGTGACATCGACGCCATGACCGCTGTACAGATCGATCTGCTGACTTCCGTCTAACTCCGACATGCCAGCGAATTCCCGCCTGGCCGTCTATCCCCTGTGATGCTCAAGTATCCAACTAATTCCAGTCCATTGCATGCTACCCGGATGGAAGCTGGTTGATCAAGCGCAAAGCAGAACCTTCACGAATCTGTCGACGCTGCACGCACGGGTTGAGCATGCAGCTTGCATCCCGCATACCCTTCGGATTCCCGTTTGTGCTTTACTATGCTCAGGCTGAATAGGCGATGTCGGTTCGTCGATCAGCTTTTCCTGCGGATTGAGCTCCGGCGCGTACGGCGGCAGGTGGAAGATGACCAGCCAGTCTTTGCAGCTTGAAGAACATCCGGGTCGGCGCCCGGACCGCAGGCGCACCGCGCCGACGATGTTCACCCGCCGCCGCACCGGCCGGCCACCCCGCACTACGGGACCTGGCCCCGGGCGGCGCCCAAGTGCACCCTTCGGCGGGATCAGCGACTGGCCGGTCCCGTCCGCGAAGCACCGGTCCCGTCCGCGAAGCAGATGTGGGCGCCCAGCTCGTGCGCGGTACTTTTGCCCGAGGCCACACCCCGCGGCCTCCCCACCTCGATCCCTGCCTCGTCGCGTTCCAGCGCGTGGCGCACGGGCACCTAACAGCTCCAGCGGTGCCACCTGAGCAGCCGCTACACGCTCTCCACCCACTTGAGCGTCCAGCCCTGGTCCTCCTTGATCGAAGCCGTGCGCCAGCGGGCCCCGCTGCAACTGCGCCTCCAGCCGATGCCCATGCGCCGACGGCAACCGTTCGACCTCCATCGACCCCGCCGCCACACCCCCGCATCGCTACGCCGCCCGCGGCTGCCGTGCCGACCGCTCCGTCACCCGAAGCTCCGCCGCGATCTGCGCCGTGCCCACCCCTCGCGCATACCACATGAGGCCGTCGTACCGCAGAGATCACCACTCGTAACGACCGTCGGACATCACACTGAATTCAACCTGATTAGCTGCAAGGCCATGTGGCCATTTTGTTAGCCGCTGTAATTCGAAGAAACTTCTTGCGACGCCTGCGCCAAGGAGACAAGAGCCTGGCGGTCGATCTTTCCCCTATCGGTCAGCGGCAACTGGTTGAGAAATATGTACTGACCAGGTATCAGGTACGGCGGCAGCTCGTCACGGAGTCGCTTGTCGATCAGGGAAGCATGCAACGCGTCACCACCGCAGATGGCAACCAGACGACGATCGGTCGCCTCTCCCACTGCAAGAACCACAGCCTCCTCGACGCCTGGCACAACACGAAGGCGCTGTTCGACCTCAGCCGGTTCAATGCGATGGCCCCGGACCTTCATCTGATGGTCCGTTCTACCCAGGTACAGGAAGCCTGCCTCGTCGCTTCGGCGTACGAGATCGCCAGTGCGGTACCAGAGGCGGCCGTCCCTGCGGAGGAAACGTCCCTCATTGTCTTCTGCCTGTAGGTATCCGGAGAACATCTGTGGACCTGTGACGCACAACTCCCCCTCATAGGCATTCAGCCCGCCGGTCTCGTCAAGGAGCACGGCGTCATGGCCGGGCAACAAATGGCCGATGGGCACGACGCCATGCGATCCTGCGACCGGCTTCGACGGCGCCCAACGGTATGCGGTGCAGGCGATAGTGAGCTCTGTGGGGCCGTAGAGGTTTTCTACGGTTGAGTTCCCGGCGGCCCGCTGCCAGGCGGCTGCGTCCTCATGCAGCAGCGTCTCGCCACAGAACAGGCTCCACCTCAGCGAAGGCAAGGATCCCGCCGGCAGACCACCGGAGCGCTGTAGAGCGGAGACCGTTCCAGGTACGGAGAACCAAACGGTGATCCCCTCACGTTCTACGAATTGCGGCAACCGAGCCAGAGCCGCTGGATGGGTGTGAACCACCGTGCCGCCGCAGGCCCATGCGGCGAACAAGTCGAAGAACGCCAAGTCAAACGTCAGGCCGAAGGTCTGGCTGAAGACGTCTTTCTCCGTGAAGTCGTACCGTGACATGACGCTGGCTATGAAGTGGCAGACATTCGCATGCTTGATGGGCACGCCTTTGGGGCGCCCAGTGGAGCCCGACGTAAAGAGTACGTACGCAACATCCATGGCCTTCTGCCGTGCAGGGAGTACAGTGACGTCACCCTCGGTAAGAAGGGTTACACCTGACTCACCCCACACAGAATTGCCCACCTCCGGTGCGAAAACCGTCGGGACAACCCCGCTTTCGGTCTCGGACAGCTCCTTCACTTTCGCGGCGCACACCGCGTCCGTGAGCAGAGCGTCCATAGCATGGTCACGCAGGAGCTCGGCAAGCCGGGACACCGGGAGGTCGGGGGCGAGTGGATATACCGCTGCACCAGCGCACATGCCGGCCAGAATCCCTAGGTACCCCGTCAACGTCCGGTCGGCAAGGACACCAATACGCCGTGGCTCACCCCTGGAATGAGCCGACCGCAGGACACTCGCCCAGCGATCAGCCGTAGAGATCAACTGCTGGTAAGACAGTCGATGCCTGCCGATCCGCAAAGCCTCGCGATCCGGCACCAAGTACGCGCTCTGCCGTACCAAGTCCTCCAGTCGCGGCTCAGCGGCCGCACTACACAAATCAATCAGGCCAGGCTTACCGGACCGTCCCACAGTGTCAGCGCTCCGTTCGCCGTCCACAACCGGTCGTTCGAATAGTTGAGACTTGCAGACCTCAGATCCCTGAGACATCTTTCAAGCGGAATTGGGCTGTTCGCGGAATACCCTGTGGACATTCCAGCCAACTCCACCATCCGGTTCACTGCACGAAATGATAGGTCCGAGGCGGCGAGTTTCAACGAGTTCAAGTGTATCTGCAGCACTTCGCCGCGCAGGTCTCGTTTTCCATCACGCGCGTCGGCCACTTCTTCGGTCACCCTCTGGAGATACCCATGGCCAAGCTCAAGGTCAAGGCGGATTCGAGCAAGGCGTTCCCTCACCAGGTCAGAGGTGAGGTCGGGACCACTGTTACGGTGAGGGCGACGGAGATGCCGGATGAGCTCGGCGAAGGAATGCCGCGCTGCTCCTAGCCAACACGCGGAAAGCCCGATATGAGCAAGCGGGATTGCGCTCTCAGCCGCCACTCGACGGAAGCCGCCCGGCCCGCCGATCAGATTGCTTTCCGGTACGGTTCCAGTCAATTTGAGCGAGACATTCTCCATGCCCCGCATGCCCAGAGTGTTCCATTCTCCGGTGGACTCGATGCGCACCTGCTTACGCCCTACGTACACCAGGGATACTTCGTGAACAGGGGCATCCTCGGACGCCCTCAGCGTCACCAGGAAGCCATCAGCGTGGGCGCCACCCGACACGACGGGGGCACGACGGTCCACATGGAGACCATCTGGGCCGAGGACCACGGGGGACTGGGCAGTGACAAAACCCCAGCCCTTCACCGCCTCGGTGGTGACTGACGCAAGATAGGTTTCCCCTCGCGCTATCGAGGGAAGCAGATCTTCCTGGAGTTTGCGTGTGCCGAAGCGCACTATGGCGTCGGTCTGCTGGCAATGCATTGCCCATATGGTCGCCGTGTTCAGACAGGCCCCGGCCAACTGCTGGGCGATTCGCACCAGCTCGCGCAAGTCTCCTCCCAGACCACCGTACTCCCTGGGAACGAGAAAGCCGAGCAGCCCTGACGTGCGTACCGCTTCCATGCTCTGGACTGGGAAGGCGGCATTCTCGTCAGCTTGAGCTGCATGCTTCCGCAGCGTCTCCGTAACGTACGACGGTACGTCGTCAGCGCGACTATATTCTCGTCGAGTGGATGTCATGCCTTCGGCTCCACCGAACGCAGCCCGGAGACCGCCTGCCACAAGGCTCCGGCGGTAGCAAAGGTAGCCGGCTGGAGCAATTCGTCGGGGATTTCTATGGCATAGGTCTCCTCCAAATTCAGTAGCAGCTCGACGCTGGCCATGGAATCGAGCCCGAGTGAAGCCAGATCTTGATCGGGGTTCAAGGGCGCGTCATCCGACAACCCTCGCAGGAGGGAACGCAGAATCGATTCAAATGACTTATCCCAAGAAGGCGTCATATCTCCATGCCCTTCAGTTGTGTCGCAGTTGAGCGCGCCCGCTCGCCGCTGCGCTTCCCCGGTCACATCCGGGGAGAGACATAGGCGACCGTGTACGTGGGTTCGCCGGTAATCACACATGGGGAGGGCTCCTCGGCCCGCCGCAAGCTCAACACCTCGCCGAGGCCCCAGGACGCCACGGCCTCCACAGCCTCCCGCGTGGCGCTCAACGGCGCGACCGCCACCGCGCGTTCGGTGAGCACTTCACGGATGGTGCCCTTGTCGACGGGCTGACACTGACCACGCACAAATCCCCTTGTGCGAGCGAGGTAGCCGACACCGACCTCCTTGACGGCCGTCGGCAACAGCTCGGCAAGCGGGGCGAGGTCGTCAGTGAGGAGGACGGCCTCCTCACGGGTGTCGGCGCGCACCACGACAGCTCGGGTGCGCTCGTTCACCGTGCGGCGCGGCTGTAGGTAGACCCGTATCGGCACGCCCTGGCGGTGCCAGCGCCGGTGCAGCCGGCCCACCTCCTTGCGGTCGGCGGTGATCACCAGTTCACAGCGCACGCCGCCACTGATCAGCCGAGCGGCGAGAGCCTCGGCCGCAGTCCGCTCTGCCGGGTCGCCGCCCGCGAGGGTGAGGGCCACCTCGGTCGGCGCCAGGTCGGGGTGAACCACCAAGGCGCCATCGGCGTCCATGCCGAGCAGCAGATGAACCAGCACCAACCGACGGGAGAGCGCGCCCGTGACATGGTGCGTGTGGTGGAGCTGGCCGCCCTCGCGGTAGCCGACGCCATAGAGCCGGGAGAAGCGCTGCCCCTGCCGGTACACGCTGCTCACCTGGAGGGTCGACCCGGTCGGCAACGGCACATCACCGCCCACCGTCGCCTCAGCCACGCCCGTGTTGTTGGTCCACGGCGGCCTGGTGCCCCACAGCACCGGCACGTGGACGGCCGCGCAGACCTCCCTGGCCATCGCAAGACCTACGGCAAACCCCTCGGCCGCGCTCACCCGATCGGCAAAGCATGCCTGGAACTCGTAGATGTCGGACGCCTCTATGGCCCGGAACACACTGCGCCCCGAGCGGGTTGGGCGGAAGTACTTGGTGTGCCGATAGGTGCGTATCGGCAGGTCCCTTCTCGTGCGGACCAGCCGGGCCCAGTGGGTGTAGACGGCGCCCTCACCGGTGGGGGTCAACACCATGCGCTTCCGGCCTTCGGCCCAGTCGATGTCGTCGCCCGCGAAGATCAGGGCCTTGTCGAGGGAGATCACTCCGCGGCTGGGTTCGAGCACCGAGTCCGGCACCAGCAGGGGGTAGTCGTACTCCTCATAGCCGCGCAGTTCGTAGGCGCGCCGGACAATGGCGTCGAAGCGGCGCATCATCCGCATCCCGTGCGGCAGCATCACGCTGGCGCCGGCGAGATCAATCGGGCCTTGGTCGAGGACCTCGGCCTCCCGCAGCCAGCGGGCGAACCGCCGCATGGTGAAACCGGCCCGGTCCGCACCCGCCACCAACGACCCTGCGGGTGTCTCACCCCGGGGGGGACGCCACTCCATGCTCCCGCCGCTCAGCGGGGGCACCTGTGCCGGTTCGCCCAGCTCCCAGGGCAGCACCGCCGTCGGGTCCCATTTGTCCACTGTTCTCCCCTTACGACATCAGAAGGCCACGGCCGCACCAATGGGGCACTCGTCGGCCCCCGCCAAACCCTCCTTCTCTCCCCCGCCCAACGCGCGTACTCGCCGCCCCCGCCGGTTCGCTGCCACAGTCGGCCTCCGGGAAACGTCGCGCGGGAGCGGGACGGGGCCGGACCTTGAGGGTGGCGAGCTAGTGCAACATCCCAAGGCTTGCTTGGACGGCCTCCCTGAAGAGCTTGATGTCGTTGCCAAAGGCGATCATGTCGAATCCCTCCGCCACGTATTCCTTGGCCAGTTCGAGGCTGTAGGCGAAGATCCCGGCGCGCTTCCCGTGGTCGTGGGCGGCGGAGAGTACGGCGGCCCTCGCCCGGTCCATCGCGGGTCCCGTCATCACGGTCGGCTGCCCGAGAGCCATGGAGAGGTCCCCCATGCCCATGAAGAGCACGTCAGCGCCTTCAACGGCGGCGATCTCGTCGGCCCGTTCAACGGCCTCGGCCGACTCGATCTGGAGGACACAGACAGTCTCGGCGTTGGCACGCCGCAGATAGCCAGGGACGTCGCTGAAGTAACCAGAGGCACGCACCGGGTTGATGCCACGGTTCCCCTGGGGCGGGAAGCGGCAGGCGCGCACAGCGCGTTCGGCCTCATCAGCTGTGTTGACCTTGGGCACCACCACCCCTCTCGCCCCCATATCGAGGGCGTGCTCGATCAGGTGCTGGTCGAGGAAGGGAACACGGATCAGGGCGGCGCAGGTGCTGCCCTCGAGTCCCTGGAGCATGTGCAGAGCGTCCTGCTTGGTCATGGGGGACGCTTCCATGTCCAGCACCACCCAGTCCAAGGGCAGCGTCGCGCAGGTCTCGGCGAGCATGCTGCTGCCGGTCAGCATGAAGACTCCGAGCGTGGGCCCCTGACTCTCTCGCGCGTGCTCCCCTTGCTGCTGGTCGCGGACGAGGCCTCTATGAGTTCGCATGTGGGCTCCCTTTCGCAGGGCGGGAGTTCCCGCCTCGGATGGCTTTGTGGCAGAAGGACCGAAGGGCTGGGCAGGTCTCCCCCGTGTCGGCAAACGCGTCGCGGTTATGGCTCACCGCTGCCGACCGTGGCATACCCGGCCAGCTCGCCGACGGCCCGCCACACGTCACCCGGCACCCGCAGGACGTCGGACCGTGATGAGTGGGCAACGGCGCGGCCGGGGAGCCGGGGCGTGGCGCGCCCGGGAGCCAGCGGGGACTGCCGCAGGTGTTCCTCCAACAGGACGACGGCCTCGCCGACCTCGGCTGGCGTCTTGCCGAGGCCATCCACTGGGAAGCTGACGAACAGCCCGCCGTTGCCGAACGCCCGGGGCGCCCCCACGTGCCCTGAGCCGGCCACCACACCCGCCATCAACTCGACGAAGGCGCTCAGCGCGTGGCCCTTGTGTTCTGCGGGCCCGCCCAACGGGGCGAGAGCGGCGCCCGGGGGCTCGGTGTACAGCTGGGCCGGGTCGTTGATCCAGCGGCCATCGTCACCCCTGAGCAGCCCGTCGGCGAGCTTCTCACCGGCGAGCAGGGCCGCGCGGACAGTGCCCTCGGCTACTGCACTGGTGCTCATGTCCACCACGACCGCTGGTCCCGGCGGCGCCGGGCAGGCAAACACAAGCGGGTTGGTCGCCCAACGCCCCGTCGTACCGCCGAGGGGCGCCACCTTCCGGCCGCCGCCGGAGTAGTTGACGAAGCCCATCAGTATCAGGCCGCGCCCCGCAACGGCTCTGCCCAATGTGGCCAGCCGCCCCAGGTGTCCGGCCGCGCGCAGCCCCACTACGGTGGGCCCCTCGGTGGCGGCACGGCCGAGCTCCCTCTCAAGGTGACGTTTCACAACCGTGCCGGGAGCATGCCCCGCATCGAGGAGCGCCGCGTGCGGGCCGCGCCTCACGACCTTGACCCGCGCGGTCGGCACGATGTCGCCGATATGCACCGCGTCGGCGTACTCGGGGACCCGCAGCAGGCCGTGCGAGGGCAGGCCCGCGCGTTCGGCAGCGACCAGCTCGTCGGCCGTTGCTGCCGCTGACTCGGAGGGGAAGCCGATGCGGCGGAGCGCCGCCGCGCACACCTCGCGCGCCTTGGCGACCGGCACGGTCACCGTGCGACCCGCGCCCCGGGCTGTTCCGGCGGCATGCCGCGCCGACAGGTCGGTGGCGGAACGCGGCGCGAGTTCGGCCGCCTCGCGGGCCGCGATATGGTCCACGACCTCGGCGAGGGACAGGGGGTCGGTGTGCACCTGGCGGACCTCGGGCACGCCAGGGACCTCGTTGTCCAGGTGGCTCCAGGACAGCCGCCCCTCCGCCTCCTGCACCTTTGGGTCCCCGGCGACGCGGCTGGTCAGCTGGGCACGACTGGCCCGCAGGCCGTAACAGACCCACCGCAGGCGGGGGTCTGAGCGCAGGAACGGCACATGGTCCAGGAGCCGGCCCGGCAGCAAGACCCCAGTAATCACCACCACCTCAGCGCCCCACTCCAGATAGGACTCCAGACAGGCACGGAGGTTTCGGGCCATCAGGGCGTAGGTACGCTCGTCGGCCGCCCAGGGGTAGACGTCCGCCATGGCGTCCATATCGATCAAGGCAGCTGATCGGTCGTAGCGCCGCACCAGCAGCCGCCCGACCTCTGTCTTGCCCACACCGGGCGCGCCGGTCACTACGACGACACGGGTGCGGAGCCGGCTGGCGGTCATGCCGGTTCCTCTGTCGTCCCGCCCAACTCGCTGACGCAGAGCCGGAATTTACCGGTGGACGACTCGGGCATCTCGTCGAGCGTCTCGAACTCCACCCGGAACGGGTGACCGGTGTGGTGGTGGATGCGCTCCACGAGGGTGCGCACCGTATCCTGCCGCAGGCCGTGGGGCGCGTACACCTTGATTCTCAGCGCGTGGACCTCAGTCTGCACCACCTGGAACCAGTGGATTTCTGGGAAGCGCATGAAGAGATAAGAGAAGAGGTATGCGTCAACGTGGTCCCCCGTAGGGGTGCGGATCAGGTCCTGGCGGCGGCCAGCCACCGTACTCATCGCGGGATAGGGTAGCTCGCCGGTGCGCTTCAGCAGTGCGGCGATGTCGCTGGTCTCGTACCGCAGCAACGGCATCGATCTGTTGTTCAACGTGGTGACCACCACCCTTCCCTTTTCGCCGTCGGCGCACGGCTCGCCGCGGTCGTCGAGGACCTCCACGAAGACGTTCTCGGCCTGGATCAGCATTTGTCCGCCACCCGGGTGCTCATGGGAGACGATGTTGGTCTCGCGCATCCCGTACTTGTCGTAGACATCGCAGTCGAAGACCCGGCGCATGGTCTCGCGGAGCGCGGGGGGTAGTGGCTCGGAGGTGCCTTGGATCGCGCGCAGGCCTGGAATACGGCTGCCACGCCGCTCGGCTTCCTTGGCGATGAGATGCATGGCGTTGGCATAGGTGCTCACCAACGTCGGGCGGAAGGTCGACAGTTCGTTGAGCAGCTTGGACACCAGGGCCCGGGAGAGGCGGAAGGTATTGAATTCGCGGCGGTTGGAGAGCAGATTGTCCACCTGGTCGATCACCTGCTTGAAGGACCAGAAGATCTCCGAGCCCCACAGCAGCGCGAACGGATCTCCCAGCCGCCAGTTCCCGCACCACTCGTAGGTGCGCAGCTGGTGGGCCCGCATCCACATGCGGAAGTCCAGGTCCTGTTTGAACTGGGCGCGTCGACCAGTCGACCCGGAGGAGAAATTGGTCTGGCAGGTGGCAATGTCGGCCTCGTCGGAGACGAGCCGGTCCTGCTCGTTGATCAGGATGTCGCGGCTCAGCAGCGGCAGCCGACGCAGGTCTGCGGGACTGTCCAGTTCGCGTAGTCCCCGCTCGTCCATGACCCGGCGGTAGTAGGGCACTGTCCGATAGGCGTGCCCTACGATCTCCCTCAGCTTCTCGAACTGGAGCTCGGCAATTTCTTCGGGCGACCGCTCCTGGTTGCCGCGTAGCCACTCCAGCCGCTCGCGCACAGGCGCGCGACCGCGCAACCGCTGTCCCTGCCAGTACAACGAGCCAGCGAGGCGTCGGGGTATCTGCATGGCGAGCCTTTCAGAGTCCGTGCGACTGCTGGTAGCGAGCGAGGGGGAGTGCGGTGACCATCTCGGGCCGCCAGCGGTCCTGGTGTCGGGCAAGCCAGCGCTCGCGGCGGTCGAGTATGTCGGGGTGGAGCGTCCCGCCGAACCAGGAGGACAGGATGGCGGAGTGGCTGAACGAGCCGTTGGTGTCCTCGATGTCGTGATTGGCGTCCCAGTCGTAGAAGACCACGCCTCCGCCGCCGGCGAGGGTGCCGAGGATCTCCTCCACCACGGACTCGGGTACCAGCCGGTCGAGGAGGTAGAGGTAGGTCGGTAAATAGATGAGGTAGCGAGCGGTCACCAGGTCGAGCATGTGGTCGCCAAAGCGGAAGACAGAAGCGGCGTAGTCATATCCCGGGCCACGTTCCTGGTCGGGCGGCCTTTTCACGGGCGGCGTGTGGAGCATGGGGAGATCGGTGTGCCCGTCGACCAACTTGAGAGCCTGCCAGACGCTCTCCAGGGACTGGGCGTAGTCGTCCAGCCCCGGCACCGGAATGCGCCATTCAGGCACGAAGTGGAAGGGGTTCATCGCTCGGAAGCGCACCATGGTCGCTGGCGCTCCCTGGTAAGTGTCCACACGCAAGAAGTCGTCGTCCGAGCAGCGCAACCCCTCCTCACGGCTCACTGCCAGGGTCCTGCCGGGCCTGGGGGTCAGTGCCCTCATGAGGTCCCGTCCGGCTGGTCGAACTTCGCCGCCAGGTCGGCCAATCGGTCGGCCAGTGCGATCGCTGCCTCGGGTGTGGGAGCGGCGCGCAGCTGAAGCCAGCGTGCGCTGGCTCCGCCTCCGATGTCGGCCGGCTTGCCGAGCCACTCGGTCGCCTCGACGCAGGCTCGGCCGATATCTTCGAGTATCGCCTCAGCCGCTGCCGGGGCCACTCCGGCCAGCGGCACCAGGCAGCGGACGACGCACTCGCGGACATAGACGTCGGCGGCCGGTACGCGCCGGACAAGCCGCCACTGAGGGCGCGGCTCCCGGTAGGCGTTACGTCGCTCCCAGTCGACCAGCCGCAGGCCGAGGGTGGAGGCCGCGGCCCGCAGTGGAGCGGGAATGTCGGCAAAGGGCACCACCACGGTGACCACGCCGAGGTCGGCATAGAGCGCAAGGTCGTCGGCGCGCGGCAGGTCGCTGAGGTACACCACGAGCACCCCATCCCCCCGATCGACCGGCATAGCATCAGCCAGCCGAAGCGCCAGGTCGCCCTCGCCTTCGTCGGCGGCTTCGGCCAGCGGGTGGTCCGTGGTGCCGCCGCCCGGTATCGCGGCGCACGCGCGGGACGCGTCGGCGTCGT
Organism: Streptomyces sp. NPDC005402; assembly: GCF_040606575.1. Classification (NCBI taxonomy): domain Bacteria; kingdom Bacillati; phylum Actinomycetota; class Actinomycetes; order Kitasatosporales; family Streptomycetaceae; genus Streptomyces; species Streptomyces sp. NPDC005402. The sequence continues at coordinate 65,529 of NZ_JBEXFB010000033.1, forward strand.
GGGCGACGGCCGCCTGGAGCGGCTCCAGCCAGTCGGCGTGAGTCTCGAACGACCAGAGGTAGCCGAGGTCCTCCTTCTCCAGCATCAAGGTACTCATGTTGTGCTCGTCCAACGGGACCTCATGCGGCTCGGTCACCACCTCAAACCCACGTTCCCGAAGGAACGCCGTCCGCCGCGGATTATTGCTCAAGAGCCGGATCGAGCTCACTGAAAGGTGACGCAGGATCGCGGCCACCGGCTCATAGGATCTGGCGTCCAGGGGTGCATCGAGACGCTGATAGACGGCGTCGGTGTCCAGGTTCTCGCGCTGCCGCATGGCGTAGATCTCGAAGTGCGCGGCGATGCCGAGGCCCCTGGCGTCCTGGTCGACACCGTAAAGCAGCAGTCCTCTGCCATGCCGAGCAAACAGCCGCATGGCGTCGTCGAGTTGCTGTCCGCAGTCGCACTGAGCCGAGCGCAGCACATGCCCGAACACACAGGCCGACTCGATCCTCATCGGCACAGGCTCGCCGTCGTCGATGGCACCGGTGTAGGCGGCGATCCAGCGGTCACTGCCGAACTCAAAGTGCCACAGGGTGAAGGGGGTTTCCCGCATGCCCCAGCGCAACGGCAACAGTGCGGGACCATCCGGGGCGAGGGCGTCGTGGGAGGTCACTGAGTCGGGCCCTCCCCCGGGTACGCTTCCTCGTCCACCACGGTCATCCGGGTCGTCGAATGGACCGGATGATGAGGGACGCCGAAGGCCAGGATCTCGAACGTCGAGTCGCCCACCGGGCCTCGGACCCCGTGGGGATGCTCGGCCGGGACATAGATCGAGTCGCCCACGCCCAACACATAGTCCTGGCCGTCGATATGAAGTCCGCCTCGGCCCTTGAGCACATAGAGGAGGTGAGCACCCTCGTGGGTGTGGAGCGGGAAAGCGGTGCCGGGGCGCATGATGATGCGGTCGACGCCGATGGCGACGTCACCGAGCATCGCCGTCGCTCCGGCGACTCCTGTGATGTCCTTCAGACACTGCCCTGAGTCGTCGAACATTTCCTGCTCGATTTCAGCAAGTAGATTCTGTATGTGCTTCTGTCGGTCGAATGCCTCCGACACGTTTCACCTCACTGCCTCTCTGCGACGCGTTGTCATTTTCCGCACTGCAGGACTGGTTTACTCACCGCGGTCCCTTGGTCTGGGGATGTCGTCAGATTCATCGCCGGCAGGTGCCCGCGGTATGGCGAACAGGTCGGCTGCCGAGCCCTGGCGGGCGCACTCCTTGGTCAACGGCCCAAGCAGCTCGCTCCGTAGGTGATGGGCCGTGATATCGACCAGCGTCTGGAGTGACTCGTCCTCGCCGACTTCCCCCAGCGATCGGCCGTGGGCGTCCGATACTCCGGGAGGTGCCATGTCGCTGGGCGAGAGCAGGCCAAGGCGCTCGACCTCCTGCCGGACCAACACCTCGGTCAGGGCGGCCCATATGCTTTCCGGGGCCTGCGATCGGGCTGCGGAGAACAGCTCAGCCGCGCTTACCCCCCAGCGCTCACGCACCTCGCGCTCGACGCGTGCGTGGCGAACGAACCTGACGAGCTTCTCCCAGTAGTAGGTGGGCTCGAAGTCGAAGGACGAAGCGGTCGGTCTGGGTGACGCGTCGGTGTCATCCCGCATCGCCCGTAGCATGGCCAGCGCATCGTCCCGCTTGACGTCAGGCCGCTGTTCCGCCACCAGGCGGCTGAGCGCCTTCACCTCGTCCTCGGACACGCCGAGTCCGGACGCTGAAGCGTAAAGGCGTGCCCACGAACGCTCCGCGTAGAACGTCTGCTTTGCGTCGGCGAGCAGCGCGTCATGCGCAGTGCGGGAGATCGCCCCTGTGTCGAGGGCGGCGGTCAGGCCGGCGCGCAGGTTGACCATCGCTTCGGAGAGCGGTTGGTAGCCGTCCTCGGCGGAGGCGTGTACGAGGGCCACCTCGTCATCGTCCTCGTAGCGGCTTTCCCGGAACGCCTCGAAGACCTCGCCTACCCCAATCATGCCGAAGTCGTGCAGCTCGGCGGCGCGCAGCGCCCCCATGCTGGAGGCGCCGAAGACCCTGGTGCCCCGGTCGATGGCAAAGAGGATCTCCTTGTGCCAGACGCTGGGCACCTGCTCGAAGAGGCCGTCGACGATACCGATCATGGTCGGCGCCGGCCGGTCCAGGAGCAGTTCGGTCACGTCGCCGCAGCTCACAGGTGGCAGATAGGTGGCGTCGAGGATCTGGCGCGCCTGGTCGACCGGGAGGCTGGGACCGAGGAAAACGTAGACGTCGTTCACGCGCCCTCCATAGCGGTCCGCTCCCGGTTTGCCCTGGCCCGCTTGCCCGGGGTGTAGCCGATGAAGAGCGCGTAATGCTCCAGGTCGGGAATCACCACCTTCACGGTCGGAATGCCCACCTCCGGCTTAGTCAGGTCGACGGCCACCACCTGCTCGACTCCGGCCGCAGTCAGCCGAGCGAGAATCTCTGTCAGATCCTCGTTGACCGTGGGGTGGTTGACCGAGTCAGTCGTCCGAAAAGGGTGGCGTCCCGGATCGGCGAAGAACACTTTTCTGACCCGGCTGAGGGTCGTGGAGTCGTTCTGCGCGTTGTACATGGTCTGGAAATTCTCGTCCCGGCTGGCGGCGATGACGGTGACCCGGCTTTGCGCGGCCTCGGTGAGCGCCCGGGACAAGGCGACCTCTGCAGCGGCGTGCGCCCCATAGCCCCAACACGCCCCGAAATTCCGCCAGATCGCCCGGTCATCGCGTTCCACCACGCACACCTGAAACACAGGAATCCTGGTGTCGCAGGTAACGTCCCAGACAGCGACATCCAGGCCCGCACGCTCGAACGCGGCGATCAGCTCCCGGCAAGTCTCGTCCGACACGGTGGACAGGTCCACCTTGGTGGCCGCCACGTCCTCCCGTGTACGCAGCCCCTGCCACCACATGGTGAGGGCGTCGCGCTCAGCCAGCTCACAGACTCCATGCAGGACGGCCTCGTTGATGTCGTTGCCGGACGACAGCCCGTTGGAGCTGACCCGGAAGGTGGTAGCGGCATAGTCCAGTCCGACCTTGTTGAGGAGCACGTTCTCGTAGGGCAGCCAGATCGGGGCCCTGCCCAGCAGCTCGTAGCCCCTCGTCCAGAGCGTGGGAGCGGCGGGCCTGGGGCGTGCTCGGGCCGGCGTCTCCCGCGATCCCTCCCCCACGGTGTCGAGGCCACCGCGCAGCGGCAATCGATCGATGTCGAGCACTGGCAGGTGACGGCGCATGTGCTGGTAGGAGTCGTGACGCAGCGGGCCGTCGAAGAACTCGGCGTGCCAGTACTCGATCGACTCCATCAGCGCGGAGGCCGCCGCCGCGTCCCGATGGGGGCCCTTGCCCTGGGAAACCGAGAGCGACCGGGAGTTGGGCCGAATCGCGTTGAAGACCGGTATTCCCACGTGATCGAGCCCGGTCACGTTGGCCAGCCTGGTGATCCCCATGTTGCGGGCCAGCGGCCGGTAGGCGGCCAGCGTCTCGGCGGCGGGCCGCGTCCTGACCTCGTTGGGCGCCTTGGGGCAGGGGACCGCCAGTGCCTCGGACAGTTTTGTCACTTCGTCCTCACTTCCGAGCTCTCGCTTCCAGCGGCAGTTGGAAGGTGGCGTAGTCGCCGTCGGCTACCAGGGCTACGGCGAACCTCCGCAGGCCTGCTCCGGCGTCTGCCGGCCGCTCGACGCACAGATGGCACGCTCCGCTGGGGGCATGCCGTACCGGGAGTGCCCGTTCCGGGTGACCGCCGATGGGCTGTCGGCAGGCCGTGTACCAGGCGCCACTTGCGAGCGGCTCTCGGAACTGCAGATGGAGCGCGCGTGCGTGGAGGGTGCAGGCCAGCGGTGATGGGGCGTTACTCGGCAGGCTGTAGCAGGGGCCACAGCGCTCGCAAACATGCAGGTCGCGCACGGCGCCGTTCAGCCACCGAGGCACCATGGGCACGATCAGCAACTGATTGCCGCAGTCGTGCCGCTGTCCGGCGGGGCGTTCGGGACGGTAACCGATGACGCCGGCGAGGTAGTCGTGGATGTCAGGACCGCGCCGGGCGAGAATGACGGCGAGGAAGGCGCACAGCTCGCGGTCGAGTGCGGCGGATGGGGCCGGCGGCTCGTCAGTGGGTCGCCCTGGCCCAAACCGTCCCGCCTCCTCCTCAAGACTGCCTGCGAGCCGCCGCCCCTCGTCCGGCGGGAAGTCGCCCGAGGTGACGGCCGATCTGACGATCACGGCCTGCGTCAGCCGCCTGGCAGCCCGCTCAACGCCGTGGTCAGCCATGGCGCACCAGAACCCGCCAGAAGGCACCAGCGTGAACCCGCAGCCAGATCAGGGGGACATTACCGGGCTGGTCGAGCATGAGCTTTCCAGCTCCGGCGTCGACCGGGAGTGACCACCCCTTGTCGCCGAAAACCGCACAGCGCCCCGGCGCAGGCGGCCAGCGAATGGTGCCGGTCGACGGGTCGCGCATGACCTCCGGTGGGGGGTCGGCTCCGTGTGCGGGCCGGTCACTCAGGAGGCCGTGACGCCAGCAGCGAGTGGTGAACCTACGGTACTCGCGGTACAGCGGGTTGAGCCAGGTCTCCTCAATGACTTCACCACCACACATCGGGCAGGCACCGGCGAGGCGTTGGTCAACCTGTTCGCACAGCGCAGACCAGGCAGGCACCCCCTTGTCGGTCGGCTCGGTCCGGCCGAGCAGCGTGAGAAGCTCCTCGTCCAGAGCGGAACCGACCGGCGTTCGCACGGCATGGACACCTGCCTCGGCCAACCGTCCGGCGAGGTCGTTCGCGCCCAGCGCGCGGGCCAGGTCAGCAGCGAACAGGGGGTCGGCCGGATGGGCCACTGAGGGCCGCTCCGCATGGGTGACGGAAACCGCGTCGGGGGTGGGCGGTGCCGCGTCGAACGCCTCAGGCGCCTCAGGCACCGTCAGATCGGGGTCCCCCAGGCAGAGATACGACGGAGGGCCGCCCGTGGGCAGGGCGTTGATCCGCAGGGCCGTCTCACCAAGTGAAGCGCCGCGCACCAACAACCGCGCCACCGCCTCGCCCAACCGCGAGGTGCCATGGTTGATCCGGGATGAGGCGACCACGCCTGCGACGTGTCGTCCGCGTAATAGGCGCCTGGTGAACTGGAAGCGTGCGCCAAGCAGGCCGTCGGCCGGCTGGTAGGCGGAGCATGACAGCAGCACCAATAGCCTGGCCCGCACAGCCTCAACGCCGTGAAAGGCAACAAAGCCGGCCTTGTGGTCGAGCCGGCAGACACCGCCGCCCTGGCACGGTAGGAACAGCTCGTCGGCGCGTCCGACCGCCGGGCGGCCCGCTCCCACCTGGAGACACAGCACATGCCGACCGACGCGGAAGTCGGCGCCGTTGCCGTGGCTGTGCAGTACTACGCCCTCGGCCCCCGCGCGCAGCAGCTCGACGAACGCATCCGACTGAGCAGAGCCGAATGCGCCCGGAGCACGGCCCTCGCGCTCGAAATCGCAATACGATGCGATCCGATTCGGATGCCTGACACTGGGCCGTGCCAACGCCCACGCACGTGCGACGAGTTGACCCGCCCGTTCGGCATCGACCGGCAGCGGCAGCACACCGAGAGGCAACATCCGGGCGGAGCTCGCCTCGATCAACGCGTTATAGGTGGCGAAATCCAGTGCGCTCTCCGGCGCGAAGAGGAAGAAGGACTGCTCGCCGTCAGCACCCTCTCTGAGGGCCTCGATGGCCTCACCCATGTCGGCCACCCGAAGGCAATGCCGCCCCCACGCCCCGGCGTAGCTGTCGGCGAGGCGCCCCAGCGCTCCCACGCCCACGACAACGCCTCCCGCGCGTGCCCCGGGCAGGTCAGCGGGGTCGTATCCCGGCAGGGCCAGGGGGTCAATTTGCAGCGAACCGGCGGCATCTACTTCTCCGATCACGTCTGAGCCGACCTCCGCATAGGCGGTCGCGGCTTGTTTTCGCCTCGCGTCCGGAACGCAACTCTTGGCAACAAGTCGGTCTTCCTTTATTCTTTACGGCCAGCCGAGTTCCCGAAGGAGCGGATAAATAATGACAGATGAGTCGGATACCCCCCAGGCGAATACTGAGGATTCGGAACCCAACGCCTCAGAGACGGATCAGGATGACTTCGACGAAATCGCCGCGGTGAAAGATAGCATTCTCGAAGGCGTCATCACCTACTGGTGACTGAACGTTCGTCGCGGGGAGGCTGGGTGATCTGGTTGAGTCCGACTCGGTCCTCTCCGCTGACGATCTGACAGGCATGACCAGGAAAATGCGGCCTGACCTGCACACTTGGCAGGGTCAGCCGCACCGCGAGCCCCAACCGTGTCCTGCCCGACTGGTTAATCCCCGAGGAATGCAGAGCCCGGTCGGTAAAGACTACGCATTCGCCAGGCCGCAGCGGCATGGGAACGATAGGGCGCCCCTCAACGAAATCGTCCGGAACGAGCATCGTCGCACGCGCCGCTGACTTGTCAGAGGGGACGGCGGACAGCACTGCCCGTACACCAGGAACGAACTGGAGGCAGCCGGCCTCGGGGGTGACATCACTTATTGCAATCCAGAAGGTAAAGTGCAAGGGCGGTTCGAGGCCATATTCCTCGCCCGGGGAGAATACCCCTCCCCAATCCTGGTGCCAGCGAAACTCGGGGCCACCGGAAGCCTTAGCGATAAAGGTCGACCGCCACAACAGCAGGTCATCACCGTAGAGCGCGCGGGCCACGGCTAGCAGGCTAGGGTGCGTGCACAGACGGTGCACCAACGGCGAGTCCAGATGACGACTCTCTATAGCCGGGACCGGGTTCTTGCCCTCCTTCGCTTCGACCAGCGAAGCCAAACGTCCCCGAGTCTGCTCGGCACTCGGCGCCGACGCGAGGCCGACCGTCCCTAACACCGCCTCAAGCTCCGGTCGGAGCCCCGTCATCTCCTCGACGGACATCAACGGCAATGGACCAAGGAACCCCTGGTCGCGGTAGTCGGCGCGCTGTTTGTCGGTAAGGGTCAGGTGCGTCATCGCTCGTTCCTCCTGTCGTCGGCTGCAGGCGGGGAAGGTACGAGGCCCCGGGTTTGCACGCGATGGTGACGCGCACCATCGAAGTCGGAGAAGGAGTTGGGCGCATAAAAGCGCGAAGTAGCGAGCACCAAGTACTCCCACGGATCCAGTGTGATCTCCAGGCGACGCAGGTCGGCGATATCTTCGGTCGGCCGGCCGCCCGCCAGAGAGTCGATCAGAGCGTCCACGTGCCAACCGACCGGCAGTAGTTCGGCCAGCAGCGCCCCGCCGGCTGCCCCGCCCAGGCCGCGTACGCCGTAGCGGGCGCACCAGCTGTCCAATCGGCGCCTGGCTTCAACCGGCAGCTCATCCCACAGGCCGGCGAGCACACGGGCCCGCACTCCGCCCAGCACGTCGGGGAACAGCCGGCTCTCCCTCGTCAGGCCACGCTCAGCCGCACGCACCGAGCGCAGAAGAGCCGTGAACCCCGGCTCGCTCGGCGCCCGTTGGCCGGACGAGAGCAGGATCGCCGCCTCCCGCGCGGTGTCGGCCGGCCCGTCAGAGCTATGCACGATGTTGAGCACGGTGTTGACCGACATGAGGTCGTGTCGCAGGGAGCCGGGAGCGGCGAAGAGGGGGTCCCCCCGTCCTTTGAGCTCGGCGAGGCGCTCATGTACCGATCGGCCGTCGGGTTTCGCATCCTCGATGGCTGCGACGACAAAGGGAGCAAACGTGAACAGCTTCTCGACCAGGGCGAAAATTTGGCCGTTCTCGGCGACCCGTTCGTTACGCCGGTGAAAATCTTCAATTCCCTCGGGCGGTCGTGTCCACAGGCGATGCTCGACCACGCGGAATCCACTGGCGCGTATACGAAGAACCACTTCTTCGGCGAGCTGACGAGCTAACGCGTCAGGAGCAATCAAGAGAAGCGCAGTCCGCTCATAATCCACCCGAACCGTGATATTCACCTCCGTCATACACGAGTCAGTGCGCCGCAAGATGCACCGATGCGGGAGCGGCGGACCTTAAGTGGAGCATGTAGATCCCCTACCAAGGTCTGATGAGAGGTACACCGATAGTGCCCTCGGGGAATTCCGGAAGTCAAGGAGCTGCCCCCTACGCCCACCTGCGACCCTACGTTGGGCAATAGCCCATTTGGGTAGAAGCAGCTACGAAATCCGTTGTCAGTCCCCGGCGCGCACCTCATAAGACCCCGCGCAAGCACCTTGGTCGAACCGTGAGGCGAGTTCTTGCCACATCTCAGCACATGCTCGGATCAATTCCGCGATGATGTCGCGACAGTGGGCGGGAGCGGTGTCCACCAGCCGACCCCACTCGTGCGGGCCGATGGAATTCAAGTCCAGCAATCGGATCAGGGTGCGTCCCGTCTCAGTAAACCGTAGCGACGGGTCCTGTTTGAGGCGTTCGAGCAGCAACGCTCGATTCTCAGGACTCGAGGCGAGCGCGGTGAACTGGCGGTCACTGGGCCGACCGCCGCCCTTGAACTGCTGCTGCTTCGGTTGTGAAGCCCGCCGCCGCTGAGGTGCCACGGGGTCCTCTCCGCGGGCCAGTCGATCTCGCACATCCCTGGCGGTTCCCTGCGAGACCTGGGCCGCCGCCGCGATCTGCCGCATCGAGGCTGCGGGATTTTCCCGTATCAGCGCTGTGGCTCGCCGGCGCCCGTCCGCAGCGTCCAGCGGGCGGGTCCGCCCGTCCCGGCCCACCCTGGCGCGCAACTGAGGAACTTCCCCGGTCGCGCGGCGGCGAGTCGCGCCCACGGTCTTGGCCGCGAGGCCGGTCGCAGAGGCGATGGCGCGATCGGACCAGTGCGGATGGGAGGCGATGATGCGTTCGGCTGCGGCCCTGCGATCCGCTCGTGAAAGCGGCAGGCCGTGTTTGATGTTGGCCTCCACCGCTAGCACAAATGCGTCGGCTTCATTTCCATCGAAGAAACGCACTTGGATTTCGCTCTCGCCACGCAACATTGCAGCTCGCAACCGGTGCGCGCCATCGATAACGCGCATGGTCTTGCGATGGGCTACTATCGGAGGCAAGTCGGCCTCTGACTCGGCAAGCACTTGCGCGTGCGCGTCGCTCTCACCGTGGAGCCTTGGAGAGTCCGATGACAGCAATGATCGAATAGGAACTGTCGTAGCGGGGCTTAACTTCTCTTCCAGTGACGACAGGCTGGAATGTTCGCCATTAAGGGTAGGGTGGAATGTCATCCGTAGTCCCCCATGCCACTCTGGATTCTTGAGCAGGCTGTACATGCTCCAGTGAGCATCGACTTACCGAATCTGGACCCACACTTCTAACGCGTCACAGAAATACTCCAGCAACTTCCACTTTAGTCGACCGAGTTCGGATCTTTTCTTCGTTCAATCAGGACGGCGCTCGCAGACCGGAGTGCGCAAACGCCTACCTCGCCGCCACAGTTGCGGATGTTAACTCGTTGCATCTGTCACAGGCAAGCGCTTTCCCGAGGGCTGGATCAGCGAAACCCTGCCGAATCACCCAAGATCCACTTGATGGACCAGACTCCACTGCGGTGTCCCCAAGGCGGACACAAGGCTACATATACCCCGCGTCACGGCCATCAGATTTGCTTTAGGTTGATGGAGCCTTGAGGTTCGCGAGAGGATCATGTTTCCGACCCATTGCATGCTCACTGATCCGGAACGGAGGATTGAAAGGTGGCAGGGTTGAGCGGCACGGACATCGATCCTCCGCCTTTCTTGCAGGATGTACTCGGGTTGCTCACCTGGGCCCGCGACATCCTGGGGAGAGAAGGCACCAGGGAGGACCACATCACGCGCGTCGCCCTGCACTTGATCGACTGCGCCGTCGACGTCTCGAACCTGCTGGCAGAGGCACACGATGTGGCAACCGCACGCGACGCCCTGGGATCGGCCCGGTCAGCGGTGGTGGCTGCAACCTGCGCGGTACGGCACACCCAGGACCGGGAGAAGATCGGCGGCTAGGGCCTGTTGGATTGCGCCAGCGCCGCGGAGCCCGACACGGACACCTGCCGGTCGTCGTTCCTCGCCGACTCCCCCACGCTCGGCTTTGCTCGCGCGCGGGTACCCCATAACCCGCTTGGCTCGGCCGGGACGCTCCGCTCCTCGCAGCTCGTCCTGATCCAAACGACGCACCCTAGTAGTGCTTCGTTAGGTCTATACGTTTGTGCTGATCAAGAGCATGTTGAAAGTGTGGACACGCATGAAGTGAACCGATTACGGGCGGCGTTG
>NZ_JBEXFB010000034.1:0-74781 GCF_040606575.1 Streptomyces sp. NPDC005402
GGAACTCCTTCGGATACGGCTTGGGCACTGCAACATCCTTCCAGGCCGCTTCTCAGCAAGCCAGGTCAGGTGTCACCCAACCCTGCAGCAGTCCCATGCGGTCACAGCACTAGCTGGCGTGAGGAGTCCAGCAGAGCATCCAGGAGCCCGCACGTTGGCTGGAGTCAGCGGCAGACAGAAACTAGGACGGTCGCGGAATGCCGGGCAGGTCGCGGAAGTTGATCGCGACATGACTCAAGGACCAGCGCCTCGTTCCCTGTCCGATGAAGCCCTCTCCGACTTACTCGCCAGGCAGCAGTTCGGGACTCTCGCCACTGTCAAGCAAAGCGGCCATCCGCACTTGACCACCATGCTCTTCAACTGGGATCCCGACGCCCGCATCGTGCGGCTGTCCACCACGGCCGATCGCATCAAAGTCAAGCACCTGCAGCGCAACCCTCGCGCGGCGCTCCATGTACAGGGCGGCGACGTTTGGTCGTTCGCCGTCGCCGAGGGTATGGCGGAGGCTTCCGAGATCACGGCGGTCCCCGGTGACGCGGTCGGGCGGGAACTGCTCGCGATGGTCCCGGCAGCTGCGAAGCCGAAGAACGAGGATGCGTTCCTCGAACAACTGGTCACCGAGCGCAGGATCGTCATTCGGTTGAGGGTGGAGCGGCTTTACGGCACGGCTCTGGATGTCAACGGCTAAGGCCGGTCTCCTTGATGAGTCGACCCCCTGATCGGCGTCCTCTGAACCTCCGCTACCAACTCGGCGATCCGCCTTCGAGCGGGTCCAGTTCGGCGTTCTCAGCGGTCGTGGTGCCGGGGGGGCCGACCAGTGTCGATCAAGCGCTGGCGGCGCCACCCATAGATGGTTTGCTCGCTGGTGCCCAGGAGTTGGTCAACTGCAGTGACCTCGCGGCTGAACTCGACCAGGTCCAGGACCTTGCGAGAGAACTCGGGAGGATGCCTACGGGGGCATGAAGCCAGCAGGCCTGGTGCGGGACCGAGGCCGACACCAGGCCCGGTCTTGCGTTGTTATGGGGGGTCTGCGACGGCTTGAGCGGCGAGGCACATCAGGCGGGTCGTGCGCTGCGGAACGCCCGGCGGTAGCTGTCCGGCGGTACTCCCACGGTCCGCTTGAACTGGCGCCTCAGGGTCGTCGCGGTGCCCATGCCGGTGGCGAGGGCGATGGCCTCGATGCTCTCGTCCGTGGCCTCCAACAACTCCTGGGCGCGGCGCACCCGCTGGGTCAGCAGCCACTGGATCGGGGACTGGCCGATCACCGATCGGAACTGCCGCCCGAGGTTGCGCGGGCTCGTGTTGGCGTGCCGGGCCAGATCGGTCACGGACAGCGGCTGGTCAAGGCGCTGCTGGGCCCAGGCGAACAGCTGGGCGAGCTTGTGGTCGCCCGTGGTCTGGATCGGCGTGGCAACGAACTGGGCCTGGCCGCCCGGCCGGTGCGGCGGCATGACGAGCCGTCGGGCGACGGAGTTGGCGATGGCGGCGCCGTGGTCCAGGTGGATCAGGTGGAGGCACAGGTCCACGGCGGCGGCCTTGCCGGCGGCCGTGAGCACGCTGCCGTTGTCCGTGTAGAGCACGTCCGGGTCGACCTCTGACAGCGGATGGCGTGCGCTCAGCTCGTCGGTGTGGGCCCAGTGGGTGGTGGCCCGGCGGCCATCGAGCAGGCCTGCCGCGCCGAGCACGAAGGCCCCGGTGCACAGGGAGGCGACCCGGGCACCCGCCGCATGGGCCGCGCGTACGGTTTCGACCAGCTCCCGCGGCAGCGGTTCGTCGACGTCGGCGCATGCAGGCACGATCACGGTGTCGGCCCCGAGCGCCCGGTCCAGGCCGTGGTCGGGCTCGACCGTGAAGGGGCCGATGCGCACTGGTCCGGCGCCGCAGAGGAACACGTCGTACCAGCCCTCGGTGGCTTCCCGCGGAGGATTGCCGAAGATCTCGTAGGCCACCCCCAGTTCGAAGTGCAGCAGATGGCCGACGGCGAGCAGCGCGACAGTGGGCACGTCCGAAAGTGTACGCATCTTGTCGTTCCGGACCATCACCGTCGGACTCTGTTCGCAGTGAGACTTGCAGTCATCGGGAACATCGAGTGGGGGAAGCATGAGCACGACGGCTGCAGTGGTTGTCTACGGGGCGACCGGTCACACCGGTCGCTTTATCGTCGCCGAGCTGAGAAGGCGCGGCTTGACCACCGTCATCTCCGGCCGTAACGCGGCACAGCTGGTGGCGCTGGCCGCCCAGTGGCCGGGGCTGGTCGTGCGGCCGGCCGCGGTGGACGACCCGGCTGCCCTGGACCGGGCCCTTGCCGGGACGGCGGCCGTCATCAACTGTGCCGGGCCGTTCGCGATCACCGGCGGCCCCCTCGTCGAGGCGTCGTTGCGCGCGGGGATTGCGTACGTCGACGTCGCGGCGGAGATCGAGGCGAACGTGGCGATGTTCGCCGACTTTGCGGAGGAAGCCGCAAAGGCCGAAACCGCCGTGGTCCCGGCCATGGCCTTCTACGGCGGACTCGGTGACCTGCTGGTGACCGCTGCGATGGGCGAGTGGACCGCGGCGGATGAGGTGCATGTCGCGTACGGGCTGAGCAGTTGGCGTCCCACGGCCGGCACCAGGGTCGCCGGCCGGGTCTCCCATGAGCGGCGCGCGGGTCAGCGGGTGCGGTTCACGGAAGGCGAACTTCAGTACCACGACGACAAGGTGGTGGAGCACGACTGGCACTTCCCGGAGCCGCTGGGCCTGCGCACGGTGATCGCGGAGTTCACGATGGCCGACGTCGTGACCGTTCCCAGCCACCTGGATGTGCCGACGGTCACCACCTACATGGCCGTCGAGGCCGCGCGGGACCTGGCCGGGGCGGAGACGCCGGCACCCGAGGCGGTCGACGAGTTGGGACGGTCCGACCAGACGTTCGTTGTCGACGTCGTCGTCAGCGCGGGTGGTGTCGAGCGCCGGGCAACGGCTCGCGGGCAGGACATCTACGCCGTCACCGCGCCACTGGCGGTGGAAGCCGTGGAGCGGATCCTCGACGGGAAGACGCGGACGGCGGGCGTGGCCTCGGCCGGTGCGATGTTCGACGCGGCGGACTTCCTGCGGGCGCTGCACCCTTATGTGACGGTGGAGCTCCCGCACTGAGCATCACCTGAGCGGTCCGTTGCCCACTCAGCGCAAGCAAACCGGGCACGGCCGACCGGATCGGGCGCGGCCACTGGGCGGTGGGCCGCGCCAACCGCAAAGGCAGGCTTGGCGGCGAGGTGCCTGTCAGCCACGCACCTCAAGGCGGGGTGGCGGGCGAGCAAGGCTTCGACGCGGGCGATCACTTTCGCCGCACCGGGGCTTGCTCGACCACCACTTCGAGCAGCCGCGCGCGGGAGTCCGTCACTCTGTTCATGCATCTGCCCGCATCAGCCCTGAGACCAGGCCACGACGCTGACACAAGGCCGCGCGGTTGCGACCCTCGCCGCGCACCTTTCATCGGGCTAATGTCGGTCAAATGAGCACAGACGATGCGAACCGGCGATGGACACAGTCCATGCCCGAGGCCTACGAGCGCCACCTGGTGCCGGTCTTCTTCCGCCCCTTCGCAGCCGACCTGGCCACCAGAGCCGCGGCGCTGCGGCCGCACACTGTCCTGGAACTCGCGGCCGGAACCGGGGCGTTGACCTCGGCTCTGCTCACCGAGATGCCCACGGCCTCGGTGGTGGCGACCGACCTCAACGAAGCGATGGTCACGGCCGGATCGAGACGGGAGCCCCGTGCGGACTGGCGGCAGGCAGACGCCCAGAAGCTGCCCTTCGAGGACGACGGCTTCGACCTCGTTGTGTGCCAGTTCGGGGTGATGTTCTTCCCCGACAAGCCCGCCGCCTACGCCGAGGTGCGCAGGGTCCTGGCCCTGCGGGGGCGGTTTTTGTTCAGCAGCTGGGGACCGCTGGCCTCGCACGGGTTCGGGGCCGCGTTCCAGGCCGCCTTGGAACAGGTCATGCCCGACGCGGCGCCTCCCTTCCTCCAGGACGTACCCCACGGTTACAGCGATCCGGCCGTCGTCGCCGCGGACCTCGCGGCCGCCGGACTGACCCTGGTCGGCAGCGAGGAGGTCACCCTCGAAGGCGTCGCGGAATCGGCCGCATCCGTCGCCACCGGTCTGCTCACCGGAACACCCGTGAGCACCGCCCTGCAGAACCACGAGGACGCACAAGCCCTTCAGTCCGCCGTCACGCAGAAGGTGACGGACCGTCTCGGTACCGGGCCCGTGACGGCGCCGATGACCGCGACCGTGTACCTGGCTCAGCGTCAGGTGTGACCCTCCCCGCCCGGACACCGCACCGCTTGCGGTTCGCACGGGGCGCCGCCCTCGGCCTGCTGCCGCTGCTCTTACGTCGCCGACCGGGCGGCCGTGAAGGCCCAGCAGCGGCTCGCGACCGGCCCCACAGGGCCAGACCGCGGGACGTCGTTCTCGCTCGCCGCCGCGCGCCAGGCGCGGGCAAGTCAGCAAAGCGTCACTCGTGCGCGGTCCTGAGTCGGTCAGTGCCCAGAACACCCGCGTCAGCGATCACGGCCAGGGCGTCAGCAGCCCGCACCACGGGGGCCGAGCGGCAGCCGGAGTGACGTGCCGAAGCGGGCCTCCACTCCCCTCCCCGCCGGCAGCCGTCTCCGATTCGATGGACTGCTTCTGCGCCTGGACGCGGCCGGGGATCTCGCCGACCATCGCAGTCACCGTCGCAGCACCCGGGCGCCGCTTTGGCCAGCACCGTCTCACGGGCCGACGATGGCGCCTGCCGCACCCTCACTTGGCCTCGGCAGCGCGCGAACAGCGGTGTGGCCCTGCGGACGGGGGATGCCGCAGGGCCACGCTCGCACCGTACCGCCCTTCTGGGCGTTGCACAGAACTTACGCTCGACTCAGCGCCGGTCAGCGGGCTGCGGACGTGCCACCTCGTCCTCAATGTCGCGGACCAGGTCGATGGCCCGGCCGAGGGTGGTGAGCCGGGCCTCCAGCGTCTCGCCTGCGGGGTAGAAGCGGACGATGTCGACGCCGGCGTCGCGCCATACGCGCAGCCGCTCCCGCACCATGTCCTCGGTGCCGATCAGCGTGGTGGCCAGCACCATGTCGTCGGTGACCAGACCGGCCGCGCCGTCCCGGTCCCCGGCCTGCCAGCGCTCGCGGACCTCGGCCGCAATGTCGGCCCAACCCTGTCGGCTGTAGGCGTTGTTGTAGAAGTTCGTCTTCTCGGAGCCCATGCCGCCGAGGCTGAACGCCAGTTCTTTCTTACGGCCTGCCACCATCGCCCGCAGCACATGCTCGTTCTCGGCGAACGCCACCTCCGCGCCCTGGCAGACGTCCAACTCGGCACGGGTGCGTCCGGCGGCGGCGAGCCCCGCGTCCAGGTGGTCGAAGTACGCCTCTTTGGCGCCCTCGGGAACGAAGCTGGTGCCCAGCCAGCCGTCCGCGATCTCCCCGGTCAGGTGCAGCATCTTCGGCGAGAGCGTCGCCAGGTAGATCGGGATGTCGTGTTCGGCGCGCATCGACAGACGCATGGGCCTGCCTTCCCCGCCGGGCAGCGGAAGCTGGAATTCCCGTCCGGAGTAGGAGACTTTCTCACCCGTGGCGGCCTGCCGCACGATCTCGACCGTCTCGCGCATCCGGGACAGCGGCCGGGCGAACGGCACCCCGTGCAGACCTTCGATCACCTGCGGCCCGGACGGGCCCAGTCCCAACAGGAAGCGTCCCTCGGAGAGGTTGGACAGGGTGATCGCGGCGCGGGCGATGGCCATCGGTGTGCGGGTGGCGAGCTGGATGATCGCGGAACCGAGCAGCATGCGTTCGGTCTTGGCGGCGAGGTAGCCCAGCGGCGACGGTGCCTCCGCTCCCCAGGCTTCCGCCACCCAGCAGACGTCCATGCCGAGTTTCTCCGCCTCCACGACGAAGTCGACTGTCTCCGGCCAGTTCGCGGAAGCCTCGATGGTGGTCGACGTACGCATCACACACGCGCCTTTCCAGGCTCTTCGGCCAGCTTCTTGATCGCCTCAAGCGTGCTGCCGATGTTGCTTTCGAACTCGCGCATGCGCACGAAGACGATCTTCTGCTCCTTCTCCGGCATACGGTCGATGGCGACGGACAGGCCCGAGCGGCCCGGCCCCATCTGCATCCGCTGCCGCAGCAGCGTGCCACCGTCCCGCGGCTCCAGCGTGAAGCGCCAGATCGCTGAGGGGAACTGCGGATCCTCCACCGCCCACGCGAACACCCTCAGGGGCTCGTACTCGACGATGTGGGACGTGGTGGCCCACTCGCCGAATGCCTCATGTTTGCTCCGGCCCACGAAGCGGGCACCCAGCACGGGTTCCGTGCCTCCGTCCAGCCACTCCACCGACTGCAACTCGGAGCTCAGGCGAGGCATCAGCTCGATGTCGGACACCAGCTCCCACACCCGTTCGGGCGGGGCCGCGATCCAGATCGGCACCTCCACCGTCGGTTTGTCCGCATAGCACGCGCCCGTCCACTCCACGCCCGCCTCCTCCATCAGTACGGCAGACCCAGGACCGGGTCTGACCACCAAAGTTGTGTAGATAGACTCACTTGTCAAGCGTGTGCGGCGCTACGGTCCAGCCTCGCGGTCAGCCGGCGAACCGCTCTTTCACGTCCGGCCGCTCGGCCAGGCGCGGCGGATAGCCAGGCCCCATCCTCGGATGGGTGTTCTCGGCGGTCATCGGCTCGCCGCAGGCGGCGCACACCACCTCGGCGTGACTCTCCTGTCCGCAGACGTCGTGGTAACTCGTCACGGGCGGACCCGCCTCACCGGCCAGCCACCGGTCCCCCCAACGGTTCATCGCCAGCAGCACACCGTAGAAGTCGCGCCCCTTCTCGGTGAGGACGTAGTCGTGGCGCACCGGCTCGGCCTGGTAGGGCTGCTTCTCCAACAGTCCCTCGTCGACAAGCCGCCGCAAACGGTCGGTCAGGGTGTTGCGTGCGATGCCGAGCGACTCCTGGAACGCGTCGAACCGTTTGATCCCGTAGAAGGCCTCCCGCAGCACCAGCGGCGTCCACCAGTCGCCGAGCAGGTCCATGGTGCGGGCGATCGAGCAGGGCCAGTGTGCGAACGATGTGCGCCTCATGAGGGCAGGATACGGTTGGTCTCACAAAGAAACCCAGCAGGCAGCGAGGGATTCAATCCGCCCGTGAAGGCCACGTCAACGGCTCGTCACCGGCCCGAGGACGTGGTCGGCGAGCGCGTCGGGCCGATGAGCCTGCGAGCCAAGCGGGGCGGCGCCTCGCCCGGGCACGGCGGAGCGGGACACGGGACGGATAATCCCACGGGCCCAGCGCGGCCCAGCGCACCAGCAGCCGTGCCGCGTCGCTTGATGGCCTGGAGCGGCCCGATCGCCGAATGTCCAGCACGCCACCACGCTGCTACGGGCCCAGCTGATCCCAACCCATGAGGAAGGCATGGGGGCGAAGGTACGCACGCCGGAGTATCGGCGGATCATGGAGATCGCCCCATGAAGGCGTCAGGGCCGGTGAGGGCCCAGGACGTTGTGCTCACTCTGCTTCGCAAGAACACTCCGGCAAAGATCGAGCCGGCCTGCGGCCAATTCCGGCCGCAACACCGTTCCCCCCAGCGGGAGTTGGCGTGCGCTTCGCCCGCCAGTCAGTCAGTCAGTCACCTGTAGATGCTGCCGGGCTCGGCCTTGGCCGGAGCGAGCAGCTGGGAAACGGTCACGAAGGTGTAGCCCTGCTTGCTGAGCGCCTTCAGGATGGAAGGCATGGCGGGCACGGTGCCCTTGTGCAGCGGGTGGAGCAGGATGATCCCGTCGCGGCCGGCGCCGTCCAGCACGCGCTTGGTGATCAGCGCGGTGTCGTCCGTCTGGTAGTCCTTCGCGGTCACCGTCCACAGCACCTGCGCCATCCCCAGTTCCTTCGCGACCTTGGAAACGCGGTCGTCGGTCCGGCCCTCGGGCGGGCGCATCAGCGTCGGCTCACTGCCGGTGATGCCGGAGATGGCCCGCGCCGTGCGGCGCAGCTCGTCGCGGATCTGAGCATCGGAGACATCGGTCAGCACCGCGTGCGTCCAGGTGTGGTCCCCGATCTCGTGGCCGTCCTTGGCGATCCGCCGCACCACATCCGGGAACTTGTGGATGCGCCGGCCTTCGAGGAAGAACGTCGACGGCGCCTTGTACTGCTTCAGGAGGTCCATCAGCCGGTCGGTGGGTTCGCCCGGATTGCCGTCGAAGGTGAGCGCGATGCACTTGACCTTCCGGCAGTCCACCTGCCCCGGCGCTACGCCTGCTCCGGACCCGACCCGGTCACGTTCCTCGCGCGGGGAGAGCGTCTCCATCTTGTTCGCCTGGATAACCATGGCGATGGTTACGGCCACGGCCGCCACCACAGCCAGGGTCAGGAGTATGAGCAGGCGAGGCCGTCTCTTCAGGATCTTCACCTCATGGAGAAGATCCCATCGACGGATGGGTTGCCCGGGGTCCTCGGCTGTGAGGTAGAACACGTGTGCGCAGCACTTTCAGGCGAGCTGCGGTATGAGGTCGACTGCTGGCAGTAAGGAAAAGCCCACAGACGCACAGACCGTCGTCCCATGCGCCGACTCGGCCTCCGCGCCCATCAGTTCGGTGCGACCGTGGCGCAGTACGGTCGGCACTCGGGTTGCGACAGCCCGCACCGTCCAAGGTGGTCCGAACTCAGAAACTCCAGCGGACGGCGGAACAAGGCAACATCGTGAGAGAGGGAGGGGAATATGTCGGAGCCCACCTGTCTCAGCCGACACGGAACTCAATGCTGCTTCACCGAGTGAGTGCTCGTGCGTCGTCCTGCCCAGTCCGCGCTGCCGCCCGACGTCCGGAACCCCTTCTCCCGCACGGTTCCGGAATCGTCCGCACCGCGGCCAAATGACCTCACGCGCGGCGGCACACCGGTTCGGCTACGACCTGGCGTCAGCCGGTGGCGCTCGCGTCCTCCGAAGGCGTACGGCGCCACGTCAGCTGCACCTGGAGGTGCCCCTGCGCGCCGGTACGCGCGATGACCGCTCCCACCTCCGCGTCCAACTGGATCCCGAACTCGACCGTGACCTCGTCCGGACGCTGGGGCAACTCGCTCATGCGGCGCAGCGTGACGGCCGCCGCGCGGCGCACTCCTTCCAACGCCGCCTCGAACGAACTGGTCGCCCGAGCCACCACGTCGGACGCGCCCGTCGCGTCCACTACCCCGCCGTCGAGGTGGTCCATCTGGGCAACGACGGACCCGCCGCCCTCCAACTCGAAACGCAGCAACTCACCCACGACAGTGTCCCCCCGGCCCGCTCCGTCGTTCCGACGGGTTCTGTGTGCCCGCCGCCATGTCCGGCCAACCCTGCCCCACCCACCCTCGCGGCAACGCAGTGGTGGCCTGAATTGCCCCTTCCAACGTCTCGCTTCCGGCTCATGTGGCTTCAGGGTGCCCTTTCGGTGACGCAATCGAAGGGTCAGTATGAAAGGAAGCCTGTGGATGTGCTGCAAGCGATCGCGACGCGCCGACTAGGGGGCACCGGGACGTGACGACTACTGCGACCGAGTTCGAGACTGATCTGGTCGATCTCAGCCGATGTGGGCTGCACGGGGTGATGACCCTGCACGACCCGCTGCTCGCGGACGCGTTGCGGACGTTGGTGCGTCACCTGGACGAGAGGTCGGCGTTCCAGAGCGCCAGCGGTGGTGCGGGCAGCCCCTATCTGGCCGCCGAGTGTGACGGCGATGAGTCCTAGCACCACATGATCCAGCCGTCCTCAGGTTCGCGTGCCGTGCTCGGCAGGCATCGCACCCCGACATCCGACCTCGACGACCTGGCCGTCGGGCGCGTGAGACCCGGCACCGCCCGTCGGCTGTGGGCCGTCGAGCGCAGCAGACGCATGCTCATGCTGCGCGCGGTCGTGGAATCCGCGCGGCAGCCGCTGGCCGGCACCCCCCTGCCTCCCGAAGCCGCCCTGGAGATGCTGCTGCGCGTGGAGGAGGCCCGCCCGGACGTGGTCGCCGATCTGCTGGAGCACCCCGGCACCGGGATCTGGGCCGTTCGTATGCTCAAGCGACTGCGCTCGGGTGAACACCCCCAAGGCGCGACGCCCTTGTGGGCGGAGGCCGGGTACCTGCACTGCCTGGCCGCCGCCGGAGCCCTGCGCGCTGGCGTCGAAGGAACGATTCGCTTACCGGTCCGCGGGGCCCTGGTGGCCCTGCCCACCCTGGGCCGCGTCCGGCTCCCGGCGATCGCGGCCGACGACCCCGGGGCGCGGTCGCCGGATGTCGTGACCCTGATCGCCCCGCCCCCCGGGGAGGGCCCAGCGTGGCTCCTCGTCGGCGGGCGGCGGATGAGTCTGCCCGCCGATCTGCGTGAGCCGTCCGGCACGTGGGAGCCGTCGCACCGCATCGCCTGGAGCCCCCGGCCCCAGGATCCGCCGCTGGTGCTCGAGGACGGCGACCCCTACCGGGACTTCCGGGGCGACCGGGCCCAGGCCCCCGCGGCAGGCCTGGCGGGCGCCGAGACAGGCCCTTGGCGGCGGATGCTGGGCGAGGCCGGTGAGGTCCTGCACGGCCGCCACCCGCGCGCGGCGAGCCTGCTGACCGAGTCCCTGCGGGTGGTGGTGCCGTTACCGACCGGCTCCCGGTTCCGCACCGCGAGCGCCTCCTACAACGAGGCGGTCGGCAGCGCCCTGGTGTCGCTGCCGCCCGATGCCACGGAACTCGCCGTCACGCTGGTGCACGAAGCACGGCACTCCGTCCTCAACGCACTCCTCCACCAGCTTCCGCTCTGCGAGGACGACGGTCCGCTCCACTACGCCCCCTGGCGAGGCGACCCAAGGCCGCTGTCAGGCCTGCTGCACGGTACCTACGCGTTCGCGGGAGTGGCGGATTTCTGGCGGGTGGAGCGCGGGGCGCTCAGCGGTCCGCCGGCCGAGCTGGCGCACTTCGAGTTCGTCGTGTGGCGGGACGCGGTCGCCGGCGCCCTCGACACCCTGCTGGAGTCGAGCGGACTGACCGACGCCGGACGGCTGTTCGTCACGCGCATGGCCGAGGAGACCGCGGACTGGCACGCCGAGCCCGCGCCCGGACGCCCACTGGCACTGGCCCGGTCCGAAACCGCTGACCTGCGCGCGGTGTGGCGAGCCCGGCACCTACGGCTGCCCCCCGACCAGGTCGCGGTCGTGGCCGACGCGTGGCGGTGCGGCGCGGAGCCCGAGACCGCCCCCGTGGTGCGGGCATCGCTGCGACCCGACCCGCGCTCCGGCACCCCCGACCTCCGCAGCAGACTGCGACGGGTACTGCTGGCCGACTCCGGCGCGCTGGAGCGGACGGCGGTCCTCGGATCGGCCGAGGACGGCCGGCCCGAGACCCTGGCCGCGGCCGACGTCCACCTGCTGCGCGGCTCCGCTGACCAGGCCGTACGAGGCTACCGGGACGTCCTCGCCAAGCACCCCGGCTCCGCGTCGGCCTGGGCCGGCCTCGGGCTCGCACTGGCCGAAACCGGTCAACCCAGCGCCGCCCATGCCCTCCTCGCCCACCCGGAACTGGTCCGTGCCGTCTATGAACAAACGACCGCGGCCCACAGAGCCACACCCGACCCCGTGTCCGTGGCCGACTGGATCGGCCGGACTCCAGCCGTACGGGACGGGGGTTGAGCGGGGCGCACGGTGACGCGTACCACTCCGCGACCGCCTGGGTCGACCGCGCCCCTGCGCTGGGGGGTGGGGGCTGACCTGGCGTGCGGTAGTGCGCCCGGACCGTGGCCGTGGCCGGCGGAGGGTGTCCGGAGCCATGTGGTGCGGGCGCTGGCAGACTGGGGCGTGCGGTGGTGTCCTGCCCCTCGGCCTTGGCCATAACCGTGGTCGGCGGGTCGGCCGCGCCACCGGCCGTCCGCGACGAGGACGGCCGGGGCGCGGGTGGTGCCGGGCCCCGGTGCGGCCTTACAGCGGCATCGGGTCGATGTCGCAGTTCGCCGGCTTGTGGGCGGCGGCGGCGACCGTTGCCGGGTGGTCGGCGCCGAGCGCTCGCTCGTAACGCGCCATCGTGTCCGCGTGGAGGGCCTCGGCTTCCTCCGTACGGCCCAACAACCGCAGGCCCACCGAGAGGTTGACGGCCGTGGCCAGCGCGGCCGGGTGGTCCTCGCCGAGGCGGCGGCGGCTCTGGTCGAGTGTGCGGGTGCTCAGCTCCACGGATGCCTGTACCTGGCCCAGCTCGTACAGGTCGGCGGCGAGGTTGGTGGCACACGCCAGGGTGTTCGGGTGGTCCTCCCCCAGTGACTCCGTGAGCGCCGACAGCAGCCGCTCGTTCAGCGCCCGCGCGTCCTCGCAACGGCCCAGGAGGCGCAGGCAGATGGCGTGGTTGACCTGGGCGCCGAGCGTGTGCGGGTGGTGGGCGCCGAACAGCCGCTCGTACCCCTTGCAGCCCTGGCCGCTCAGCTCCAGCGCGCGCGGGAGGTCGCCGCTGTGCCGCACGTCGACGGAGTGGGCGAGCAATGCGGCCAACGTGTCGGGGTAGTTGTCGCCGTACCGGTTGCGGAACAGGGTCAGCGCCTTGGCGGACAGCTCGATGGCTTCCTCGTGGCGACCCGCCCGCCGCTCGGCGACGGCCAGTCCACGGTAGCCGGAGACCGTGGTGGGGTTGGTGGGGCCGTAGTTGTACTCGTAGCGCCCCACCACGTCCTGCTGCTGGTCGCGGGCCTCGATGTACTCCCCGGCCTCCTGACGGTCGACGACCACGCCCGCCAGGGTGCCCAGGGTGGAGAGGGCGTTCTCGCCGAGTTCCTCCACCTTGCGGCGGTGGGTGTCCTGGTCCAGTTCCAGCGCCTCACGGAAGTCACCGGTCAGGCGCAGGTTCAGTGCCACGCGGTGCGCCACGATCAGGGTGGACAGGTCATTGGGACCGAACAGACGCCGACTGGTCTCGAAGGACTCCCGGTCGAGCTCGGAGGCCGCGCCGAAGTCGCCCCGCATGCGCAGGTCCCAGGCGAGCATTCCGGTGATCTCCAGGGTCATCTCGTGCTCGGGACCGAGGGTTTCGGTCATCAGCTGGTGCGTGCGCTGGTCCAGCTCGTACGCGACGCGGTAGTGCCCGAGGATCCGCAGCGCGTCGCTGTAGAGCTTGGCGGCCATCAGCACCGGCTCCGCCCGCTCCCCGTCGACGCCGCGCCACGTCTCGTACGCCTGCTTGGCCAGATCGCGCGAACCCTCGTGGTCGCCCCACGTGAACATGTACTGGATCTCGTTCAGGACGAGCTGCCGCACCCACGGGTCGGTCGATGCCACTGCCCGGCTGTTGATGACGTGCGGCAGCAGTTCACCGTACTGGCTCCACTGGCGGGAGTCGGCCGGTGCGCCCGGGTCGCCCTTGGCCAGCAGGCGGTGGGCCCCGTTGCGCATCTGCTCCTTCAGGGTGTCGGGCATCTGGTTGATCAGCACCCGCTGAACCAGTCGGTGCAGCTGGATGGTGTTGGTGGCGTGATTGATCCTGGCCAGCGCGTACCTGTTGATCTCCCGGATGGCGCGACTCAGCCGGATGGGATCGCTCAGGGCCGCGGCCAGTTCGGGCGGTACCGGAGCGTCACGGACACCGGTGAGCAGGCGCCTGGAGATCGGCTCCGGGGCGAAGAACGCACACACCTGTAGAAGTTGCAGGGCGGCCGGATGGTTGTTCTGCAGGCGCTCCAGGGAGACGTTCCATGCGGCGGCCACGGACAGCGGGTAGTCCGGCGGAGGATCGCTGAGCATGAGGTCGGCCGCCTGCTGCTCGAACAGCCGCAGGTACTCGTCGGCCGGCATACCGGTCTCGGACAGCCATACGGCGGCCTGCTCGATGCCGAGCGGGAGGTCGCCGAGCGTCTCGGCGAGGCGGTCGGCGGTGTCGTCGTCGAGGTTCGGGGCACGCAGCTGCAGCAGCTGGCGGCTCTCTTCACGAGCGAAGACGTCCACCTCGAGAGGTCGTGCCGCCGTCGCCCACTGGGCGTTGCGAGAGGTCACTAGAATGCGTCCTGGGCCATTGGTGGGGAAGAATTCGCGAACGGCTTCGGGAACTTCCGCATTGTCGAACACGAGGAGCCAATTCTTGTACGGCTCGCCGACGCGCAGGGCTTCTATCACCGCGGGTACGGCGGTGTTGGCCTCACCGGTTCCGACATCCAGTCCGAGACGCCTGGCGAGTTCCACCAGTACCTGACGGATCTGCTGCGACTGCTCGGACGGAATCCACCAGATGACCTGGTATTCGTTCATATGGCGGTACACGTATTCCACCGCGAGTTGCGATTTGCCCACGCCGCCCATGCCCTGGAGGGCCTCGGGAAGGACGGCCGTGGTCCCCTCCTGCAGCCGCCGGTGCAGATCTTCGAGCAACTGTTCGCGTCCGGTGAAAGCGCGGTTCCGTGGAGGCACGTTGCCCCAGACGGGTGGCGGTTTCCGAGCCCCGTCGCCCCTGCTCGTCGCGGCATCGGACTGCACGCCACTCACGGACACGTTCCCTCCATCATCTTGGTCTGCGCCGACCGCACCTTCTCCCGTGAGGAGATCCGGGGTCTCGCCATGGACCAGGTCGGACTTCGAACTGCTGAGATCATTGCTCTGTGTATCACTGTAGTGACACTCGGTGCTGGTGGTGGACCGGGCGTCGGCCGGCGCGGGCGCGCGAGCCCGGTCCTCGAAGCGGCGCAATCGCTCATGAAGCAGCGCGGCGGCGGCCGTGTGCTGCCCGTCCAGGGCGGTCAGGGCCGGTAGCGCGGCAACGAGCCATGGCCGCACCCCGTCCAGCGGAACATGCACGGCTCCGCTCGGATGCGCGACGAGGTCCAGGACCTGGCGCAGTGCGTCCCCAGTGGCGCCCGGAACAGTGTTCGCGAGGTGGTCGAACGCCACCTTCATCGCGAGGGCCGTGTCCCTGCGGGTGCCTTCCGCCAGCAGCTCCTGCCGCAGGCCCGGGGTGGCGAACTCCAGGTCGACCCGGGCCGACTCGGGCGTTTTCGCGGCGTTCGGGCCGGCCGGAGTGGGCACCAGGAGTCCGCTCACCAGCAATTCGGCGAGATGCCAAGGCCGGGCCTCGGGAAGCAGTTCGCGCCGCAGCAGCTGGAGGATCGTCAGGTTGAGCGGGACAGCGGCGCCGAGCTGGGCCAGATGAAGGGCGACCGGGCTCAGTTGGGCCCGCAGCCGGCGGGCGTGGTCGGCGGCCGACAGGGGCTGGGGCGTG
Source organism: Streptomyces sp. NPDC005402 (assembly GCF_040606575.1). Taxonomy (NCBI): domain Bacteria; kingdom Bacillati; phylum Actinomycetota; class Actinomycetes; order Kitasatosporales; family Streptomycetaceae; genus Streptomyces; species Streptomyces sp. NPDC005402. The sequence goes on from NZ_JBEXFB010000034.1 coordinate 15,198, forward strand.
GCGGGTGGCCTCAGTGGCGCCACCGGCGAGGTGGCGGACACCGGCAGCACCCGCATCGTGTACTCCGCCGCGTGCCCACGCCGTACGAACCGGGCCCACCGCGACACGGCGTCCGGCGTCAGTTCCAGCACGGGGACGGGAAGCCAGGCCGGCTTGCGCTCCTCGGGGAATCCGGGCAGCGCGAAGTCGTCCGGCCGGTGCCACCACAGCGCGTTGGCGGCCGCGGGCTCCGGGCTGCGCAGGCGACTGCGCAGCGGCACCGCCGACAGGTACGACCAGAGATGCTCGGGAAGCGTGCTGACGACAGCCGTCGGCACCATCGAGGCCCAGCGGGCGAGCTGGCGGTGGGCACTGCCGTCCCGCCAGTGGTGCGCGTACATGTCGGTCAGCACGAGCACCGTGTGGCGGTCGGTCTCCTCCGGTACGACGGCATGCCGACGGCCGCCCCGCGGAGATGACCAGCGGCACACCCGCACGTCACGGAAGGCGCCCGAGCCGACCAGCGCCGCCTCGAACTCCCGGGCCGAGCGGGCCCACAGGCCCATCGAGGCACCGCTGTCGACCACCAGTGTCAGCGTCAGCCAGCGCTCCGGAGCCGGCTGGAAGGACGGCAGCCAGGTTCCCCGCTCGGCCCGCGACTCGGCGGTCGCCTCCTCGTCCAGGACACGTGTCGTGCGCGAGGGCAGCCGCAGCCGCAGCGGCCGCAGTCCCTTCTCGATGAGGCGGGAGCGTTCGAGGGCCGGGCCGACGAACGCGCCGGACGGCCTGGACCGATCGGACGGCTCGACGACCTCCGGGCGCGCGGGCACGGGAGCCGGCGGCGCGACGGACGGCTCCGGCCGCGGCCCCGCCGAGGTCGGCTCCTCCTCGGCGGCCGGCCCCGGCTCCGGCCGGTCGTCCGGGTACTCGTCCGGCCCGGTGTCCGGGACGGACGAGTCGGCGGTCCCCGTACGCTCCCGGTCCTCGTCCGTGCGGGCGTCCGTCGACCGTGCCGCGCGCTCGGCGCGAAGCCGCTGGTCGATCTGCGCAGCCAGCCAGACGACCTCGCCCGCGGCGTGCACGGTCCATTCCGCGCATGCCTCCCCGGGCGAGGCGACGGGCGGCACGGAGCCGTTGCTCGCCCTGCCGTGGCGGGAGGGCGGCAGGATCATGCAGAACCAACTTCATCGAGCCTCTGCCACAGCGAGTGCAGCAGGCGGTTCAGGGAGTCCGCGTCGGGACCGTTGGGGGACAGGCGGAGGTACTCGGCGTTCATCAGCTGATCGGCGGCCAGGGTGCCGCCCGCCAGGGCGCGCGAGAGGAAGTCGCGGATCATCGTGGAGCGTTCGGCTCCGCCGCCGTCGGCGAACTGCGCCGCCAGCATCGCCGCGAGCCGGTCGGCGTCCGGCGGGGGCATCTCCAGCGTCAGACAGCGTCGCAGGAACGCCGGGGGCAGCGAACGCTCGCCGTTGCTGGTGATCACCACGAACGGGAAGGCCCGGCAACGCATCCGGCCGTGCAGCACCTCATGGGTGTCGTCCGGGTCGTCGGTGTGCACCGTCACGCTCGGCATGCGCGAACGGACACGGGACAGCTCGGGGATGCGGAACTCGCCGTCCTCGAACACTTCCAGCATGTCGTTGGCGAGGTCGGTGTCGGCCTTGTCGAACTCGTCGATGAGCAGCACCCGGGGAATCTCACGGGGCACCAACGCCGTGCCCAGCGGGCCGAGTTGGATGAAGTCACCGAGTCCGTGCAGTGCGGTGTCGTCGGATAACGAACCGTCGTGCGCGTCCCGGCCGTCCCCTGCGCCGCGCGCGGAGGCCTCCTGCACCCGGCCGATCGCGTCGTACGCGTACAGACCGTCCTTCAGGACCGACTTGCTGGTGATCGTCCAGCGCAGCACGCGGCCCAGGCCGAGTTCGCGGCTCACACGGTGGGCCAGGCTGGACTTGCCGACGCCGGGAGGGCCGGTGACGATGAGCGGCCGCCGCAGGAACAGGGCCGCGTTGACCATGTCGACCTCCTCCGACGAGGAGGCGTGGACACCGAAGCCGGGAGCGCCGAGACGGCGGCGGATCTCCGCGTCGTCGCGGGGGGCGGAGCCGGTCACGACGGGGTCACCGTCGAAGGCCCGCCAGGGCGGTGGGGGCGGCAACTGGTCGAGGGGCCGGTCGTCGGCACGTGGCTCGTCACCCGTGCCGCGGTAGATCCACCAGTCGCGGGCGCGGCCAGTGGAATCGGACCCTCCCCCGGGTACCCGCGGCTCCCGCGGTTCGCCGCCGCTCATAGCCACCCCCTCTTCCCGGAACCCTCGCGGGCTCTCTGGGCGACCTGTCCCGGCCGGTCAGGGTCCGGGCGTCGGTCGATTGTCGTGCCGGCAAGTCACTTCGCAACGGTGCTGTGACCGGTGCTCGAGTCGGTCACACCCTAGTGGGTAACGCTGCGCCTCGGTCGCTCTCAAGCAATGGGCTCCGGGACTTCCGGAAGCCGGTTCGGATCGTCCCACAGCACGGCAAGACGAGGGCCGGAACCCCCAGCGTCATGGTCCCCCGGATGGGGAGCGGAGCGCAAGCACGTCAGCCGGTCCAGAACCTCGTGCAGGTCCCCTTCCAGTAAGCCTTCGGCCAGGGTGACCGGATGCATTGCGGACGCGCCCCGGCGCCTCCACAGGAGCAGCGGAAGCCCCGCCTGCAACCCGGCGAGCAACTCCTTCCTGCCGTTGTCGTCGTCGGGCGGAGAGCCCAGCGTCATCAGGACGATGTCCGGTGTGCGTCTGAGGTATTCGTAGAGCGACTCGGCTCTCGCGCCGTCACCTTCGGCGCAATGGTGCGTGCCGGCCTGCTGGTCATCCGTCGACAGCACGTCCCAGCGCTCGTTCCACACCCGGTGCAACTGCAGTGCGTCGATGCGCTCCTTGCTGCGTACGACCACCTTGTAGTCCGTGCCGATGGGGGGACCGCCGAGTTCGCTGCCCCAGACCGAATGCTGGCCGAAGGCGGTGTGGCGGGACCATTCCTCGACGGGTTCGTTCATCATCGAGAGCGGAAGTATGAACTCCAGTACGAGACTGCCCCGGTGCGTGCGCAGCCGGCTCTCCTCGCGGTCGATCAGTGTGGCGACGTGACGGCGCACCGTGGACGCGGGCACGGAGCACTGCTCGCGGCGGCGGGGCTCCCAGGTCGCGCCGCTGCTCGCCCAGCAGCTGATGTCGACCCGATCGGGTGACGTCGTGGACGGTGCCAGCCGGATCAGCAGGTAGGCGGGGCGCACCGACTTCTTGGCCGAACCGCCCGCGGACTCACGGGAGTCGTCCAGAATCCGCTGTGCCTCCAGATGGCCTCGCGCACCGGCCCGGACCTGGTGGCTGACCCAGGAGCGGACCGCGTCGCCCCGCTCCGGCGTGAGGACCAACGCGAGGCCCTGCAGGAAGCGCACGGTGCGGGGCGCGCCGTCGGCGGGGCGGTTGGTGTGGGCGAGAAGTTGATGGGCGTCCCAGGCGGTGTGCACGAAATCCGGCAGTGGCCCGAAGTGCTCACCGGCCGCCGCGTGGTAGACGGCGGGGAGTTCGGGCACGTTCGTGCGGTCGAGCCCTTCGAGCAGCGCCTTGAGCCGCTCCTGGGCGGGGTCGTCCAGGACGGGCGGCACCACGGGGTGTGCCAGGGACGCCGCGTGACGGGAGGGCAGGTCGTAGTCGGCGAGGTGCTGCACCGCCTCGGTCAGCCGCTGCCAGCCGGAGGTGACGCCGCCGAAAGCGCGCACCATGGTCACGATGTGCATCTTCTTGTCATCGAACTCCGCTACCGACAGGCGCAGTCGGAGGCGTTCCATCGCGTCGAGCACACAGAGCCTGCGGGCGTCGACGGTGTCCAGGACCGACACCTTCATCAGGGCGTCCGCCAGCCGGGCGGCGGCCTGCGGGTCGGGCGCCGCAGCGGGCTCAGTCATCGTCGTCCAGCCGGCCCGGCCAGGTCTTCCTGGCCTGTGCCACGAAGTCCGTCACAGCGAGGGTGTCCCCTTCCATCCATCGCACCGCGCGCGCCAGCGCGGTCGGCCCCACGGTGAACTCCCCGCAGCGGCTGACCACGTGGTAGAGCTGCAGCCTGGGGTTGGTCGACCGGGTGGTGCCGGCGGTGATCTCGGCAGGCAGTTGGGCGAGGAGCTGAGTTCCCGCGTCCACCCGGAACGACTCCATGGCCAGCAGCCGGTCCACCAAGGGCCACAGTGCACTGGGCGGCGCCGCCCGGTCGGTGACCGGTCCAACGACAGGGATCACCTGCAGGTGGCCGGGGTCCAGTGCGTCGAGGGGGATCATCCAGGCGACCCGCGGCGCTGCCGCGGCCGGGTCCGTCCTACGGGGGGTCAACACGGATGCGAGGACACCGACCACCAGGCCGCGTCCGAGGTCCCACACCCCGGCTCCGCTGAAACCGCGCTCCACCGCGGCGCCGACCGCGTCCAGCCCGTCGATCTGCCGCCATCCGGGCAGCGGCCCGCCCTGCCCCACCACCCGCCCGCGGGCCCACAGACCGTTCGATACGGCCGCCGGGTGTCCGAACACCGACACGTGAGCGCCGGACTCCGTGCCGCACCGTCCGACCGGCGCCGGTTTCACGGAACGCGGCGGCGGGGCGTCCAGCTCCAGTACCGCCAGATCACCGGCAGGCGGGTGGCGCAGCCAGCCACCGTCGGCCACGCGGGCCGGTATCGGCTCCGCCCCCTCCGGTGCGGCCGGAAAGTCCACCAGTACCGTTCCGCTGGGAGCATCGCCGGTGTCGGAACGAGGGAGACGCAGGGCCGCTTCGACGACGTGCGCGCAGGTCAGCACGGTGTTGTCGGTGAGGAGCAGGCCGGCTCCGGCGATGCCCGCGCCCTGACGGTCCCACAGCCGGGCCCGCCATGTACTCGCGCCCGGCGATACGGAGGCACCACCGTCCCGTAACCCCACGTCGTCCCCCTCGTCAGCCGTGCGGGAAATCAGGGTAAGCCGAAGCGAAGCCCTTGTGTACAAGTGAGTCGGACGGTCGTCCCGTGATGCGCCCCCGCCAAGCACCGGCGCCCGCGCCGCTTCCCCCGGTTGCGCTCAGCGCCCCGGTACGACCCGGCCCCAGGAGGCCGGGGGCGACGGTGCGTTGACGTGCTTACGCCCCGACGTGTGTGGGGTGACGGACGGGGCTCCCGCACGGCGGGGCTTCGAGGCATGCGGGGGCCGGGCGCCGCGCGTGGAGGCGGCGGTCCCGTGTTTCCGTGGCGCCACGCGGGTGCGGCATCCTCCCGACGACGCATGCGGCTCGGTCTGGGTGATGGGCAGCTGAGCGTCATGCGCTGGTGCCGGCTCGATCCAGGTTGCCCGCAGGCGGATCCTGGGAGTTGCCGCTTCCGCCCACCGAAATCACGGACCGCCGCGAGCCCGAAGCCGACCGGGCGCACCACCGCCTCACCGTCGTTGCCGAAGTCTGCGCGCGCATCGATACCACGCTGAATCTGGACAAGACCGCTGCCGAACTGGCCGACATGATGGTGCGTACCTCGCCGACATCCAGGACGTGCTGGACACCTCAGACAGCGGCCCAAGCGAGAACCCTCCGCTCATGCGGCCGTAGCCACCACGGCAGCTGACCCACCCTGGCCCAGGTCATGGTCCACTCCCCCGGCGGCAACCGCCCGGCACGGCGCGCCGTATCGGCACCGAGGACGAAGTGGATCCATGCCCTGGGTGGGTGCGCTGCCGCGATGCGAACGAGGAGCGGCAGCCACGTACGACGCCGACCGGGCTCACACGGCTCTTCAGGTCCAACAACGTGCCCGGACCGGGCCCCAGACTTTCGCCGGCCGACTCAGCGCGCAGGACACTGACCTCGACGAGTCTGCCTGCACCGTGGACCACCCGCATACCTCAGCCAACCTTCCGCAAGTTCGTGCATCTTCCGCCCAGGTTGCCGTCAATGCCCGATCGGGCTGACGCGCTGCCCATCTGCAGAGCGACGGCACCACTCGGCTGCCCACCCAGTCGCAGTTGGCGCTCCAAAGCCCCCCTGGCCGGCTTGCTCCTCGAGGCCGGCGCCCCCACGCCGTGCCCGGCGCAGGGCGCCCACCACCAGTGTCGCGAGCAGCGCGGCGGCGACGTCGTGGCCCATGGCATCGGTGACGGACAGCTGGACGGCATCCCGGTCGATCACGTAGTCGAAGGTGTCTCCCCCGACGTGGTCGGCCGGCTCGAGCACCCCGGCGACCGCGAACTGCGCCGCCTCGCACGCCAGCGACGCCGGGAGCAGCCGATGCTGGATCTCCGCGGCAAGGCTCAGCGGGACGGTGCGCCGGCCCCACTGGTATACGTCGGTGAAGGACCGGTCGCGATGACGATGTATGCCAGGGCATGCGCCGTCTCACCGATTTCCCGCATCGTCTCGGCATCCGGCGCCGCGGGCAGGAACAGTTCCAGGAGGCCGATGGCGTCCCCGCGGTTGGTCACCGGAGCGACGATCCGCACCGGCGTCCCACCGCCTTTGTCCTCGACGCTGGGGCGCCGGCTGCGGATCACGTCGTCGTACAGGGTGCCCCGCAACGGGATGCGCTGAGCCGGCCCACTGGTCTCGACACTGCCCGCGGCGCCCAGCCGTACGACCGAGCTGCCCTCGCGGACCCTGTGCACCCGAGTCCTTCCCTGTGCGCCCTGCGCTGGAGCATGTGGCTCAGGTGGCTGCCAGGAGGATGGCGGTGTAGTGCGCGGTGAAGGCGGCGATGGTCAGGGCGTGGAAGACCTCGTGGAATCCGAACCAGCGGGGAAAGGGGTCGGGGCGTTTGAGTCCGTAGACGACGGCGCCCGCGGTGTAGAGCAGACCGCCGGTGATGACGAGGACGACGACCGCGGTGCCACCGGTGCGCGCGAAGTCGGGCAGGTTGAAGACCGCTGCCCAGCCCAGGGCGATGTAGCACAGGGTGTAGAGCCAGCGCGGTGCTGTGATCCACCAGACGCGGAACGCGATACCGGCCGCCGCCCCGGCCCACACCAGCAGCAGGAGGACCGCCTGCTGACGCGCCGACAGCAACAGCACCGCCAGAGGCGTGTAGGTCCCGGCGATGATCAGGAAGATGTTCGCGTGGTCCAGCCGGCGCAGCACGGCCTCACCTCGCGGACCCCAGTCGCCGCGGTGGTACACCGCGCTCGTGCCGAACAGCAGCAGCGACGACGCCGCGTACACCGAGCACGCCACGGCGATGCTCGCCGAGTGCGCGAGAGCGACCAGGATGATGCCGCCGACGAGTGCGAGAGGGAACATGCCCGCGTGCAGCCACCCGCGCATCGCCGGTTTCATCACGGCCACCGCGCGCTCCACCTCGCCGCCCGGACCAGCTGCGGGGGCCGACCGCCGGCCCGGCGAACCGGCGGACACTCCACCGGCGGTCCCGGGGGAAACGTCGGGCCTGGTCCCGCTGCCGAGCTGGGCTTCCCGGCCAGGTGCCGGTGGCTGAGCGTCTTCGGCGATCATGCGCACATAATATGAGAATCAACGCGGAACAGGGCAACTGGTCCGATCAGGAAGGCCGTTCAGGCGGTAGCCCGGTCGCGGAGCTGGGAATGGCGCAGCGTTTCGTTGAGGCGCTGGGCTTCTTCGAGCTGGTCTTCGAGGATGACGATGCGGCAGGCAGCCTCGATGGGAGTTCCCTGGTCGACGAGCTCCCGGGCGCGGGCGGCGATGCGCAGTTGGTAGCGGGAGTAGCGGCGGTGTCCGCCCGCGGAGCGCAGCGGGGTGATGAGGCGGGCTTCGCCGACGGCGCGCAGGAAGCTCTGGGTGGTGCCGAGCATTTCGGCGGCCCGGCCCATGGTGTAGGCGGGGTAGTCGTCATCGTCGAGACGGCTGAAGGAATCGTCTGCTGTCATCGCACCTCTCTGTGAACCACGCTGGAGGGGCCCTGGTGCCATCTCGCACCAGGGCCCCGAAGGAACTGCTACACCATCTGCCGGCCCCAGTAATGCGCCGGCCCTCTGTTTCCGCGTGCCCGGCCTGAACACTGCCGGGGGTGCGGGGATCGCGGATGCGTGACCGGAGACCACCTCACTATCGATGTCCTGCGGTACCCGGACCCACTGCTCGTCCGGGCGATCCTGATGGCGCTCGGCTCCTCCGTTCTTCCCTCTGATCTGTCACTTGCCAAACCGGTACTACGGTACTGCTGGTGGCCTGGAACAAGCGCCACTCTCCGGCAGCCAGCCCCGTCGCCCGTCCTGCATCTGCTCTGGCTTGGAACCCCACTGCCGAACTTCCCGGTACGCGCGCCCGCAGCCAGACGCCTTTACCGGGGTACCACTCCAAAACTGCACTGCGGCCACTACGGTCCTGCTCATGGCAGCCCCTGATCACTGCGGGCCACCCGGTCCGACCGTCAGTCCCGTCGCCGTCCTGCAACAACCCTGGCTTCGGAACTCCACCGCCGCACCGTCCTGCACACTGCAACTGCGTACCGCTGCCCGGCAGTTCATCTCTGCCGGGCCCTTCTTGATCTCGACTACGAGAGAAACCATAACCGGCCCGTCTCCCAATGTCTACTCTGACCAACACAGATTTTCGTTGGTCTGGCTGCGAGGTAGCCGCCTACGAATGCGACAGGGAACACGCAGATGAGCCCTGGACGAGGTCGTGACGCTGGGACATCCGACGGCGTGCCACTTCCAGTCCAGCCAGGACTGAGCTGTGTGTGACGGGCGTTGTCAGTGGCTGCTGTCGCCATCCGGTCCTGCCCATCAGCCGAGGGGAGTGCGCACGCTCCCTCTTCACGGACCTGACGCGGAGCACCACGGTGCCGCTGGACCCTGACGGGCTCCTCCACATGCCGGGACTGGCGCAGCAGGCCACGTCTTCTTCGGCGACATAGCGGTGCACTGCTGCAAGCACAAGGCGCGCTGGACATATGACGAGCGGGACATCCGGCGTACCGCGCAGGCGTTCGAGGAGCTGCGCCTGGACCTGGACGACGTCCTCGTCGTCGATGTCCGGTTGCCCGCGTACCGCGACGCCAGGGGAAGTAAACCGGAGGCGTCCATGATGGGTCTGCTCTCGGCAGCCGCCGACCGAAACACCAGAACCTGCCAGGGTGGCCGCATGGGGATGAACCTGCCGGTGCGCCGGCTCGACCTGGGAATATTCATCCGGCCCGCGTCGGAGACCGGCGGCCCGCAGCCACGAGTCGAACCAGTGCTCTGCCCCGCCTACCTCGTTTGTGTACGGGTGGTCAATGACCAGCTGCCTTGAGGCATCGCGTCCGACTACGCGGGAAATACCGTCGCCATGGAAACCTGGTCCCGGCATGATTCCCACCGTGCATGAAGACGAGGGCCATCGCAGGCGCGCGCGATACACGCTGGCTGATGAGGAACATGGGCATGCCTGGGGCGTCTGCGCCGAGGTGGAAGGGCTGTTCGGGGAGCCCCAGCGGGGGACCTACGAGCTGTTCGGCTGGGTTCCACAGGCAGAAGCGCGCGGTTGGGTCGGCAACCGAGTGTGGCTGGTGCCGGACGATGAGACGCTCGATTCCTGGCTGCTGGAGGACGTGGAAAGCGTAGGCCAGCCCCTGGGGACAGACAGTCTCGTACTCACCGGCCTGGACGACTACGAAGGCCCACCCGAGGGGCACAGGGGCCGAGTTCGCGTGCACGACGGGCACCGCTGGCTGGGCTCCTGCCGAGAATTCGCCCGCGTCCTGCCGCCCAAACAGTCGGCGCCCCCGCTCGTCCTGCGGGGGCTCACCCAGGGTGATCAACTGCGGGCAGCACTGAGGAAGGGCACCCGGCGGGCGCTGGACCTGGAGCAGGCCGCCCTGGAGATACGGGACGACCAGGGCGAGCCGCTCACCGAACGCCTGCTCTGGGCCAGAGTCAGCGCCTGGCGCCCATCCTTCTACGGGACGGACCGGGTCGACCTGGAGCTCGAAGGAGAGCTTTTCACGCCCGTTCCCGAATACGCCCGGCCCATCTGGGAGCGGTGGCTCACCGGACCGCCGGACACCCAGGGTGCCTGGGGCGGCCTCGACACCCGGCGCCGCAAAGCCTGGCTTGACCTCGTCCGAGAGCGGGCCTGTCGGCGCACCCACCGCGACCGGCCGGCCGGTTACGCCTACGAACTCGACGGCCGACACGTCACCGACGAACCGGGCCTCTACCTGGCGCTCGGCGAGGCGGTAAACGGGGCGGGTGGCTACTTCGGCGGCTGTCTTGCCGCAGTCGATGACTGCCTGCGTGGCACCTTCGGCTACACCGCACCCGCAACGCTGCTCTGGCGGGACGCTGCGACCGCACGCGATCACCTGTCCCAGACCCTGACACCTGACGGCCATCCCTACGATCTGTTCGGCGTGGTCCTCGAGGTCCTGGCCGAGGGTGGCATGCACGTCACCTTGGCTTGATCTACGGTCCGTCCGCCGCGCATCGACCACCGACCACCGACCCGACGGCGAGGTGAACGTCGTGGAGAAACTGAGTCCAGTGCCCGCAAGAGCAGTGGAGAAACCAGGGAAATCGACCGTATGTTCTTGCATTCGCCGGGCACGAGGAGCGACGGAGGTTGATAACTATGGTTCCCCTGCTTCTCGTTCTTCTGCTGGCCCTGATCCTCTTCGGCGCGGGTTTCGCGCTGAAGGCACTGTGGTGGATCGCCGTCATCGTGCTGGTCGTCTGGCTGCTGGGCTTCGTCATGCGCTCCGCGGACACCGGCGGCCGCAAGGGCCGCTGGTATCGCTGGTAACCCACCGCGCAGCAACATGCCTGTGGGCCCCGGACCCGTCCGGGGCCCACAGGCATGTCCCGGATCAGGACATCTCCCCGGGCAAACGGTGTGACTCCGCCCTCCCGGGAACCCGGCTCATAGCTGGGGCCCGGTGAAGCAGCGGAACCCGCGCCTCCAAACCACCGGACCCCAGCCACACCCCAGCCACCGCGACACCCCACACGCGCACTCGCCGCACGGCTGTCTGCCGCCGCAGGACGCGGTGGCTCACCACTTACCCCGCCCGTGTCAGAGGATTGCCCGCTGCGCCAACGCACAGCAAGACGACCGACATGAGGGAGCTGCACTTGTGTGCTGCGGGACCATCCAATACGAGGACACCGGCGGCGACGTCCTACGGTCGTGCTCCTGCGCGAATGGACGATGGGGGCCTCACTGTGGCACAGGCCGATCACCGACCTGTCCGCCGGCACAGGTGTGTGGCACCGACGCTGCCGTTCGGCGCGCATCGTCGCCCGATGTCCGCCGACGCCGACCTGTCGTGGTCAGAGGTGGCACCCTCGACCTCCACGAGGTCACGCTCGTCGGCAATGACACCGGCAAAGCACTCGTCCAACTCCTCCCTCACAGAGGCCTTGTCGAAATCGCAGACAGCTACGCCCTCATCCCCCTGGACCAGACAACAGAACTCGTACACCTCATCAGAGAGTTCACCCACGTCTCCGACGCCGCCCGGACACACCCCGCAGATCTCGGTGATCGGTCCAGGTGAAACGCCATCCGAGAGTGCGGTGACCGCGTGAGACGTGCTGGGGGACGCCGCTGGTCCCGATCGCGGGCGATTTCACGTGTCTCGGGGTGCCGTCGACCCGCCACCGAGGCCTGTGAGTCGCTCGGCTTCGGTGGCGGGCCGACGGTCGCGCCTTCGCGTCGGTTACGGGAACTGCGTGACCTTGGAGGGAACCGTGTCGGTGCCGGACGTAGGCGCGCCGGTGTCGTTGACGACGTGGGCGTACTGGCCCTTGCCGCCCAGCGAGATCACCAGCAGGTCATGCATCTTGATACCGGTTCTGACGGGCACCTGGAAGCCGTGGTGCTGCACGATGGAGGGGTCTGAGGTGTAGTTGCAGTAGCTGCCCAGCCCCCATGCCTCGTGTTGCGTCACCGAGTCGGCGACCTTGTAGGCCGCGTAGCCGACGATGCCGTCATGGGAAATGGCGGCGGCGTTCGGGGCGTCGTAGGCCTTCTCGTTCTGGAAGAAGATGGTGCGGCCCCGTTCGCCGCTCCACAGCACGTCGTACTTGTTGAAGTGCTCCACGAACAGCCCGGTGGCCAGGACGTCGTCGCCGTTGACCTTCAGGCCGTAGTCGGCGCGGTTGGTGTCCCAGCCGACGCCGTCGCCGTGGTCGGCGCGCCAGAGCCAGGTGTGGTCGATGACGACGTCGTCGCTGTTGACGACGACGGAGTTGGTCGCGAGCCCCGGGCCCGCCCCGCCGATCCGGACGAAGACATCCTGCATGGTGGTGGGATCGGCCGAGTGGTCGGCGGAGGCGCCGGGCTCACCGATCCGCAGCAGTGTGTCGGAGTTGGCGCGACCGGCGTCGATGAGGAAACCGGCGAGCCGTACGCCGTCGACGTCGGCCACGTGCATGGCGCCGACGCCGTTGTCCGGCACGAGCGTGGCCAGGCCCAATCCGAGCACCACCGTGTCGGGCCGCCTCACGTCGATGGTCTGGTCGAGGTGGTAGACCCCGGGGGTGAACAGCAGGTTGAGGCCCTGGGCCAGCGCCTGGTTGATGGTGGCGGCGGTGGCGCCCGGCTTGACGACGTAGAACTGGTCCAGCGGGAGCGAGGTGCCGGCGTTCGCCGGCCAGGACACCCCGCGCGCGTTGGTGCGCTTGGCGGGCACGAACACCTTGTAGGTGCTGCCGTCGAGGTAGAGGAACGGCTTCTCGCGGGAGACGGGCGTCGTGTCGAGAGTGGTGTACGGGCCTGAGTCGAAGTTGGTCGCCGGCGCGCCCTGCACACCGGTGAACGTCATGTTCCACACGCCGTTGGTCCAGCCGCCGACGGAACTGTCGCGGGTGTACCACTGCTGCTGGGAGTACGGGCCGACGGTGCCGTCGATCCTGGAGTCGGCGATGTAGCCGCCAGAGGCCCAACCGTAGCCGTTGGGCGCCAGGTTGAGGCCGCCCTGAATGTGCATGCGGCGGAAGGGCGCGGCCTGCGCAACGGCCCAGCGGTCGGTGCCGTTGGACGGCCTGATGGCGAGGTTCTCCGCCGAACGCCAGAAGTTCTGGGTGGCGTTGCCGTTGAACCAACCCGCGTCGACGGTGACGTCACCGTTGATCTGGGTGTCGTCGGGGTTCAGCCCGAGGCCTGAGATCGAGGTGTAGAAGCCGAGTTGGGCGTTGATGCCGTTGTAGGTGCCCGGCTTGAGCAGGAACTGGTAGCGCCCTGAGCCGAACTGCGCCGACTCCTGCTGGGCGAAGACCTGGTCGAACTTCTGCTGAAGGTTGGGGGTGGACGGGTCCACGACGATCACGTTCGGGCCGAGGTCACCCCCGCCCTGGACCGGGCCGCTGCCGCCGCCCGTGGTACCGAAGACCTGGAACTCCCAGAGGGAGTAGCCCCATTGGGTGGCGCGGTGGATGCCCAGGAGCCGTACGTAGCGGCCTTGACCGGAGACGTCGAGGGTGTCGTTTCCGCCGTCGCCACCCATGACCGAGCGCAGATCGGTCCACGTGCTGCCGTCGCGCGAGGACTGGACCTTGTAGTCCTTGCCGTAGGCGGTCTCCCAGTTGATGACGACTTGGCTGATGGAGGCGGTGGCTCCGAGGTCGACCTGCAACCACTGGTCGTCGGTGAACGCCGAGGACCAGCGGGTGGCGGTGTTGCCGTCCACGGCTGCGCTCGCGGGAGTGCCGGGGTTCTCGGTGGTGGAGGATGTCGCCGCCCTGCCCTGGGACAGGTTTGTGTCGGCGCTCGCGGCCGCGGCCGCCGGGAGTTGGGCGAGGGGCAGGGTGATCAGTGCTGCCATGGCGGCAAGCGCGACACCCAGGGATCTGAGTCTCATGAGGATTCCTGCGGGTGCGTCGGGGAAGTGCGGGGAGCGCCGACGGCAGGGGCATGGGGACATGGTGCATTCGCCGCGACGCTTAGTTCACGTCTTGATTTAACTGATGAGTTGTAAGTTTCGGCAAGCCTTCGGAAGTTGAAATCTTTCCGGGTCCCCTCCCGCCGGATCCCTTGACATCTTGATGGCATGCCCTCAACACTCCTCGGCGAGAGAGCGCTCTCGGGCATGGCCCGCAGCGATGCCGCCGGCTCGCTCCCGCATGCCCTGACCCGGGAAAACCCACACCGCACCACACCGCACCCGCCCGAGAGAGCGCTCTCATATCTGCTGTCGCTCCATCCCCCCGCACGCCGCACTGGCTTGAGGAGACACATGCAGAGGATTGTCAGCGCCCCCACCACCAGTCCCCCACCGGGCACCACGCACTCACGCGCCGCGCTCGGCCTGGTCGTCGTCCTGATCGCCGCCTTCTTCACCGCCCTGGCCCCGACGCCCGCGCGCGCCGCGGACCAGCTGCTGTCCCAGGGCAGACCGGCCACTGCCTCATCGACCGAGAACGCGGGCACGCCCGCGAGCGCGGCCGTGGACGGCGACCCCGGCACCCGCTGGTCCTCCGCCTTCTCCGACCCGCAGTGGATACGGGTCGACCTCGGATCCGTCCAGCAGCTCAGCCGCGTCAGCCTCAACTGGGAGGCCGCCTACGCGACCGCCTTCCAGATCCAGACCTCCACCGACGCCAACACCTGGACCACCGTCCACTCGACCACCACCGCCACCGGCGGCACCCAGAACATCACCGTCTCCGCCAGCGGACGCTACGTCCGCCTCTACGGCACCGCACGCGGCACCCCGTACGGCTACTCCCTGTGGGAGTTCCAGGTCTACGGCCCCGGCGGCACCACTCCGCCGGACGACTTCTGGGGCAGCACCACCGGCATACCCCCGGCGAGCAACGCCGTCGAGGTGAAGATCCTCAACCGCACCAACGGCAAGTACCCCGACAGCCAGGTGTACTGGAGCTTCAACGGCCAGACCCACTCCATCGCCGAGCAGCCCTACCTCGACATGCCCGCCAACTCCGCGGGCCGCATGTACTTCTACCTCGGCTCACCCAACAGCCCCTATTACGACTTCATCGAGTTCACCGTCGGCGACAACGTCTTCAACGGCAACACCACCCGGGTCGACGCCTTCGGCCTTAAGCTCGCCATGCGCCTGCACACCAAGGATGGTTACGACGTCGAGGTCGGCGAGAACCGGCAGACCTTCGCCGAGGACCGCGCCACCACCTTCCAGCGCTTCACCGACGCCGTGCCGAGCCAGTTCAAGGTACTGGCCCAGACCCAGGCCCCGTACCGGATCATCGCGCCCGGCAGCGATCCGAGCTTCCGCGCGGGCGGCGCCAACGCCAACTACTTCACCGCGTTCACGCCCAGTCCGTGGGCGTGAACGCGGCCACCTCCGACATCTTCGGCTGCGCCGCCTCCCTGGCGGGCAACCCCGACATGTGCGCCGCCCTCAACCGCCACGTCGCGACTCTGCCGGCCTCCCAGCAGTCCGACCCGGCGCAGTTCTACAAGGCTGCACCGGCGAACTACTACGCCAAGTTCTGGCACGACAACGCCATCAACCACCTCGCCTACGGATTCCCCTACGACGACGTGGCGGGGCAGTCCTCCTTCGTCTCCCACGCCAACCCGCAGTGGCTCCTGGTAGCGGTCGGTTGGTAGACCGGACGCCTGGAAAGCGCTGAACAAGACTGGCGGCCGAGCAGTACCCGTGCAGCTGGGGCCGATCGGGGAGCCCACGTTGCTGCCGCCGGCTGTATCCGCTTCAGAGGGCTGGGCCCCTCTGAAGCGGTCCCCGATTCTCGAATATGACCGGCGCCGACGAAACCACTCGTCCACGGTGGTCTGCGATCGGAGGCAGATGAGCGGTACCGAGCCGCCCCAACCGTCGCGGGAAGTCGCGATCAGCATGCCGAGTCCGGACGCATGGCTGACGATTTCTCCGACCAACTCCCGTGACCGTCATACCGATTGGGAGCGCTCCCAATCACTCGGGCAGGACGACCGTCCATCACCGCACCCCCTGGTGAAGTCATGTGCGCGATCCCCTCCGGCCGGTACGATCGGTGATCTCTTGGGGGGAGGTGGCATGGGCAGGCGACGCCCGGAGACACCGACGCTGGAGGAAGTGGCCGCCCACGCGCGGGTGGGACGAGGCACGGTCTCCCGCGTCATCAACAACGCCACAGGCGTGAAGGAGTCGACCCGTCGGGCCGTTCAGCGGGCCATCGACGAACTCGGTTACGTGCCCAATCTCGCGGCCCGTTACCTGGCGGGACGGCGGGCCGACGCCGTCGCGCTGGTCATGACGGAGCCGGACTGGCGGCAGTTCGCGGAACCCTTCTTCTCCGAGATCGTCACCTCGCTCGGGGACGCCCTGACCGACACCGGAATGCAACTGCTACTGACTCTGGTCCGCTCCGACGCCGAACGGCAGCGCTTCCTCGAGTACGCGCGCGGCGGCCGGGTCGACGGCGTCCTGCTGATGTCCGTGCACGCCGGCGATCCGCTGCCGGACATGCTCGCCGAGGCCCGGCTGCCGACCGTGCTGCTGGGACGCCGCTCGGGCGACGAATACGTCAGTTACGTCGACATGGACAACGTCGGCGGAGCCCGCAGCGCCGTCTCCCACCTTGTCCAGCGGGGCCGCACGGTCATAGCCACCATCACGGGGCCGCTCGACCTGCACGCCGCCCAGTGCCGGCTGCGCGGCTACGAAGAGGCTCTGACGCTGGCGGGCCTCAAGGTCGAGCGGACCCGTGTCGTGGAGAGCGACTTCACGGCGGAGAGCGGACGCCGTGCCATGACCGAACTCCTCGAACGGCACCCGGACATCGACGGCGTCCTCGCCGCGTCGGACACCACAGCCGCGGGGGCGCTGGAGGCCCTGCGCGCGGCCGGACGCCGGGTGCCCGAGGACGTTGCCGTGATCGGTTTCGACGACTTTCCGCTGGCCCAGCGGACCGAACCACAGCTCACGACGGTACGGCAGCCGATCGAGGAAGTCGGCAGGGCCATGATCCGCCTGCTCCTGGAAGAGATGGAGGAGGGCGCCGTGGCCTGGCGTCATGTCATCCTCCGTACGGAGCTGGTGGTCCGCGAGTCCACCTGAGGTCTGCCCGCCCAACCGCCGGAAAAGGCCCCGGATCCGCGTGCCGCGTGCCGCGTCTCGGCACCCCCGCCTGACCTGCGCCTCCCAAATCCGCCCAACCTGTTCCTGTCGACACTCTTGTCATGACCCTGAGCCATCTCTACAGTCCTGCCGAAACAGGATTGGGAGCGCTCCCATCCATCAGGTCCCGGGAACCCTTTCCCGTCACCACTCCCCCACCCCTGAAGAGGATCCGCATGCGTCCCTCACCGCACCATGCCCGCCGCGCGCGTGGCCTGCTCGGCGCGCTGCTCACCTCGCTCGTCTCGCTCGCCGCACTGCTGACCACCGCCCCCGTCGCGCAGGCCGACACCACGATCTGCGAGACCTTCGGTACGACGACCATCCAGGGTCGCTACGTCGTCCAGAACAACCGCTGGGGCACCAGCGCGACCCAGTGCATCACCGCGACCGACTCGGGATTCAGGATCGCCCAGGCCGACGGATCCGTCCCCACGAACGGCGCTCCGAAGTCGTACCCGTCCCTCTACAACGGCTGCCACTACACCAACTGCTCGCCCGGCACCAACCTGCCGGCTCAGCTCAGCACCATCTCCACCGCCCCCTCGAGCATCTCCTTCAACTACGTCAACAACGCCGTGTACGACGCCGCGTACGACATCTGGCTCGATCCCACACCCCGCACCGACGGCGTGAACCGCACCGAGATCATGATCTGGTTCAACAAGGTGGGGTCCATCCAGCCCATCGGCTCCCCCGTCGGCAACACCAACGTGGGCGGACGCGACTGGCAGGTGTGGTCCGGCAACAACGGCACGAACGACGTGCTCTCGTTCGTCGCACCGTCAGCGATCACCAGCTGGAACTTCGACGTCATGGACTTCGCCCGGCAGGCCGTCTCCCGCGGACTCGCGCAGAACAGCTGGTACCTGACGAGCGTTCAGGCCGGTTTCGAGCCCTGGCAGAACGGCGCCGGCCTCGCCGTGACCTCGTTCTCCTCCACCGTCAACAAGGGCTCCTCCGGCGGGCCGGGCACCCCCGGAGGCTCCACGGCCTGCAAGGTGGCATACGCCACGACCGTCTGGCAGGGCGGCTTCACCGCCGACGTCACCCTCACCAACACCGGCGCCGCTCCCGTCAGCGGCTGGAAGCTCGCGTTCACCCTCCCCTCCGGGCAGCGGATCACCAACGCCTGGAACGCGAACCTCTCCGGATCCTCGGGAGCGGTCACCGCGAGCAACGTGAGCCACAACAGCGAGCTGGCGGCCGGCGGCCAGGCGACCTTCGGGCTCCAGGGCACCTCCAGCGGCACCTTCACCAAGCCCTCCGCCTTCAGCCTGAACGGCACCGCTTGCACCACCGCGTGACACAAGTCCGCTTCCGACGAACCCCGGCCGACGCGCGGCTGGGGTTCCTCGACCTGGTGCGTAGGGGCCGGTCGGCGGCGTCACCCGTCCCGTAGACCGTTCACCTACGGGTCGGCGGACCCACCGCGTCACATCGCGATCATCCGTGGACCGGCGGTCAGCGTTGCAGGGTCAGGACGCCCGGCCGCCACGGCAGTTGGTCGTAGGGGCCGCTCGCGTTGGGGGACTTGCCCTGGTAGAGGAACTGCAGGTTGCAGGGGTCGATGGTCTTGGTCTGGTCGGGGTTGTTGCGGACCAGGTCACCGTGGCTGATGTCGTTGGTCCAGCCGGCACCGCTGTTGGCCTTGCCCGCGAAGGGGTTGGACTCGGTGGCGGCCTGCGGGGTCCACGAACCGTTCAGGCTGGAGGCCGTGAACGAGCGGAAGAAGCGCTGCTCATTCGCACCCCGAGCCTCGACGATCATCAGGTACTGGTTCTGGCCCTGGACCTTGTAGACCTCCGGTGCTTCGAACAGGTTCTTCACCGTGTCGCTCATGACCGTCGTGTACGACGAGCCGAAGTTTCCCGGGAAGTTTCCGATCGGCATGCTCGCCCGGTAGATCTTGCCGTTGTCGCCGGCGAAGAACAGGTACATGTTCTGGCCGTCGGCGATCAGGGTCTGGTCGATCGGGGCGGCGTCGGGGATGCTGCCGGTGAACAACGGCTGCGGCGCGGACCAGCCGTTGGGGTTGGTGGGGTCGCTCGACGTTCGGTAGATGAAGGGCCACTGACCCCACTGGTACGCCAGCACCCAGATGTTCTTGGGCGCGAAGTAGAACAGCGTGGGCGCCACCGCGGACTGGCTCATGCCGGTCTGGCCTGCCGACGCCATGTCGGACCAGTTCGTGAAGGGAGCGAACCGCATCGAGCCGTACGACGATCCCGACACATTCGACGCGTAGACCAGATGCTTGCCGTTGTACACGACGTTGGTGAAGTCCTTCAGTGCGACCCAACCGTTCGCGGGCTGCGCCAACGCACCCGTCGACGTCCACCGGTATGACGACGGCAGGGAGCATGTGCCACCGCCCGGCGGGGTCGGCGTCCCGGACAGGCCGGTCCACTTCTGGTTGCTGCCGCCGTTGCACGTCCAGATCTCCACCGCCGTGCCGTTGGCCGTGCCGGAGCCGGTGACGTCCAGGCACAGTCCGGACTCCACGCCGACGATCGTGCCGTCGGAGTTCACTCGCCACTGCTGGTTCGCTCCCCCGCTGCAGGTCCAGATCTGCACCCGGGTACCGGCCGCGGTGGCGTGGCCCGGAACATCAAGGCACTTGTTGCCGTACACGGTCAGTTGATTGCTGTCCGTCGATGTCCACTGCTGGTTGGTCCCGCCCGAGCAGTCCCAGATCTGCAGGTACGTGCCGTCGGTCTGGCTGGAGTTCGGCACATCGAGACACCGGCCGGCGGCGACACCGCGCAAGGCGCCGCTGGTGGCCGCCTGTGCCGGGTTGGCGACGAGCATCGCCGCCAACGCCACCAGGGCCGCAATCGCAGCGGCGAGCACCACGGACACGCGTCCGCGGTCGAAACTACGTCTGCGCATGGGGACCTCGTTGTCCTTGAGTGAGTGGTTCCGGCTGCCCAGGTCGCAGGCCGGCCGGACTGTCGGCGTGGTGCGGTTCATGGCGGTGCGCGGTCCGCGGTGCGCGGTCCGCGGTGCGCGGTGCGCGGTCCGCGGTGCGCGGTGCGCGGTCCGCGGTGCGCGGTGCCTGATCACGGGAACGGCTGCGGTGAGCGAGCGCACGTCGACTCAAGCGATATTGACAAGGTCATGACATACGCATCGTGCGACTTGACCCTTGAGGCTCAAGCGTTGCGGCAGACGTGACCGGAGAGGACTTGCTGGACATGCGCCACTCTCATGTTCGACGCATCGAACATGAGTCGAATCCTCGACAATCAGGATGATAGGGAGCCGCAGGACGGCGTCAATACCTCTCGCATGATTCGTCAGTCATCCCGAAACATTCGCCGGAATCGCGGAGCCCACCGGAACCTGCCAAGGGACGAGACCGGGTGCTGGGCATCCAGCGCGCTCGGCCGAGCTGCCGTCCGGATCGATGACCGCTGCCCGCTGCCCGCTGCCCGCTGCCCGCTGCGCCAGGGAAACGCCGTACTCATGCGGCGAGGAAGCCGCCCAGACGTCGACGCCCCGGCACACCGCCGCCCGGATCCCGAAGGGCCCGGGCGGCGGTGTGCTGTCAGGTCAGGGTGCCAGCTGCCAGCGCGCGATGTATCCGACGTCGATGGAAGCCCGGTCCTGCACCCGCAGCTTCCAGGTGCCGTTGAGCGGTTGTGCGGAGGCGTCGACCGTGAAGGTCTGGTCGACGTTGTCGGCGGAGCCGCCGCTGCGGTTGAGCAGGGAGTAGACGGTGCCGTTGGGGCCGACGAGGTCGACGGTCAGGTCACCGCGGTAGGTGTGGACGATGTTGACGTAAACCGTGGTGGTCGCGGAGGCATTGCCGTCACGGCCGGTGATCGTCACCGGGGATTCCACGGCGGCCCCGTTGTCGGGGATGTCCACGCGGGAGGCGTTCGCGTAGACATAGGAGATCTGCCAGCTGAAGGTGTCCGAGGCGCCGGCCCCGGTGCTGTCGGTCACCTTGACGGTGACGTCACCGGTGCCGAGTGCGGTCGGGGTTCCGCTGATCAGACCGCTCGGGCTGATGGCCAGGCCGTCGGGCAGGCCGATGGCCTCGTAGGTCAGCGCGGCTCCGGTGTTGGTGGTGTAGGCGTCCAGCTGAAGGCTGACCGCCTGGTTGACGCCACTGGTCTGGTCGGCGATGGGGGCGAGATTGACGCCGAGGGCGATGCGGCTGCCGACGTTGATCGCGGCCCAGGCGTCGGCGACGGCCAGGTAGGTCGGGCTGTAGGCGCCGAACAGATCGGCGGCGGCGGACAGGGTGGCGGTGCGGGCGCCCGCGTAGTTGGTCGTCGACGTCATGTACGTCGTCAGCGCCCGGTACCAGACCGCGGCGGCGTTCTCGATGCCGATGCCGGTGACGGGCCGGCCGTCGTACGTCGGGCTGTCGTAGGAGACACCGTTGACCGTCTTGGCGCCGCTGCCCTCGGAGAGCAGGTAGAAGAAGTGGTTCGCGGGACCGGAGGAGTAGTGGACGTCGATGCTGCCCAGGGAGGAGCTCCAACTGTCGCGCGAGGCGCCGTCCTTGGAGGGCTTGTCCATGTAACGCAGCGGGGTGCCGTCTCCGTTGATGTCGATCTTCTCGCCGACGAGGTAGTCGCCGGGGTCGGCCGAAAGGTTCTCGTGGAACTCGACGGCGGCGGCGAAGATGTCGGAGGTCGCCTCGTTCAGACCGCCGGACTCACCCGAGTAGAGCAGGCCCGCGGTGGCGGCGGTGACTCCGTGGCTCATCTCGTGGGCGGCCACGTCGAGCGCTGTGAGCGGGTGGGTGTCGCCCGAGCCGTCGCCGTAGGTCATGCAGAAGCAGGAGTCCTGCCAGAACGCGTTGACGTAGTTGTTGCCGTAGTGGGCGCGGCTGTAGGCGGCGACACCGTCGTTGCGGATGCCGTTGCGGCCGAAAGCCTCCTTGTAGAAGTCCCAGGTGGCCGCGGCACCGAAGGCCACGTCCACGCCGGCCGTCTGACGGTCGGACGGCCGGCCGTCGCCCCAGACATCGTTGTCGTCCGTGAACAGGGTGCCGGTCCCCGAGGTGCCCTGGTTCAGGTCGTACGTCTTGTGCCCGGCGCGGTCGGGGTCGACGAGCTGGTACGCCGATCCGGACGGGGTGGTGCCGAGCGGGACCGTGCCGGCGTACTGGCCGGTGCCCTCGCCGGTGTGCACCTTCTCGGCAGTCAGGAGTTCCTTGCCGGTGGCGGCATCGGTGACGACCTGGAGTTCGCTGGGCGTGCCGTCCCTCTGGACGCCCTTGACGAGGTTCTCCCATGCCAGGACGGGCTTGCCGGTTGCCGCCCAGACGACCAGGCGGGAGCCGTTGTCCGCCTCGGCACCCTCGACCCGGTCTCTCTTCGAGGCTGCGAGGGCCTGGGCGGTCGCGCGGGCGGCCGTGATCCTCGGGCTGAGCGAGGGCACCGAGAGCCGTGCCGCGTTCGCCTTGGTGACGGTCGTACGGCCGCTGCTGTCGTGGACGACGAGGTCACCGCCCAGGACGGGCAGGCCGGCGAAGGTGCGCTCGAAGCGGGTGTGCGTGGTGCCGTCGGCATCGGCGATGACGTCCTTGACGACGAGCTTCTCCTCGGCACCGAGGCCGATCCGCCGCGCCGTACCGGCCGCCGCGGACTGGGCGCTCTTGACCAAGGCGGTGCGGCGGGCGGGGGTCAGGGAGGTCTGGGCCGCACCGGCCCGGGGGCTCGCAGTGATCTTCACGCGTCCCGGGTCCGCAGGAGCCGCGCCGGCCAGGGCGGGGGTGACCACAACGAGCAGGGAGCCAATTGCGGTGAGGGCAAGGGCACTTGAGCGTCTGCGTCGCACGAGCGCGCGGTGAGTCAGGGACAACGGGTTCTCCTTCGGTACGAGGGCCGGCCCGTGGTGGGGGCCGTGGACGAGGCGGATCGGCGGGGTACGCCGGTCCGGAGCGCTGCACGGCATGCGGGTGGAAGGAGGTGGGGGGTGGCGGAAAGGCGGCTGGTCTCGCGCGCTGAACCTGTGAAGGAACTGTGATTTCCCGGAGAAGAGTGGCACTGCGTGCGCAATATTGTCATGTATGCATCAAGGTATCGGCTTGAATTGACCATTCCAGCCCGGGCAAATCCCCCACGCGAACGCCGGTTTTCGGCCGTCGAGCGAGCAACAGTTGCCGGCGTCAATCTCGTCGCCGAGCCGGGTAGCGAGTGACTGGGGAAGCTCTGGTTTCGGCGACGCCGTGGTCGACTCACCGGCCGTGCGCGCACGTAGAGCACCTGGGAACATCCACTCGGTGGCACCCAGCCCCCGTTCGGCCAAGACAGGGTCGTAGTCCCTGTTGACACCCCTTCCGATGGGAACCCGGGGGCCATGAGCAAGACCGCACTGATCGTCATCGACATGATCAACACGTACGACCACCAGGACGCGGAACTGCTGCTCCCCTCGGTCCGCGAAGTGGTCCCGGTCCTCGCCGACCTGCTCAAGACAGCACGGTCCACGGACGTCACGGTGATCTACGTCAACGACAACTTCGGTGAGTGGCGCTCTCATCACGGTGAGCTGCTCCAGCAGGCACTCGCCGGGCCGCACGCCGATCTGGTGGAACCGGTGAAACCGGACCGTTCGTCGCTGTTCGTGCTCAAAGCACGCCACTCGGTGTTCTTCGAGACCCCACTGTCCTACCTGCTGCGCCAGCAGGACATCGAGCGGTTGGTGCTGTGTGGCCAGGTGACGGAGCAGTGTGTGTTCTATTCCGCCCTCGACGCCCACATCCGCCACTTCGAGGTCGTCGTCCCGCGCGACGCGGTCGCCCACATCCACTCCGATCTCGCGGACGCGGCCCTGCGCATGATGGAGCGCAACATGGGAGCGCGGGTGTGTCACAGCAGTGAGCTGTGGGACTGAGCCGCGTACCGATGTCTTTCGGGACGGGGCGTCGGCTGCTCCCGGCTGGTGGGAGCGCATCGGTCATGGCCGCGGCTGGTGCCGTTCGCGTAACCGAGAACGCGGGCTCGGTGACCGGCGGAGCGGAGCGCACGCGGAAGCGGTGATCGGGCAGGCCCTACTCGGCTTCCTGGCCCGTTACGCACCTGGGTCGGCCGGCCACCCTGCGCGGCCGACCCGACCGCCCATCTGAGGACGCACCGTGCCCGCATCCCGACGGGTCAGCGTTCGCAGCGGCGGATGCCCTCAAGCAGAAGCGCGACGTGCCTGCACCAGTCGCCGACGCCGGTCATGTTCGCCATGGCGCCACGGGCGACGAGGAGGCAGTCCTCGGCATGGAAGTCCCGGCTCATGAGGTTCGGATCATGCCCTGTGGGAGACGGACCTGGTCTTCATCCGATGCCGCATCCCTCTGACTTGTGGACTGCTCCCAGCGGACACGTCGGCTCGTCGCGTGCTACGTCGAGGTGGGCAGGTGCGGGGAGCGGAGCACGAGCAGGGTGATCTCGCTGGGGGCGAAGACGCGGAACGGTGGGCCCCAGAAACCGGTGCCGCGGCTGGTGTAGAGGAGCGTGCGGGGGCCGTGGTTGCTGAGGCCGGCGAGCGCCGGCTGATCGATGCGGACGAGGTGATGGAAGGGCCAGATCTGGCCGCCGTGAGTGTGTCCGGAGAGTTGGAGGTCGATGCCGGCGGCTGCTGCCCGGTCGATGAACTTGGGCTGGTGTGCCAGGAGCAGGACGGGCAGGTCGGGGTCAGCGCCGTTCAGGGCCCCCGCGAGGTGGGCGCGGTGGCCCGCCAGGCCGGAGGACTCGGCGGTGACGTCGTCCACGCCGGCAACCACGAGGGTGTGGCCGCCGCGTTCGAGCAGCAGATGGCGGTTGCGCAGCGGCTCCCAGCCCAGCTCGTCCATCAGGTCGACCCAGCCCTGGGCTTCGCTGTAGTACTCGTGGTTGCCGGTCACATACACACGGGCCCGGGTGGCCCGCACGGTTGCCAGTGGGGCGGCCTGGGCGCGGCGGCGTTCGGCCGTGCCGTCCGCGATGTCGCCGGTGTGGCAGACCAGATCGGCCTCCAGGGTGTTCACCGTCTCGCACACCCGTGCCGACCAGCGGGCGCGATCAAGTGGGCCGTAGTGGGTGTCGGTGATGAGGACGACCCGGAGGCCGTCCAACCCGGCACCCAGCCGCGGGAGTTGCACGTCGAGCCAGCGTACGCGTGGCACACGGCGGGCCTCGGCGTAGCCCCAGGCGAGCAGCACGGCTGTGACACCGAGGACGGCCCAAGTGACGATGCGCGCCCGGTCCTGGCTCTCGCCGACGCCGGCCAGGGTCAGGGCGAGCCGCAAGAAGACGCCGAGCAGAACGGACCACGTGAACAGGATCCAGCTCGTGCCCAGCAGGGTGTCACCGACGATCGCCGCCCGGTCCTGCTGACGCCTTCCGTGGCCGCGCACCATCGCGAGCGGCATAGCGACGAGGCCCAGGACGAACAGCGCGGTGCCGCTCAGCGTGACGGGCAGCGGCCAGTGCTGGCCGGTGTACAGGAGCACCCCGCAGGGCACCGTCCACAGAAGGACGGGGGCGATCAAGGGGAGATAGCGCATCAGGCGGTGCAGTCGGTTCTGCCGGGCAGCTCGCTCTGCGCTGTCGGCGGGTCGGGTGTCGCTGGTGTCGGTCACGCTTGCCCCCTCTTACCAGGCTGCCGTCTCCGCACTGTATCCGGTCGCCCTCGGCCCGGCCGGGCCGAGGCTCATGGCCGCGGCCCCGGGCGATCAAGCCAACCCGCCGAGCACTGGATCCACTTAGAACTCCTAACGGGATGAGTGCTCAAGCGGCCTCCCATCCATGCGCAACCAACTGGTTGCGTACATGCTTCCGGATGTGCAACCTTTGGGTAGCGCATCCGGATGAGATGAGGTTGCAATGATCCCCAACACGATCGAACGCGCCATCCTGATCAATGCCTCCAGGGAACGAGTCTGGTCCGTGCTGAGTGAGCCCGCTTTCCTCGGCCGCTGGTTCGGCAATGGAGAGCCGGTCAAGATCGACCTGCGCCCCGGCGGTCTCCTGGTCTTCGACCACGGCATCCACGGCGTCATTCCCGCCCGTATCCAGACGGTCGAGCCGCCGCGCGTTCTGTCCTGGCGGTGGTCCCAAGGCGCCGCCGGCGAGGAGCCGGACGACTCCAACGCCACTCTGGTCGAGTTCACCCTGACCGAAGACGACCCCACGGGAGGCACCCGGCTCACCATGGTCGAGAGCGGCTTCGCGCACCTTGGGCTGCCTGCCGACGAGGCCAGTGACCGGCGTCGCGCCAACAGCCAGAACTGGCCCGGCAAGCTCGACCAATTCCGCGCGGACTGCGAACAGACCACGGCATGACCCGCACCACCGAGGGCGAACAGGCCCCCGAGGACGTCCTGGTGGCCCTGGCCGACCCGATACGCCGAGAGGTCCTGGCCGTCCTTGCCCGCGATGGCGGCGCGACCTCGACATCTCTCGCGGCAAGCCTCCCCATCACCCGCCAGGCGGTGGCCAAACACCTGGCAGTCCTTGACCGCGCCGGACTGGTACGTGCCCACCGGGCCGGACGCGAGGTCCGCTACGAAGCCGACCTGCAA
This sequence comes from Streptomyces sp. NPDC005402, assembly GCF_040606575.1. Taxonomy (NCBI): domain Bacteria; kingdom Bacillati; phylum Actinomycetota; class Actinomycetes; order Kitasatosporales; family Streptomycetaceae; genus Streptomyces; species Streptomyces sp. NPDC005402. The sequence continues at coordinate 41,734 of NZ_JBEXFB010000034.1, forward strand.
CCACTGAGGCGGACAACACGGTGGATGGACACCCTCGCCGCCCAGTGGGAACACCGCCTCCAAGCAATCAAGGATCTGGCGGAAGGGGCCACTGGGCCCTGAACCCCCACCTCAAAGGCCCGTCACAGTGCGCAGTCTTCTTCAGCAGATGAGTGCGCATTCGAGGATGAGGAAGGCTTCGTGGATGTCGTCGCGTATCTCCCAGCGGATCCGCAGGCGGCGGAACCAGTACAGGTGGGCGAACGCGCGCTCTACGACCCGGCGTTGGGTGCCCAGTCCGGAGCCGTGCTCGGTGCCGCGGCGGGCGATCAGCGGCTTCACGCCCAGTCCCCAGACCAGGCGGCGGTACTTGTCGTGGTCATAGCCGCGGTCGCCCAGCACCACGTCCGGGCGCCGCCGGGGCCGGCCGCGTTTGCCCCGCACGGACGGCACGGCCTGGAGGAGCGGGATCAGCTGGGTGACTTCGTTGCGGTTGCCGCCGGTCAGGGTGGCGGCCAGCGGGATGCCGGCGGCATCGGTGATCAAGTGATGCTTACTGCCTGTCCTGCCCCGATCGACAGGGCTTCGTCCCGCCTTGGGGCCCCCTTTAATGCCCGGATGTGTGAGCCGTCGACCGCCGCCCGGGAGAAATCCAGGACGTTCGCGCTGCGGAGCTTGGCGAGGAGAACTTCGTGCAGCCGGGGCCACACTCCGGCCCCGGTCCACTCGGCCAGGCGCCGCCAACAGGTCATGCCCGAGCCGAAGCCGAGTTCCTGCAGCAGGTGTTTCCAAGCGATCCCGGTATGCAGAACGAACAAGATTCCCTGGAACACCAGCCGGTCCGGATGCCGCTTGCGTCCCGGATGTCGAGTCCGACGCTCCACCTTGGGCAACAGCGGCTCGATCACCGCCCACAGCTCGTCGTCGACTGCCCACGGCTTCGGCCGAGCCACCCCGCACCCCCAGATCACCAGTTTCGGAGTGATCCAACCACCTCGAAGATCATTTCGTTAGGAGTTCTTACGCACCAGGAACCCGATGGAGTCGACCTTCGCCACCGTCCGTCTGCGGATCAAGGTCCCGTCGGCCAGCCGGGTCGTGGCCACGCCGACAACGCGCGTCCTGGAGGGCACCCTGCGCCGCGTCCGCGAGATCACGTCCGCGTAGTTCGGATCTGGAGCGGATCCTCGCCGACCACGCGGGGGCGGGCCAGGGCGGCCTCCCCTCCGTCGCGATCCCGTCGGGGTGCTGCCCCGGTCCGTCTCGCTGAGCCGAAGCTCAGGAGTTGTCACCACCAGGACCGGCTGAAGTGGTGAATGGGGACGGTCGAAGCAGCCTGGTTGTCACCAACGAGGCATTCGACTTGTCACAGGTGCATGTTCGGCAGCCTTTCTGTCACCAGTGCCGGGGCGATGCGGGCGGTGGTTGCACCCACACGACTCCTGTCGGGCAAGGTCATCCGCCAAGCGTGACCGGGCCGAGGCCGGACGGCATATGGTGCACGGCCACCGCCACGGCCTCGTGCGCTGTGGCGAACAGGCCAAGGTCCGAGGTGATGAACCCTGTCCCCACCCCGTACATGCCGTCGCTGCCCGCGGTCAGGCACGGTCCGACGACGGTCAGGCGCGGGCGGGTGGTGGTCGAGAAGCGCAACGCCCAGTGGCTCGTGAACGGGTAGAGGGCACGAAGCGCCGGCTCGGCGTGCGCCGCCTCGATCAGGGCTTGGTACGTCTCCTGCCAGACGTAGTCCAGCCCGCTCGCCTCCACGCGCATGCTCTGCCACTCGGATTCCACCAGCCGCGCGGAATCGAGGTCGGGCACCTCGAACCGGCCAGTCAGGTGCACGAAGGGTGCCGCCTGGCGAATGCCGTTCAGCGCCGCACCGTCGTGCCAGGCCCGGGCGGCCCTGGCGACCTCCGCCAGGTCGTCCGTCCTGCCATCAATGAGGGACAGGCTCTGGAACGGTTCCGTGCCGCGGATCGACCACCGCCGCTCATGCGACCATGCGCTGATCTGCAGCGGCTCGCGGTGCGCCAGCAAGCTTGTGACGGTCGCATGAAGCAGCGGATCAAAGTCCGAGGACGTGACGGGAACACCGGCGAGGCAGCCTTCCGCCTCGGCCCGGAGCGCTGCGGCGAGGCTGCCGCAGGCCGCGACATCGGGGTACAGGGCAGCGGGATCAGGAGGGGTGGGCACGGCTCCTGATTGTGCCCGAGCCGCTGATTCCCGGGATGGGCGGCCCCAACGACCTGCAGCCTCGCCGGTGACAACAAGCTGCCTATGTGACAACTACCGTGCTTCGACTCACTCGCCCAGCGCTATCCGCTCGCGGTCGGCAACGTGAACGGCGCCCCCGTCCAACGGCGCTACCAGGCCAACCGCCTCGCGCTCCTGCAGGCCCGTGCCGTCGAGCGCACCCGCATGCACCACAAGCGGCTCACGCCGGCCGGTCAGCAGGAGGCGGGCCGACGCGCAGCTCAGTACTGGTCGACGTGGCGCTCGGAGTCAGGTCGGGCACTGCGCGAGATCTCGGAGCGGGTCCGGTCCTTCTTCCCCTCCAGGACGCTCAGAGCACTCAGGGACGCGGGAGCCGTGCTCACCGACGCCGGTTGGGGCGGGGGTCAGTCTCGCGCAGAAGGACCACCCGGGGCGCCGGCAATGCGGCCGCCGTCCTGGCCCTGGTCTGCAAGCTCGTCGAGCCCGCCCAGCAGCGGTGGCGTGCCCCGCCTTGTCGCCCTGGTCCGCACCGGAGCCCGTTCGAGCGCGGCCGTCTCGTCGAAAAACGCTCCGAAAGCCACGCGGCCTCTACGGCCGCAGCTGATTCACCGGGCATGACTCCTGCCCTCACTCCTCGGCAGCTGGGCAGGCGCGTCGAGCCGATGAGTTTGCCCATCGTCCGCAGTCTTCCTTGTGACATGCACGCCCCGTCGGCGGATCAGGAAACGCCGGATGCCGGTGTCATGCAGGAGAGAGGGAGGCCAGGATGAACAACCCCATCCGGCTGTACATGTCGATGTCGCTCGACGGCTATATCGCCGGCCCGGACGACCGTCCGGGGCAGGAGCTCGGACGTGACGGTGGACGGCTCTTCAACTGGCTCGACGACCGGGAGTCCGACGGTCCGAGCGGCCAGGTCTACCGCGAAGCGCTGGCGACCGGCGCGGTGATCTCCGGCCGTCGGACCTTCGAACTCGCCGGACGCTGGCAAGGCGACCACCACGACGGCGTGCCGATCTTCGTACTCACCCACCAGGTGGATGACGGGGACGTGCCACCCGGCCACGCGCGTTTCGTCACCGATGTCGAGGACTGCGCCCGTCAGGCTCGCGCGGCCGCAGGGAACCGGCCGGTCATGGTCCACGGGGCGGGGGCGGCCCAGGCACTTCTGCGAGCCGGGCAGGTGGACGAGATGGAGATCCATCTGGTCCCGGTCCTCCTCGGGGACGGCCGGCGGCTGTTCGACCACCTGGGTGGTGATCACATCGAACTCGACCTCGTCCGACGGCTCGAGGACCGGGACGTGACGCATCTCCGCTACCGGGTGCGTCGCCCCGAGGAGGCCGCGTGAAGACGCTCTTCGTCTCCTACCGCGTCACCGACCTGGACCGCTCGCTCGGTTTCTACACCGCCCTGGGCTACGCCGAACTGGGCAGGGTCGAGAGCGGCGACGGGGCTCGCCTCGTGATCCTCAAGTTCCCCGACGAACCGGCGGCCTCGCTCGAACTGGTCCACCGCCCCGGTGACGGACCAGTCGACGTGGGCAGCGGTTTCGACCACCTCGCGATCCAGGTGGAGACGCTTGCCACCACCCTGGAGACGCTGGCCGAAGCCGGCCTGAGGCCCGGACCCCTCCAGTTTCCGGGCGGCCCCCACGGCCCGAAGACGTCGTGGCTCACGGACCCGGATGGTTACCGGATCGAGTTGGTGCAGTGGCCGTCCGGACATCCCGACGGCATCACCGCAGCAGACTTCGCCTGAGGCGGCCGCGGTCTGCGGAGGGACGAAGCGCGTCCCGCGATCCCCACCGCCAACTTCCTTTCACATAACAGCCATTGTCCTGACTGAAGGTGTCGTGTTCCATTAATCTCCATGCACCACATCGATCACCCGCTCCCGGGCGGGCGAGCATCCACGGGGGAGATGCGTGTATGAGGACCTGGGATTCGAGAAGCTCCTCGACGACGACGGTTTCTTTGCCCACCTGTTAGGGCGGTCGCCGTCGGGTGCCGAGCGCAAGCCGTTGTACGGCCCCGATCTGCCCGTGGTGCTGCTCACCGGCGGCCCGGGGATGGGCAAGGGGCGACTGCTGCGGGCGGTGCACAACCGGCTCGCCCGCCACGTGCCGGTGATCCGTCTCGACTGCGCCTCACCGGACTACGCGGACCGGGCTCGACCGGAACCCGGTGCCCGCTCCGCGCTGACCGAGGCACTGGTCGAGGCCGCCCTGCTGCTGCACACCTGGCGGGGAACGGGCGGCGCGTTCACCTTCCCGCGATTCTTCGCGGGCCTGGCCGTGATCGCGACCGGCGTCGCGGGCGGCACCGGTGGGACGATCGGGACAGAGGTGGAGCGGTACGAGGAGCTGATCCAGCAGCCGCGCCTTCGCGGTCTGGGGGCGCGTGACTTCTGGCGCGGCGCGCTCCTTGGGGCCGTACGCAAAATGCTGGAGGTCCTGGCCGGACAGACGCTCGGCCCGTACGGGGCCGCCGCGCTCACCGCGCTGCTCGACGCCCTCTTCGAGCGCATCACGCCCCGGGCCGAGGAGGAACTGACCAGGATCTACGGCGAGTATCCCGGCGCGGCCGGCCAGCCCAAGCACGGCCTGCGCAAGCTCGCCGAGGACTTCCGCGCCGGCCCCGAGCGGCGGCAGGACGCGGAGCGCTTCCTGTTCCGGGCACTACGCGAGGATCTGGAGGCGGCGTACGGCAGTCTGGGGGGCTGGCTGGGCCGGGTCGGCCGCCCGGGACTGCTGCTGGACCACGCCGAAGAACCGCTGGGCGAGCGGCTGCTGCGCGCCGTGCTCACCGACCGCCGGGCCGGGCAGCGCGACCGCGTGGTGATCGTGGGCACGGCGCGCCGGGCGGACGGCGGCGACTTCCTGCACGGAGGTCTGCCACCGAGGGAGGTGGCGGCTTTCCTGCCCGCCGACGGGGTGCCGGCCACCTGGTCCCGGCGCAGGGATCCGGAGGGGGACCGGGGCCCGCTGTCCGCGGGGGTGCTCATGCTGCGGATGCCCTTCCTCACCGGCGACCAGCTCCGCAGGGCGACCGAGCGAATACAGCTGGGCGCGGAGCGGGAGGGCGGTACGCATCGCCGCCGTATCAGCGCCGCCGTGGCGCAACTGAGCGGCGGACGGCCGCACATGGTGATCCGGCTGGCCACCGCTGCGGCCGACCACCTGATGGAGACGGACGCCAACGACCGGGCCATCCTGGACGCCAAGCTGCACCACCCTGACGGCGCTCCTGAGCGGCCGGTGACGGACGTACTGCTTCAGGAGCTGATCCTCGACCAGCTGCCGGTGCGGCTTCGGAACGAGCACCATGACCAGTGGCTCGATCTCCTCACCCATCTGTCGGTGGCGCACGACCCGGAGTGCGCGGACGTCCTGCTGCGCCATCACCAGGCGGGCCGCGTCCATCGCCTGACCGCTCATCAGGTCGCGGAACTGCTCAGGGACACCGGATGGCCGAGCTGTGGGCGGCACTTCATCGGGGACTTCGGCCTGCGCCAGCTGCTGGTGCACCGGCTGTACGGGCTGGAGCGCGACGGCGCCGCCTGGTACTCCGACCACCATCTGCTGCGCGACCACTACGCCGCGAGCGAGCCGAGCGGCGGTGCGTTCCACTCGGCGACAACCCACCGGATGAACCACCACCTCGTCTCCGGCGGCGTCGACGACGTGGTCCGCCACCTCGCCGCCACCCTCCCCGCCCGCCCCCGTCGGTGGTGCGAGGAACTGCTGGAGATCGCCCAGGCGCCGTATCCGGGCGGGGCGGACGAGCGCCGCGAGCGTGCCCAGGGCCGGGTACCGGTGGACGGACCGCCGCTGTGCCGCACCGTCGACCAACTGCTGCACGCCGTATGGCTGTGCGAGGAGCGCACCAGGCCTACCGGGGGCGAAATGGCCAGCACGCTGGAGCAGTTGCTGAGGGACCTTTCGAACATGGACTTCGACGGCGCCGGAGAACTCGGCCCGACAGCCACCGAGTGGAGCCAACTGGCCGCGAACGAGCAGCCGTTGCTTCGCTGCGACTGTACCGATCAGCTCGGCCGAGGGAGGTAACAGGGATGCCCAGCTGGAACCTCCCCAGGTGGACCCGACTGCCCAGGTGGGGCAAGATCCTCTACGCGCTGGCGGCCGTGACGGTGCTGGTGGCGGCCGGCGTTTACGGCGTTCCCGCTCTGCAGAAGCCGGACACCTGCCACGACGGCATCGAGAAGGTCGGCGGCGAGTGCGTCGGCGTCGACGGCGCGGGCTACGACTTCGGCACACCGGAGATCAGCGCGGTGGTCCAGGCCATCTCGGTGGAGAACGAGAGAATCGCGAACCAGCCCCACGTCACCGTGGCGATGATGCTGCCCCTCCAGTCGGACACGGCGGCCCTGCGTCGGCAGATGCGCAGCGACCTGCAGGGCGCGTACCTGGGACAGCGACAGGCCAACTCGGGCGAGGGCCAAGTGCCCAAGATCCGGCTGGTGCTGGCCAATCCCGGGCTGAACTACGGCCATCAGGACGACGTCGTGAGCACGCTGCTCGACATGGCCGACTCCGACAAGGACAAGCTGCGGGCCGTCACCGGCTTCAACCTCACTCTCGACGCCACCGAGGAGGCCGTAGCACGTCTGACGGAAAACGGCGTCCCGGTGCTCGCCTCCCGGATCAGCGGAGACGGGATCGCGAACGTGGAGGGAAAGAAGCAACGATTCCCCGGCCTGGCCCGCATCATCCCCACCAACGGCAACGCGGCCGAGGCCCTGGCCAACTTCAACGGCGAGCGGGGCCGGGAGAACGCCAGGACGGTGCTGGTCCACGACACCCGCCCGGATGCCTACGACGAGTCGCTGGCGAGCGCGTTCCGGGGGATCAAGGAGACGGGGCCGGCCGGTCCCGCCGATATGCCGTTCGAATCTCCGGGGATCACTGAGGCCGGCTCGACCGGCAGCCAGTTCGAGCAGATCGCCAACAACATCTGCGGTTCCGCGGCCGACACCGTCTACTTCGCGGGGCGCACGCTGCACCTGCGGATCTTCGCGCTCACGCTCGCCAAGCAGACCTGCGCGAACCGGCACTTCACCCTGGTCAGCGGCTCCGACGCCGCCTCACTGCGACAGGCCATGTCCGAGAAGGACTGGGCGCAGCTGCGCGGCAAGGACGGCGAGGCCAAGGTGACGGTCCAGTACGCCGCCCCCGCGCACCCGGCCGCCTGGGACACCGAACTGACCGCCTGGACCAAGCGGTGGAAGGCGACTCACGACCGCGAGCCCACCGCGAACGAACTCCCCCAGTACCTCACGGAGCCCAAGGCGTCCCTGGACGCCCTCAACGACCTGATCAAGAGCACGAACGCGGCGGGCACGGACCTCGGCTCCACCCCGGACCTGGAGGACTCCCGCACCATGCTCGTCTACGACGGCCTCGTCACCATCGCCACGGCCCTGCACGAGGTACAGGGCAACGACGCCGAGCAGTCCCCCAGCCTCGCGGACGTCCGCCAAGAGTGGTCGAAACTCCAGTCCGTGCACCGGGTAAGGGGCACGAGCGGCCTGATCTGCCTGACCAGCGGCGGCAATGCGTACGACAAGCCGGTCGCGGTGGTCGAACTGAACCCGGGCCAGGGCGTGCGCGGAGCCCTGAAGTTCGTCGGTCTGGGCTGGCCCACCGGCAAGGAACAGCCGAAGAACTGCGTGATCCCGAGCGGCACTTCCTGAGAGAACCGACCTCTCTGCTCGGTCAGGTGCGAGGTCGCGAGGTAGAGGGTGTACCGGCGGCTTGTGGTGCCCGGGCGTGTGACCGGGCGTGGCGAACACGCCCTTCTACTCGTTGTGCAGAACCGTGGCGATGGTGAGCCGCGCTGCCGACCTCGCCGGAATCAGTGCGCCGAGGATGGCGATCGTGACGCCTGCCAGGACCAGGGCGGCCAGCTGCGGCAGGTGCCAGACCTGCTTCATGGATTCCGGGAACGAGATCACTCCGACGTGGTCCACCACCAGCCGGTGCGCGGCGATCCCCAGAGGGATCCCCAGCAGCCCGCCGACCAGGCCCAGCACGGCGACGGAACTCACGGTCATCACCATGACCTGGCGTGGCGTCATCCCGATCGACTTGAGCATGCCCAGGTCGCGGCGCCGCTCGCGAATGTTGAGCAGGACGGTGTTGAAGACGCCGAGTGCGGCGACGACGGTCAGCAGCACGGTGAACACCGACGCGAAGCTGACAACGGTCGTGGTGGCGGTGCTGTCCGAGCGCCGCGGTGCGGAACGGAGGGCCGGACCGGCCGCCTTGACCGCTTTGATGTAGCTCTGGACATCGGCGCCGTGAGCGAGTCGGACCGTGTACTCGGCCGCGTCCGTTGTCGGGTCGAGTCGCGTCAACGTCTGCCAGTTGGAGTCCAGCGCCCGGGCGTTGCCTTCCATGAGCTCACCCACGATGGTGACGGGTGCCTGCCTGCCGTTGAGCTGGATGGTGATCTGGTCTCCCACTGACAACCCGTACTGATTGAGGAACGCCGGCCCCGCCACGGCCTCCCCCGCACCGGTCGGCCAGTGCCCCTTGACGATCTCGGAGGCGAGGTCCTGGCTGTCCCCGCGGTAGAAGTTGGCGAACACGGTTTGCGTGGACCGGGCGAGGCTCACCTTGGTGAGCGCGCGGGCGGTCACCTGGTCCGCGCCCGGCAGGGAGCGCAGCCGTGCTTCGATCTGTCGATCGTTCAGCTTCGGAGCGGTCCCACCCTTCGTGGGTGAGCCCGCCTGTACGTCGATGCGGACAGCCCCGTCGCCCTTGCCCGCGTTCCCGTAGGCGACCATGGTGCTGGTCAGGCCGGTCGTCAGGGTCACGGTGGTGACTCCGAGGACGATGGCAGCCATGGTCAGCAGGGAGCGGCCCGGCCGGGCGAACGGCTGGCCGAGTCCCAGGCTCACAGCCCGAGGCAGCCGGGTCCCACTGAGTCGGCGCTGGATGCGTAGCCCGCGTCCCGTCCGCGGTGCGCTGCCCGCCGTGATCGCCTGGGCTGCCGAAAGCCGGTGGGCGCGCACGGCGGGGATCAGGGCAGCCAGGACGACGAGGGCGGGGATGCCCACCAGGCAGAGGACGGACGGCCACCAACTGATGGCGATGGAGGCGCTGCCGGTTTCGACGCCGGAGAAAGCCACCCACAGGATGGGGCCGACTACCGCGTTGCCGATCAGTGTGCCCAGGGCGCAGCCGATGACCGCGGGGACGAAGACCATCGTCAGGTAGACCGCCACCACCTGGTTCGGGGTGAAGCCCAGTGACTTGAGCACGCCGATGTGCCGGTATCCGGAGACGACCGCCCCGCTGACGACGTTCCCGACGATCAGGATCGAGACCAGGAGGCCTAGGACGCCGAAGAGGGTCATGAACGGCAGGTACGCATCGACCTGTGCGGAGAAGGTCCGTTTGAGGGTGAGGTAGGACTGCGCGGTCGTCAGCGAGCCGGCGGGCAGTTCGGCGGTGGCTGTGGTGAGGTCGGTACGGAGCTGCCCTTCCGTCGAGGCGTCTGTGAAGCGATACAGCATTTGGGCGGCGGCCGGGTGCAGCGCGGCCATCTGCTCGGGTGAGACCCAGGCTCCGGCGGACTTGCTCATGCTGGTGGCGAAGCCGACGACGGTGAGGGTCGGGGCTCCGCGAGCTTTGAGCTGGGTGCCGAGCCGGCCCGGGCCTGGCGTACCGGCGACGGGCCAGTTGACGACGATTTCACCGGGAGCTGTGGCCCAGCGGCCTTCCAGGAGATGGATCCGGTCCACCGGACCGTCCGGCTCGGCCCGGCCGACTACGGTGAGGGAACCGGCCGACATCCACAGCCAGTCCTTGGGCATCTCGAGAACGGCTTGCCCGAAAGGCCCGGAGGCGGCCGCGACACCGGGGCGGCGGGCCGTCTGCGCCAGCTCCGCGCTCGATGCCTTGGCCAGGTCGAACGACGCCACCGTGTGGGCGCCGCGCTGCTGGGCGAAGGCTTTGTCGAAGGGGGCCGAGGCCGCGGTGAGCAGTCCCAGCCCGAGCAGGATGGTCGTGGTGGAACACAGGACGACGAGCCCGATGACGAACGTCTGAAGCCTGCGGCGTTTCACGGCTGCCCGCGAGGCCCTCCACACGGCGCTCACGCGGTCGGCTCCAGGGTGCTCTCGCGGGCCACTCTGCCATCGGCGACCTCGATCAGGCGGCTGGCGCAGCGGGTGGCGAGGTGCGGGTCGTGCGTGACGATCAGCAGGGTCTGCCCGATCTGGTTGAGGTCGATCAGCAGATCCATGACCTGCTCGCCCGAGCGGCTGTCCAGCGCGCCGGTCGGCTCGTCGGCCAGGAGCAGGGCCGGGCGGTTCATCAACGCCCGGGCCACCGCCACTCGTTGACGCTCGCCTCCGCTCAGTGCGGCCGGGTAGGCGTTCTTGCGGTCGGCGATGCCCAGTTCTTCGAAGAGTTCCAGCGCGCGGCGGCGGGCCTGCCGGGCGGACGTGCCGGTCAGCTGGGAGGCCAGCGCGACGTTGTCCAGGGCCGGCAGGTCGTCGATCAGGTTGAAGAACTGGAAGATCATTCCGATGTGCCGCCGCCGGAACAGCGCCAGCCCTGTCTCGTTCATCTTCCCCAGGTCCTGACCGTGGACCTGCACGGTGCCCGATGTCTGGCGGTCCAGGCCGGCGACCATGTTGAGCAGCGTGGACTTGCCGCACCCGGAGGGCCCCATCACCGCGACCGCGTCCCCGGCACGGATCTCCAAGCTGACGCCGTCCAGTGCCTTCGCGTCGCCGTACTCCTTGTGCACGTCCTCCAGCCGGACGACGACCTGTCGGGGACTGTCGTGATCAGTTGTCATGGCACGAACTTAGATGCGGCGGGACAGGCACGGCGTCCCTCCCCGGATGTAACCGGCCCTGCAGGTCATCCTGGGGATGTAGGGAAATGGATCCGGAGCATGACGCGGATGGGCGTGCCGGGCTGCGAGGCTTGTGCGGGTGGGGAGTTCAGGGTTGATCTGGCTGGCAACGGCATTGGCGGCGGCATGCGCCGCGGTCCTCGTCCTGGGTGTGGGGCTCATCCGGGCGCGGCGGCGACACCGGGCAGCCGTCGAAGAGCGCGGCTGGTTGCTGGAGCGGGAGCGGGAAATCGCGGCGCGGACCGCAGTCGACGCCGAGCGGGCCCGGATCGCAGCTGAACTCCACGACATCGTCAGCCACAACGTGAGCCTCATGGTGGTCCAGGCCGGGGCTGCCCGCGAGGTGCTGGTCACCCTGCCTGACGAGGCCGAGGCCGCGATGAGCGCCGTCGAGAGCGCGGGGCGGACCGCGATGACCGAGCTGCGCCACCTGCTCGGTCTGCTCGCCCCCGCACAAACGGGCGACGACGAACCCTACGGCCAGGACCTTGCCCCCCAGCCCAGCCTGAGTCGGCTCAGCCCGCTGATCGACAGGATCGCTTTCGCCGGCCTGCCCGTCGAGGTGCGGGTCTCCGGGGAGCCCCGCCCGCTGCCGATCGGGATCGATGTGACCGCCTACCGGATCATCCAGGAGGCGCTGACCAATGCCCTCAAACACGGGGTCGGAGCGAAAGCCGAGGTGACAGTGCGGTACGCGGAGCACTACCTGCGCGTCGAGGTGCTGAACAGCGGACCAAGTGTCCTGTCAGGCGACGCCTCCGGGTCTGGAAGGCTGGTCGCGGATCAGGCCGACGGAGCGGGACACGGGCTACTCGGTCTGCGCGAGCGGGTCGCCGTCTACGGTGGCGACCTGGACGCCCGGCGCCGCCTGGGCGGCGGTTACCGGGTCCGAGCCCGGATCCCGCTGGACCAGCCGTGACCACGCCCACCGAGCCCGCTCCCCGCGTAGTGATCGCCGACGACCAGGAGCTGGTCCGCACCGGCTTCCGCCTGATCCTGACCGCACGCGGCATCGACGTGGTCGGCGAAGCCGCGGACGGAGCCGAGGCCGTCAAAGCCGTACGCCGCCTACGGCCCGACGTCGTCCTCATGGACATCCGCATGCCGACCATGGATGGCCTGGAAGCCGCCCGCCGCGTCCTCGCGCAGGCCCCAGACTGCCGAGTGATCATGCTGACCACGTTCGACCTCGACTCCTACGTCTACGCCGCCCTCGCTGCCGGCGCCAGCGGCTTCCTGCTCAAGGACGTCACACCCGCACATCTCGCCGCCGCCGTACGCCTGGTCGACACCGGTGACGCCCTGCTGGCACCCTCGATCACCCGCCGCCTGGTGGAACGCTACGCCTCCAGTGCTGCACGGACCGGGGCTTCAGCGCCCCCCGCCGTCCACCGCGACCTTGCCGTACTGACGCCGCGCGAACGCGAGGTACTGGCGCTCATGGGCAAGGGCCTGTCCAACACCGAGCTCGCTCAGGAACTGACGCTGAGCGAAGCGACGGTGAAGACCCACGTGGCCCGGATCTTCGCCAAGCTGACCCTGCGCGACCGAGCCCAGGCCGTCGTCCTCGCCTACGAGACAGGACTCGTCGCGCCCGGCGAACCCGCTCGCTTCACTCCACAGGAACGGTGACACGGTGCTGAGCCGTCGGGTCCTCTCAGAGTCGGCCAGGGTGCCGAAAGCTCATTGCATGCTGTGAGGGCGCTGATCGTGCATCACAGGCTCCTGGGAAGCTGCTCGATCGTGAGGTGGAGTGCCTGCTTGGGCACCAGGTGGCCGTCACGCTGAACCTCCGGCGGGTGGCTGACCAGGCGAGCGCGCAGGTCGCGTGGACGGGCCAGGTGGACTCCACCGACTTCGATGCATTTGACGAGCCGACGCTGAGAGCGGAGACCATCCGCGATGGGCTCGGCCATCACGCGGTGAAGTCCCGGGCCGGCGTCTCGCTGCGCGCCGTGTTCCTGGCAGCGGCGACCAGGCCCTGACCCTCGGCGACTGCCCAACGGGACACCGTGCGCGCCCTGCTCAGCCCCTCGCGCCGACATGATCAAGCGGATGGATCAGGTGCAAGGCGCGTGCCGTGAGGGCTGGGGCAACGTGAGGATGCCATCGACCATCTCCGCACCTCTGGCCTGTTCTTTGAGCGTGGAAAGCCGCTTCAAGAGGGCGTAACCCTCTAGCAGAACTGTCTCGTGTCCCCCGTAGGATTCCAGATTGATGACGGCAACTTCTACATACCGGATCTCGGAGACCAGCATCGCCACTGCGCTGCCGCGAGCGACTGCGGTCCCGACGCGAGGGTAGAGCACCGGCAACAACTCGGCGCCGCTGGCATTGCGGATCGTGGTGGCATCGCTGCCGCTGACGGCCTCGAGTCGCTCCCGGGCATGTTCGATCACCCGGACGAGAATCCGGAAGTCCGGCTGACTCAGTTCCACAGCCAGGGGTTCATCTCTGGACTGATAGACAGGCTCGTTCCGTCTTCGCTTCGAGAACCACGCCACTGACGCCCCCTTGTGATGTCTCTGTGGAAGGTGCGGACCGGCCGCCGCCAGGAGACGGGTACCGGAAGCCTGACAGATTTATATGTCAATTATTGCCCGATGGAAACTCGCTGTACCTGTCAGTCGCACGGAGCCCAAGTCGTCGCAGTGACCATGGCCGGATTGCTGAACGCATCGTGCTGGGCAGGTATGGGCCAGGTAGCACGATGTCGGCGGCGGTGCACCGAGAAGGGGGCTCCTGTCGGGCCGCGGTCGTGGCCCCGCGTCGGACGAATCGCAAGCAGAGCCGCCCGCGACTGCATGGGAACCCGCGACTCCGCGTGCTGCTCAGGCAGTCGACGGGCAACCGAAACCAGTGACACCACTGGAGCTATCGCGCTGCAGGTGCCAAGTAACTCCCCGATCAGGGTTGGTAGGCGTGGCGAGGGTTCTCAGGGACAGTTATCGCGCCGACCGTCATCGTCGTCGGCTGAAGACGACGAGAAGGGCAGCAAGGAACACCAGGATTACCGCGACGATCCCCCACAGGGGGAGTGCGGACGCCGAATTCGGCATGAGTGCAGCAAGTGTCATGTGTTCCTCCTTGCGGTCCGCAGGAAGTAGGCCGCGCCTGCCATCAGAGCCACTCCGGGCACCAGGACGACGAGCCCACGACCGGTGCCGCCATTCACCAGGTCACGGGAGCCCGCGGCCGCCAGGAGCACGCCGCATACCAGAGCGACCATGGAGAACACTGCTACAGCCAGTACACGCATTTCGCTCCATCGGAGGTGCCCGAGCGGGGGAGGACGCTGCGCCCTCCCCCGCTCCGGGATTACATGTTTCCGTAGACGTGCGTCGTCGCCGCGGCGGCTCCGGCGGCCACCGTCGAGCAGCCGGTGAACCCGGCGCCGACGGAGAGGCCGAGTGTGGGAAACGTGCCCACTGCCGCGCCGACCAGGCACAGGCCTTTCAGCCCAATGCCCGGAACTAGGAGATCCAGTCACCGATTCCGGTGACATCACCGAAGCTGAACAGCCCTGTCGGGTCACTGTGTTGATGAAGTCGCCGCCCGCGTACAGGTACGCGTTTTTCTCCTGGCCCGAGGGGTCGGGCTGGGTGAAGCCGCCGAGCTGGGAGTCGGAGTAGCGGGCGCCCATCGCGTACAGGCCCGTGAAGTCGAGGTAGGCGCCGCTGTGGCGGAACGGCCGGGGTACGACCTCGGTGGTCGTGCCGCGGGCAGGCCGGTGGGACCGTAGGTGTGGGTGCGCTTGCCCGCGTCGTCGACGAGACCGAGTTCCCTCCGCACGTCACCCATCACGGCCCGGCCGGCCTCCCCCCGTCGAGCCGGGTTTTCACGCACTCACGCTGACGGCAGGGACAGGTCCGTCGGCGACGTTCCGGTTGCAGGAGCTTCGACGGCTTGGAACTCCCAGTTCCGCTCGGCCGCCAGGGCGCCGATCGCGGCGCTCAGGCCCATAGGCACAGCACCAACGCTGCCCCACGATGGTCGCACCGCTCAGGTGCCGCCGCTCCTGCAGAGGCGTCGAAAGGGGGCGTTGTCAGTGGTGGGCGTCAGGATGGCAGACATGACGACACCCGTTGCGCAGATCGTGGATGCCGCTGCCTACGCGCAGGCGGTGGAGGACGCGGTCCAGGCCGCCGCCGCCTACTACGAAGGCGGCTCCACCTCACTGGACGACGACACCTACGACCGGCTGGTACGGGGCATCGCCGCGTGGGAGGCCACCCATCCCGACCAGGTCCTGCCGCACTCCCCCACGGGCAAGGTAGCCGGGGGCGCGGTGGTGGGCGATGTGCCGCACACGGTGGCGATGCTGAGCCTGGACAACGTGTTCTCCCCCGAAGAGTTCACGGCCTGGACGGCATCTTTGGCCCGCCGCATCGGCCGTGAGCCGGAACGCTTCAGTGTCGAGCCGAAGCTCGACGGGCTCGCCGTCGCGGCCCGCTACCGCCAGGGCCGTCTGACCCGGCTGATCACCCGTGGCGACGGGATTGCCGGGGAGGACGTCTCGCACGCGATCGGCACCCTTGAGGGCCTGCCGGAAACGCTGGCCGAGCCGGTCTCCGTGGAGGTGCGCGGCGAAGTACTGATGACGGCGGCCCAGTTCGAGCATGCCAACGAGGTGCGCACCGCGCACGGCGGGCAGCCGTTCGCCAATCCGCGCGGGGCGTCCGCGGGCACGCTGCGGGCCACGGAGCGCGCGTACACGGTGCCTATGACGTTCTTCGGCTACGGCCTGCTGCCCCTGCCCGATACCGACGCTGAGCTCGCCGGGCGGCTGAAGGGGCTCGCGCACAGCGAGCTGATGGTGCTGGCCGCGCAGTTGGGGGTGCATACCACGGCCGGCACCGCGGTCCCCGGGATCGTCGCCACGTCCGTGGAGGAAGTCCTGGAGCGCGTGCGGGCGATCGCCGCGCTGCGCGCCGAACTGCCCTTCGGGATCGACGGTATCGTCATCAAGGCCGACCTGGCCGCCGACCAGCAGGCAGCCGGTTCCGGATCGAGGGCACCCCGCTGGGCGATCGCCTACAAGCTCCCCGCCGTGGAGAAGATCACCCGCCTGCTGGATGTGGAGTGGAACGTAGGGCGCACCGGGATCATTGCCCCGCGCGGCGTCCTGGAGCCTGTGGAGATCGAGGGCGCCACCATCACTTACGCCACCCTGCACAACCCGGCCGACATCACCCGCCGCGACCTGCGGTTGGGCGACCATGTCATGGTCCATCGCGCCGGCGATGTCATCCCGCGCATCGAGGCACCGGTCGCCCATCTGCGTACCGGTGACGAGCAGCCGATCACCTTCCCCGAGGTGTGCCCACGCTGCGGCTCCGGTATCGACTCGAGCCAGGAACGCTGGCGGTGCGAGCAGGGCCGCAACTGCCACCTGGTCGCCTCCCTGTCCTACGCCGCCGGCCGCGACCAGCTCGACATCGAAGGTCTGGGCGCCACCCGCATCGTGCAGCTCGTCGAGACGGGCCTGGTCGCCGATCTCGCCGACCTGTTCACCCTCACCCGCGACGAACTCCTTGCACTGGAGCGGATGGGAACAACCAGCACCGACAACCTCCTCACCGCGATCGCGGCGGCCAAGGACCAGCCGCTGTCACGGGTCCTGTGCGCCCTCGGGGTCCGCGGCACCGGACGCTCCATGTCCCGCCGCATCGCCCGCCACTTCGCCACCATGGACCACATCCGATTCGCCGACGCCGCAGCGATGCAGCAGGTCGAGGGCATCGGCACCGAAAAGGCACCCGCGATCGTCGCCGAACTCGCCGAACTCGCCCCGCTCATCGACAAACTCATCGCAGCCGGGGTGAACATGACCGAACCCGGAGCGACCCCGCCGCCGCCCACAACCGGCGACACCGACGCCGCCGCCGGCACGGATGTGGCAGGCGGCCCGCTGGCCGGGATGACGGTTGTGGTCACCGGCGCAATGACCGGCACACTGGAGAAACTCAGCCGCAACCAGATGAACGAACTCATCGAACGCGCCGGCGGCCGCTCCTCCTCCAGCGTCTCCAAGAAGACCACCCTGGTCGTCGCCGGGGAAGGCGCAGGATCCAAGCGAGCCAAGGCCGAAGACCTCGGCATCCGCCTGGCCACTCCGGACGAATTCGCCGCCCTGGTCGCCGACTTCACCAGCTGACCACGGCGACGGCCGTGCCGCAGCACACCGTGGCCAAGGCCGCATGCTCGCACGGCCGCCCAGCCTGCACTGACATGCCGAGGGCAACGGCACACGCCCCGGGTACCGCCACGGTCAGGCATGCCGTCTCACCCGGTGTTGAGAGGGCCGAGCCATCAGCGTGGGAGCGCCAGCAGCGGACCCAGCCGCTGAATGACCGGCACACGGTGGAGGAAGAGGCGCCGAACAAGCAGCAAAGCTGCCGCATGGTCAGGTCCCCGGCCCACCGTCAGCGGCCGCTCGGCCGGTGGCGGCCCCGGGGGCCCTGCAGGTCAAGGAGTCTGTCGGCGACGCCTCAAGAAGTCTGCTGGGCCATGCTCACAGAAGCCCCCCGTTGCGACAAGTTCCCCTTGCAGAGAGCCGCGATTGCACCGGGCACCCTGCACGCGCCCGCTCGCTACCCACCCGCCTCGTCCTCCGAACGGTCCATGGCCGACGGCTCGTTGGGGGTGATGACGACCGGCGCGTTTGCCTCCGCCCGTGCGCGGTCCGACGCCGCCGCGATCTCACCGTGGGTCCATTGCCTGTACAGGCGGTCCCCGTGGGCATCGGTGATGTCGATGACCACGCCGGTCCACTCCTCGGCAGGCTGTTCGGGGACGAGTCCCAGTTCGTACGTCGCGTCCTGAAGGAGGGCTTCGGTGATGCGTACGCCGGTGAGTCTCTCAGCCAGAGCGAGGACCGCCGCCTTCCGGTCGACGTCCGGGGCACTCTCGTCGTGCTCTCCCTCGGGAGTCAGGGGGAAGCCGACTTCCCGCAGCAGGGGTACCAGTTCATCGGGCGTGCTGCCGGCGCGCGACGAGGCTCCCTCGAACGTCGTACGAAGTTCACCGTCTTCGAACCAGTGGAAGAGGTCGATGGGTTTGCCGCCGTTGGTCGAGTGCGACACGACCCGGCCGCCCTGCGACAGCGTCTCCACGCACGCACCCGCGATCCCCAGGCCCCCGTCGAAGCCGAGGACGAGTGTCCAGTCGCCGTTCTCGCCAGGAGCGCTGAAGGCGCCCGCGACGTAGGACTCGTCCCAGTAGTCGTAGTCCACCTCGGCGCGGTGGGCGTCGTCCGCCTCGATCAGCCCGGCCGTTCCCTCCCCGGTGCCGCGCGGTTGCGCCTCCATCGCGCGCAGCACCTCGCGCGGGGTCCGCCCCCGTATCAGTGTCAGGGTGTATCCGCTCTCCATCATGTGGCGGAAGAGCGGCGAGGTGCGGATCCAGGCGTAGTCGTGCGCGGTCACCAAGTTCATACGGCGCAGTGTGCCTGATGCCGCTGACAACGCCTGGGGCAGGCTTACTTGCTCTGACAAAAGTGGGCCCCCGTCGGTGCTCCGCCCCCTATTGGGATGAGCCTTCCGCTTGACGTCCTCCCCCTTCCGTTCCCGCTCCGCCGCGGTGAGGTCCTTCGTCTGCACAGGCTCGGCGAACTCGCCGCAGTTCAGCGGGTCTTCGTGCGTCGAGCGATCAGGACCTCGATCCCGTCCAGGATCCGGGTCAGGCCGAAGTCCACGTCGTCGTCGCCGATGGCATCGTCGTATTCGCGGTGCTCCATCATGGACGCCAGGATGGGATATCCGTGTTCATGCAGGAGCGGTTGGAGGAACCGTGTCACGGCGGCCGACTGAACCGGCGCCGCGCTGCTGTTGCGCACGTCGCGGCGAGCACTGGCGATGCGCCGCGCGTAGCCGTCGAGCAGCAGCGCACACCCCAGCGATTCGGCGGAGCTCAGCCCGGCACCGGTGAGCGCTTCCAGCAGCACCTCCGTCCAGCGCAGCAGGTTGGGGGTCGCCGGCGCCCCGCGGATGGGCAGGTCGGGCAGCCAGGGATGAGTGTCGCATCGCTCGATCATGGTCCTGGTCCACCTGCCGGCCGCGGCTCGCCACTGGCCCGTGCCGGTTTCCAGGTCCGGCGCCGGGCCCCACGCGCTCTCGGCGACGAGGACCAGCAGTTCGTCCCGCGAGCTGACGTACCGGTAGATCGCGTTGGCCGTGAGCCCCACCCGCCTGGCGATGTTCGGCATGGACAGGGCCGCGAAGCCTTCCGCGTCGGCCAGCCCGACAGCCGCTTCGACGATTCCCTCAACGCTCTGCGAGGGCTTGCGGCCCAGTCGCCCTGTCTTGGCGCTCAACCCCCACGCCAGGGCGAGGCCAGGTGGCAGTCGCTCGTCGTCACTTGTGGGCATCGGGCTCATCTCCAAGTCGTCCACAGGGCATTGACTTTGTGGGCGCCTCACACTTTATATTAGTGTGGACCACACACTAATTATTTGAGGATGTGAACGTCGATGAATCCCCTAGATCGAAACCCGTTACCGGGGCGTCGCGGGCCGCAGGTCAGGATGCGTCCGCGCCTACGGGCCCTGCTGACCGCCCTGCTCTGCGGCGCCATGATCAGCGGCGCAGCCGGATCCTCGCAGGCAGCCCATCACGCCGAGGGTGGCCCACGCGGTCCTGCCACCGTGATCAGGACGGACGCCGGCTCGGTCGAAGGGCGCCTCGGCACGGACACCCGGATGTTCCAGGGGATCCCCTACGCCGCCCCGCCCCTCGGGCGGCTGCGCTGGGCCTCGCCCCAACCGACAGCGTCGTGGTCGGGCGTACGGACCGCGACCGAACCCGGCAACCGGTGCGCACAGGCAGCAGGGCTCATCGACGATGAGAGCAGCAGTGAGGACTGCCTGTATCTGAACGTCACCACGCCCGCGCGCAGCAGCGCCCGCAATCTGCCGGTGATGGTGTGGATCCACGGCAACGGCTTCATCAACGGTGCCGGGAGCCTTTACGACGCGCAGCGCCTGGCCGGCACGGGCAAGGTGATCGTGGTCAGCTTCAACTACCGGCTCGGTGTCTTCGGGTTCCTCGACCATCCCGCGCTCGACCACGGTCCGGCCAAGCACCTCTCGGGCAACTTCGGCCTGGAGGACCAGCAGTCCGCGTTGCGGTGGGTGAGGCGCAACGCTGCGGCATTCGGCGGCGACCCGTCGAACGTCACGCTCTTCGGTGAGTCGGCCGGCGGCACCAGCGTCTGCGCACATCTCGTGGCGCCGGGGTCAGCGGGCCTGTTCCAGAAGGCGATCCTGCAAAGCGCCCAGTGCACGGGACGCAGATGGTCACCGGGACCGGCGACCTGGTTCCCGCTGCCGCGTGCGGAGCGCGAGCGGCACGGGCTTGACGTGGCGGCCAAGGTCGGCTGTACCGACCTCCGGACAGCCGCGGCCTGTCTACGCGCCGAACCCGCCGAGGAACTCGTCAAGTGGTCTGACTACGGACTCGGATCCGGACCGTCGGTCGGCGGCGGCATACTGCCCGTGAGTCCGGAACAGGCCTTCGCCACCGGCCACTTCCGCCGGGTCCCCATCATCCAGGGAACCACCCGGGACGAACATCGCCTGTTCACCGCGGCCATCGAAGCCGTGACCGGCCGGACGACGACCGACGCCGACTACCGGCAACAGATCCGGACACTCTTTTCCCCGACGGACGCGGCCCGCGTACTGGCCCGCTACCCCGTCGACCGCTTCCAGTCCCCTGGCGAGGCGCTGTCCACCGCCATCGGCGACTGGGCCTGGGGGTGCACGGTCCTCGACCGGGACCGGACCCTGGACCGGCACGTGCCCACCTACGCCTACGAGTTCGCCGACGACGAAGCTCCCTGGTTCAGCACCCTCATGAAGCCCAACTTCCCCACCGGGGCGTTCCACGGCAGCGAGCTGCAGTATCTCTTCGACGACGAGCAGCTCCCCGGCCCTGCCACACCCGCTCAGCACCGACTCGCGGACACGATGGTGCGCTACTGGGCCCAGTTCGCCGCCACGGGCGACCCGAACGGCCACGGCGCACCGCCCTGGCCCCGATTCGGAACCGGCCAGCACGTCCAGTCGCTGCAACCGGGGAAGACAGAACCGGCCGATCTCGCCCAGGAACACCAATGCGGCTTCTGGAAGACCATCGGCAGCTGACAGCTACCACGACGCCTGTCCTCGCCGGGCTCACGGCTCGCGGCTCGCCGTTCTGCGGCGGCTCCTTGTTCGTCCTCGGACCGGAACTTCCGAAGCAAGCACGACGCCGCTGCAGCCGCTCGGCACGCCGTCGAACCATCACCTCACCGGTCCACCCGTACCGGGCCCGCACGCTGACTGTCCTCGCAACAAGCCGTCCTGACCAGCGTGGTCGTCACGACAGGGCGGCGCGTGCGTCCTGGGGTGTCACGGAGCTCGGGGCCCGGTGCCCACCCCGGGCCGCAGCGTACAGAACCTGTGTCAGCCCTGCCCGGTGCTGCGCAGTGCGACCGCGATGTGGCTGTATCCGGGGAGGGGCGTCCCGACAGCCTTCTCGTAGCGGACGGCGTCTGCGATGCCGAGTTTCTCCCCGGTGGCGAGGGTTCGGTTCGACGTCCACAAAAGCGTTCTCAGCTGTTCATTCTGGACGCCGAGAAGGGGGGCCGCGGATTCCAACGGCGCGCCGGTACGAACCCGCCAGTCAGCCACCGCAGTCCAGAAATCGGCCAGGGTGTCCCAGCAGATCGCGCTTCGGGGCCCGAGCAGCAGGTGTATCTCCTCGGGTGACCGAAACGTGTCGAGGCCGTGGGAAACAAGGTTCTGGAGGTTCTCCAGAAGGGTGACGACGAACTCGTACTCAGTCTCGTCGCCCAGCAGTTCCTCAACAACGGCCAGCACCTCGGCGGTCGCGTCATGGTCGCGCCGGGCCGCCTGAAAGGCGACCTGTCGGCAGACGTCCAAGTCGTCGGTGTCATCCACCGAACCGGGCTTGATGCCCACAACGTCGAGGAGCCGTCGAGACCGCCTGGCCGGTCGTCGGCGCAATGGGATTCGCATCGTGTCTTCTTCCTCCTGCGACCGTGGTGACCGTGTCACCCGTGATCGCCCAGCATGACACGACGTTCCGAACAGGCCGTTCACGGGGATCCGCGTGGGTGCAAGCGGCGTTGCGGCCGTGCGGGCTTCGACGACGCCTCGAGCTTCTGCCCCTGTGGACACACATGTGGGCACAGTGTCGGCACGTCCGTAGGCGAGCACCTGGGCGATGGCGTCGCGGAAGGGGACCGCGAAGCGGGGACCGCCCTCGCCGAACGGCTCGCCGCCCCCCTCACTCCTCCGATAGCGAGCGCGGCTGGATCAGGGTGGATGTCATGGCCGGTTGGCGCAGCAGTTGTTCGATGAGGCGTTCCTTGGCCAGGGCGAGGTGGCGCCGGTAGGTGCCGTAGGGCACCCCGAGCCGTCGGGCGGCGGCCTTGTGGGTGCGGGAGGCCGTGAGGTAGGTGGCGGTGAGAGCTTCGTGGGCTTTGACGCCCGCGGGGTCGGTCTGTGTCGCGTCGAGGGCGGTGATGATGGCGCCGCGCAGGTCGGCGGCCGGGTCGGGTGAGCCGGGCGGCACGAGAGGGGAGTGCAGCAGGACGTTGGTGGCGAATTCGCGAGGGGTGTGCCACGTGCGCAGCGCCTCGAGCACTCCTTCCTCGAACGCCGCGCGCGACAGCTGGTCGTCCGCGCCACTCGCGGCGGCAGGTGTGGGCCATGTCGTCACAGGGGTGACCGCGGTGCGAGCCCGGTGCTGCACCCACTGTTCCACTGTCTGCCGTCGCCAGTCCCGGCCGAAGATGTGCTGTTGCCTGCCGCCGACGTCCACCACCGCGACCTCCGGCAGGCCGGCCTCGGCGAGGTAGCGTCCCCACCGGTCGGCGTCCTCGAAGACGGTGAAGGTCACCGCGCGTTGGTGGGTGCGCATCTCGTCGCCGATGGTGCGTCGGCTGGTGAGTTCCATCAGGGGCGAGGGCCGCTGGTGACCGCCGGGTTGTACCGCGAAGCGGCGGATGCCCAGGTGCTCGCCCGGTCCGAGGGGGGCCGTCGCCACAAGGTCCCAGACGGCCGCGATCACCGGGTCCTCGGCGCAATCCTCGGGCACTGGTGTGTCCAGCCGCAGGATGGCCATGAACGACACGGGCGCGGAGGAGCCCGCGTAGCGGTGGACGCGGAAGGCCTCTGGCTGGCGGCGGATCCAGTGCGCGACCGCGGCCGCCGATGCCGGGCCCTCCGTTTCCTCTGCCATGCGCAACACGCCGGGCACGTCTTCGGGCCGGAGCGGAGTGTCCTCGATGTGCGGGTGCGTCCGGAAGTTGTACAGATCCTCCGGACCCCTTTGGTTGCGGAAGAGGAACATCCACTCGGCGACCCGCAGCAGCGCTTCGTCCTCGGCGGCGCCGCGTACGGCCCGCAGGCCCGCGAGTGAGATGCGGACGCGGATGTCGTCGTAGCGCTCGGGATCCCGCCAGCGCAGGTCGGCCTCGAGGGTCGCCCGCACCGCGTCGTGCGGGTGCAGCCCTTCGGGCGTGGCTTCGATGTAGGGCAGCTGCCGCAGCCAGGAGAACACGGTGTCGGTGTCCTCGTCGCCCAGCACTGCGCGCAGCAGGGGTTCACGGGTGACGTATGCCTGTACGACGACCTCGAGGGCGCGCCGGTGGACGGCGCTGGGCAGGTCGCCCACGAGCCGCGCGACCAGGGTTGTCAGCACGTCACCGGTCGGCTCCCATGGCGCGCCCGGCGCCGCGGCCGGCACGGAGGCGGCCAGCGAGAGGGCGAGCGGGCTGCCTCCCGCGAAGGCGACGAAGGCGCCGCGCTGTTCGGCGGGGACACCCCGGGCGGCGAGCAGGGCATGGGACTGCGCGGCGTCCAGCGGCCGCACGGCCAGCGCGGTGAACAGTTGCGCCCATCCAGGGTCCAGCGACCATTCGACGTCGGGGGCGACCCTGCCGGCCAGAATCACCATCGCATGGTCGGCGAGCCGCCGCAGGAACGTCTCGCGCAGCCAGGCCTCAAGGGGCTGGCACTGCTCGAACGTGTCGATGAGCAGCACCGCGCCGGGGTCGGCGCAGGCCGGGGCCGCAGCCTCCTCCAGCCGACGCGGATCGGCGTCGAGGAACCGGCCGTCCACCTGCACCACGCGCCGGCCGGCGAGCTCGGCCTGCCGGGCGGCGTAGCGCATCAGCGAGGTCTTGCCGATGCCACCGGGACCGTGCAGGTAGGCCACGAGCGGAGCGTCCGCAGCGCCCGACAGCATCCGGTCGAGCACCGCCCGCTCCCGCTCCCTGCCCACCAGCGCACCGGCTCGTGCCGCGGCCAGCCGGTCCGCCAGTCCCACCGCTCCCACTCCGCGCTCCTCGTACATAGCAGTCAACAGTCGGCCGGTCCGCGATCGCGCCGCCGGCCTGCGCAGCACGGTCACCCCACTAGACGCGACCGCACCCGTGACCGGAGCGGGTCCGGGCCTGGTCGGCTCCCAGGTCACGTCGGACTCTCGAAGGCAGGCCGCCCGTACTCGCCGGCCATGCGGGCTAGAGGAACTCGCTTCGGTAGGTCGAGGCCAGTTCGGCCGCACGGCGGCGACGCTCCATGACCTCGTCCTCCGACAGCTGCGGCGGCGGCGCGTCCTTGCCCGCGACGACGTCGCCGATGCGCAGGAAGTACTCGTCCTGGCCTGCCGGGGTGCACATGCACAGCATGCGGGCCGGCGCACCCGAGGCGTTGCGGAAGTTGTGCGGCGCGTTGGCCGGGACGTTGACCGTGGACCCGGCCCCCACGGTGTGCTTCTCGCCGCGGAAGGTGAACTCGATCTCGCCCTCGAGGATCGTGAACATCTCCTCGAAGTCGTGCCGGTGCGGGGGCGGCCCGCCGCCGTCGGGCACACGCATGTCGATCAGGCAGTACCGGCCGTCCGTCTGCTCGCCGGTGACCAGCATGGCGTACGTGTTGCCGACCAGCGAGACGTACGTGGTGCCGGGGTCGTCCGGGTTGGCCACGGTCAGCGACCGGGACGGATCGTCATCGGGAATCATCGCGGTTGTCTCCTCGAAGGTCGGTCAGGTGGGGATCGGTGGTCGGCGGGACCACGCCTTCGTCACCGGGCAGTGCGCCCGCGGCGACGCCGACCCGCACGGCGGCAGCCCGGTGGCGGCACCCGCAGGCGGAAGATCGTCAACGGCTGAAGTACAGCCAACAGTAGGAACGGCCGTGCGAATGAGGCGTGTACGTTTGCGACAGGGGATGGGATCCCGGCGACATCTTGATCGGCGTGGAGGGCAGATGAGCGACAGACCGCATTTACCTGGACCGGGCGGCAAGGTGGGCACGTTCACCGCCGACGCCGACTCCATCGGTACGGGGCGGGGAACGTGGGAGTATTTCGTCGACACCTGGAACGACCGCATGGGAGAGCTGTACCCCCTGCCGGAGTTCAGCGCCTCCACGGTCGACGGCTTCCAGGGGATCATGCGCTCGGTGACCCTGCAGGACACGGTCGTCAACGAACTCTGGGGTTCCTCGACCGTGAGCACCCGGGCGGTCGGTACGCACGAACACGACCACATCAGGCTGTACGTCGGGCTGCGGGGTGCGACGACCCTGCGGGATCCGCACGACCGGGCCGGTGACGTCTACGTCTCGGCCGGCACCTACTTCATGCACCACGTCGTGACGGAGAACCACTTCCACACCACGCCCGAGATCGGCAACCGCATCTTCATCTTCCCCGGTGACGCCCTGCGGCCCCTGGTCGCCGGGAAACCACGCACCGGCCGGGCCACCTCGCCCGCGGCGCAGATCCTCATGGCACACACCACCATGGTCCAGCGGACCGTGAGCGACCTCGGCCCGGCGGCCGCGCACGCGTCCCGCAACGCCCTGCTCGAACTGGCCAAGGGGCTGGTCCTCGACCACTTCGACGACCGCGAGCCCACCTTCACCCCGGCGCTGGCACAAGCGGCCAGGGATCTGGCCGATGCACGGCTCACCGACGCCGAGTTGTCACCGGCCACGATCGCCGCCCACCTCCACGTCTCCGTGCGCACCCTGCAGCGGGCCTTCGCGACTCTCGACGAGTCGTTCAGCGCCTACATCCGCCGCCGACGCCTGGAGGAAGCGGCCGCGGCACTCACCGTCCCCGGATCACGCCTGACGGTCTCCGAGGCCGCCGCGCGCTGGCACTTCACCGACAGCAGCCACTTCATCCGCGCATTCAAGAAGCAGTACCGAACGACACCGGCACAGTTCGCACGCTGACCGGCCTGACGGCTCGGCCTCCCCCGTCCCGTCCGGTTCACCGGCGACTGCGGGCCGCCCGGCGTCCCGCCGTGTCCTGGGCCGCCGCGGACGCCGGGGCTCCGACGCCTGCGGGGTCCTTACGCTCCGCCTTTGCGGCGGCGAGGCGCCGCCGAGCGGGGCGGCGTCGAGCGCATGTGGTCGCGCACCGGCGCCAGCAGGCCGGCCAGAGCTTTGACGTCGTCGGTCGAAAGCGGTGCGAACAAGAGGGTGTTGACCACCTCGACGTGACCCGGCAGCACCTTCGCGAGCAGAGCGCGTCCGGCCTCGGTGAGGGTGACGGTGATGCTCCGCTCGTCGTCAAGCGAGGGAGCGCGGACGACCAGGCCCTCTTTTTCGAGCAGGCCCACCTGGTAGGTCAGGCCGCTGCGGCTGTAGACGACGCCGTCGGCCAGGTCGGTCATACGGTGGCTGCCCGTCGGCGAGTCTCCGAGGCGGGCCAGCAGTTGGAACTGCACATAGCTGAGATCACCGGTCTCACGCAGCTGCTGCTCGACCGCATGCCGGAGCAGGCTGGTCACCTCGACGAGGTCGAAGTAGGCGCCGAGCTGCACGGGGTCGAGCGACGGCGGTGAATCGGGCATGACCGGAGTCTACTGCTTCGAATTCGAAGAGTCTGGCCTGCCGCCGTTCCAGCCACCACAGGGCCAGCTGGAACCGAACTCCTCGTCAGCGCACGGAGTGGGCAGTGTTGGGCCCGACTGAGCACCGCAGAGCATGCAGATCGGGCAGTGGCGCGGCACAGGGTTGCGGAAGGAGGACGGGACCACCGCCCACGCATCCCGAGAACCGGCCATGAGCATCCCCCACCTCGCACAACACGAGGACCAGCAACAACTCGAGTGGATCGGCGGGAGTGCCCTTCAGCGCGCTGCTCGACATCGAGGCGACCGGTCGGCGGCTGACGCTGGTGTGGGCCGGCGGCGAGGGGCACGAGTTGCGGGAGGGCGGCATCGCGTTACGGGAGGGCGGCATCGTCTTCCCGTCCCGGCGCATCCCGCACGGATACCGCATCACTTCCGAGAAGGCAGACCTACCACTCATCTCGGCTTCCGGAGGGCCGGCGAAGATGTTCCGCCACGCGGGCCGTGACCTTCGTGAGCTACGCACGCGGGGCTTCGAGATCCCCGTGCAACTGCTCGCCGAAGCCGCGGAACTGTCCGGCAATGTCGTCCTCGCCCCTCCCCGGTGACGGCACCACGGTCCAGCCGCAGGAACGTAGCCATGACCACGATGTCGGGTTGAGCACCGCCGCATGGAGTCCGGTGTCCCGGCCGTCGTGAGCGCCGGTGTCGGCTCTGCGCGTCCGACTCGCCTGCTCGCGGACTTGGCCGCGGAGGCAGTGCGCCGGTCACTGGCGGCCGGCGGTGCGCGCCGAGGTGGAGGTGCTGGAGCTCCACCAACTGACGGCCGACCTCGTCCAGCACTCTGCCCCAGGCCGCGCCCGCCTCGACCTGAGGGAGGCGATCGCGGCGGTCTTGGCAGCCGACGGGCTGACGGTGGCGACCCCGGTGCTCGCCTCATCCCCCAGCGGGGAGATCGACTCGTTGTTCGTCGCCCTCGGGAACACATGCCTCTCCGGCATACCGGTGCCCGCGCATCGACCAGGCCGCCGCCGAACTCGCCGCGCGATGAGCTCGCACCGGCAGTGACCGACAGCACTTGCTTCGAATTCGAAGCAGATGTACTGTCATCATCAGTTGCTTCGAATTCGAAGCAATATCCATCGCAGCGAGGGTGAGAACCGAAATGAAGGCAGTACGTTTCCACGAGTACGGCGACCCCGACGTCCTGCGCTACGAGGACGTGCCGCAGCCCGCCCCCGGGGCCGGCGAGGTCCGGATCCGCGTCGCCGCGACATCGTTCAACCCCGTCGACGGCAACATCCGCGGCGGCTTCATGCGCGGCCCCATCCCGGTGGAACTGCCCCACACCCCAGGCATCGATGTCGCCGGCACCGTCGACGCGCTGGGCGAGGGCGTGGACGGCATAGCGGTCGGCGACGACGTCATAGGCTTCCTGCCGATGGACGGCAACGGCGCCGCCGCGGAGTACGCCCTCGCGCCGACCGAAGTCCTGACGCCGGCCCCCAAGAGCGTCCCGCTGCCCGACGCCGCCGCACTACCGCTCGTGGGCCTCACCGCGTACCAGGCGCTGTTCGACCACGGCAAGCTGACGGCCGGGCAACGCGTGCTGATCAACGGCGCCGGCGGAGCGGTCGGCGGCTACGCCGTGCAACTGGCCAAGAACGCCGGTGCCCACGTCATCGCCACCGCCGGCCCGCGCAGCAGCGAGGCGGTCACGTCCGCCGGCGCCGATGAGGTCATCGACCACACCACCACCAGCGTGACCGCGGCGGTGACCGAACCGGTCGACATCGCGCTCAACCTCGCACCGGTCGACCCGGCCGAACTGGCCGCGCTCGTCACCCTCGTCCGCCCGGGCGGCGTCGTGGTCAACACGACGGTGTGGATGCCCGCACCCGTCGACGAGGAGCGCGGCGTGCGCGGCATCAACCTGTTCGTCCGCAGCGACGCCGACCAGCTGGAGCAGCTGGTGGCGCTCACCGACCGCGGGGAACTGCAGGTCGCCGTCGCCGAGCGGGTGCCGCTGGCCGAGCTGTCGGCGCTGCACGCCCAGGCAGCCGAAGGCGCGGTGCACGGCAAGGTCATCGTCGTCACGTCCGCCGGCTGACGCCCCACCTCCGCCGAGGGAAACTGCCATGGCACTCGCCTTGGATTCCGAAATCGCCGAGGCGCCACCGGTAAACGGCCTCGTTGCTCGGTCCGGCGGCGGCCGGCTCGGCGTACGGCCGGATGTCACTCAGGGGCATCGGCATCCGGTACGACCGGAGCGGTTGCACAGCTGGAACTGTTCGACGTCGAAGGGTTCGACGTCGAGGAGGAGCAGCGGCGTCGTCCGCCACTGCCGCGTGCCGCCGAACCCGGCAGCAGCCCCGCGCGTTCGGATGAGCGTAGGGCGTGGACGCCCAGCCCGCCGGTGCGCTCATCGACCTCTCCGATCGTGTGGCCGTCGTCGCTCATGCCCGCTCCCCGGATTGGTCCGGATGTATCAGCACGACTAGGTGCGTACATTTGTTCCTAACGTAGTGTACGTTTGTTCCTATGAGCAGGGTGGAACCTCCGGGGAGGGACGCCTCCAGTGGCCCGGCAGGAAGCGGAGCGATCGGCGGTGAGCCGGAGCACCCGGCTGCCGATACCGCGGCGGGCGAGGGGCGGCGGGCGCGTCGGCATGATCCGGAGCGCAGGACGCGCATTCTCGACGCTGCTCTCGATGTGCTCGTGTCGGACGGGGCAGCCGGTATCACGCACCGGAAAGTCGCCGCACGCGCGGATGTGCCGCTGGGGTCGGTCACTTACCACTTCTCGAGCCTGGCCGAGCTCCAGGCACAGGCGTTCGCCTGGTACGTGGAACAACGGACCGCGCAGTTCGAGGGCCTGTTCACGGAGGTGAGGTCGCGCGAGGACCTGGTCGAGGTCCTGGTGGATCTGGTGCAGGGGGGACCCTCCCGGCGCCGCAGCGCCGTCCTCGGCTTCGAACTGCACCTGGCGGCCCTGCGCGATCCCGCTCTGCGAGCGCTGACACAGCAGTGGACCAGCGACAGCCGGGCCGTGCTGGCCCGCTTCACCGGGCCGGAGACAGCCGGCCGTCTGGACGCCCTGCTGGAAGGGCTGATCATGCATGTGCTCCTCGCGATCGAGCCGGAGCCACGGGAGGTGACGCGGGCGGCGATCGAACAGGCCCTCGCCCCGCTCACCGGATGGGGAACGTGAACGCGATCGCGGCTCCTGACCCGCGGCGGCGAGAGACAGCGGCCGCCGTAAGGTCGACGCACGCGGTCTTCGCAGGCCTGGGACTCGCCGGGTCGACATGGGCCTCGCGGCTGCCGCAGATACGCGCACGGATGGACCTGGATCCGGCGTCACTGGGGCTGCTGTTCCTCGTGATCGCCGTCGGCGGTGTCGTGGTGTTGCCGCTGGCCGGGGCGGTCGTGACACGGGTCGGACCCCGCCGGGCCATCACCGCTGTGGCCCTGCTGGTCGGTGCCGGTCTCGGTGCCGTGGCACTCGGGTACGCCGTCTGGACGCCGCTGCTGGTGGCCGGGCTCGTGCTGCTGGGCATGTCGACAGGTCTGTGGGACGTCGCGGTGACCGTGCACGCCGCGGCCATCGAACAACGCCTCGGCCGATCGGTCATGCCTCGCTTCTTCGCCGGGTTCAGTCTCGGTACGGTCGCCGGTGCCTGTCTCGGTGCGCTGATGAACGCGTGGCGGGTTCCCGTGAGTCTCCACATCGGCGGGATCGCCCTGCTCATCGCCTTCGTGACACCTGCGGCCGCCCGGCATTTCCTTCCCGCGTGCGCCCGCCGCGGGCCCGGTGCGTCGCCGGCGTCGGCCGACCGCCCGGGGCCGACCCCGTGGCGCGACCCTCGCACGGTCGCCCTCGGTTGCCTCGCGCTGGCCTTCACGATGGCGGAAGGGGCGGGGAGCAACTGGATCAGCCTCACCGTCATCGACCGCCACCACACCACGGCCACGGTCGGAACCCTGGCCTATGCCACGTTCCTCACCGCGGTCACCCTGAGCCGCTGGCTCGGGTCGGCGATCGTCGACCGGCTGGGCCGGCCCGCCGCCCTGCGGGCGGCCGCTGCCGCCGCTGCCGGCGGTGGCGCCCTGTTCGCGCTCGGCCCCCACACAGGGACGGTCTTCGCCGGTGTACTGCTGTGGGGAGCGGGCGCGGCACTCGGCTTCCCCCTCACCCTGAGCGCCGGCGCCGATGAACCCGTCCGTGTCTCCGACCGGGTCGGGGTCATCACCTCGATCGGATACTGCGGCTTCGTCGGCGGCCCTCCCCTGATCGGGTTCCTCGCCGACCGGACCGGACTCGCCCATGCCCTGCTCGCCGTCACAGTCCTCATGGCCGGGGCCGTGCCCCTCGCCGGCGCCGCCCGCCCCCACCCCCCGGCTTCCTGCGTGCCGGACCCCGCCGCCATCCCCGTCATGCCAAGAACCTGAGCACGCCAAGGAGACATCCCATGCCGAGCAGTCCACCCATGATCGCCGTCAGTGAAGCCGAACTGGCCGAACTCCGCGCCCGGTTGAAGCGCACCCGCTGGGCCGAGCCCTGGCCGGTCGACGGCTGGGAGGCAGGAACCGACACGGCGGAACTCCGGCGCCTCGTCGCGTACTGGGCCGATGGCTACGACTGGCGAGTCCACGAGGCCGCCATCAACGCCCTCCCCTCACACCGGGCCGACATCGACAGAACAGCCGTCCACTACCTCCGCTTCGACGGCGAACACCCGGACGCGCTGCCGATCGTGCTCACCCACGGCTGGCCCAGCTCCTTCCTGGAACTGACGGCCCTCGCCGACCGGTTGGCCACTCCGTCCCGATACGGAGGAGCAGCCGAGGACGCCTTCACCGTGATCGTGCCCTCACTTCCCGGATTCGCGTTCTCACCCCAGCGGCCCGAGCTCACCGACGCGCAGCAGACCCACCACCTCTGGCACCGGCTGATGCACGACGAACTCGGCTTCGAGCGGTACGCGGCGCACGGCGGAGACCTGGGCGCCGGCATCACCTCGCGGCTCGCCGAGGCCCACCCCGAGGCGCTCGTCGGCATCCACCTGCTGGCGGTGGCCGCCCCGGCCGACTACGACCCTGCCACCCTCACCCCGCAGGAGCAGGCCCACCTCGACTCCGTGGCCGCCTGGCAGGCCCAGGAGGGCGCCTACCTGCAGCAGCAGAGCACCCGTCCCCTCACCCTGAGTCAGGGTTTGGCCGACTCCCCCGCCGGCCTGCTCGCCTGGCTCGTCGAGAAGTACCGGGCGTGGAGCGACTGCGACGGCGACCTGTCCTCGCGCTTCAGCGACGACTTCCTCCTCACCCAGGCCTCCCTCTACTGGTTCACCGGCACCATCTCCACCTCCTTCCGCCCCTACTACGAGTACGCCCACGGCCTGACCCGACGCGTGGAGCGGGTGAGCGTTCCCACGGCCGTCGCCCTGTTCCCAGCCGACCTGAGCCGGCCGCCACGCAGCTGGGCCGAGCGCACCTACGACATCACTCGCTACACGCACATGCCCCGCGGCGGACACTTCGCCGCCCACGAAGAACCCGCCCTGCTGGCCGACGACATCACCGAGTTCTTCCGCGCCTACCGCTCCCTTCCGCGCCCAGCTCCTCAGCCCTCGGCCCCGCAATCCTCCGCACCTCGATCCGAGGGCTGAACCCGCGGGTCCTCCACATCGCCCTCCCGGCCGGCTGGGACGAGATCTGGAACCTATTCGCCTGAGGACGAGCAGCATGCGATCAAAATCCTGTCGAGCTGCTCGACGAGTTCAGTCGGCATGACCACTGCCGGTCACTTGCGAGGAGGCCGCAGGAATGCTGGCCTCAAGCGGTGCCCCGCAGCACGGGCGCAGGCCGAGGGCCGGGTATCGCTCCTCCCCCACCGCAAGGCCGGCCCCAGAGATCCCACCCTGCCAGTGGTGTCAGGAACCGGTACAGGCGGACTGGGGATCGGCCGTGCACTTCGCCGGCACGCGCCTAGTAGTGCTTCGTTAGGTTCTGGCTCTGTGTCTGGCTGTGGTGAGGGGGCGGCCGCAGGTGCTGCAGGTGCCGGTCCAGCACCTCAGCAGGTT
>NZ_JBEXFB010000035.1:0-67873 GCF_040606575.1 Streptomyces sp. NPDC005402
ATTCGGACAGTGTGATCGACACAGCAGAAGGCCCCGGATGCGACATGGCAACAGGGTACTTACTAACCCTCAGGATTTCTGGCGCAGCACACTAGCGCCGCGCCAAGGCGAGGGCGTTCTCGATTCCCTGCTCGAGAACCTCATCGGAGAACTTCCGATCGGAGACGGCGCGGGACAGCTGCAACGTTCCCACCGCCATGGTGTAGAGCCCGATGGCCCGACCGCGGGCGGACTGCGGATCCTCCGGATTCAGGTGGGCGGCGAGCTCGTCCAAAATGGCTTTGGCGCCGTCGGTGTAGGCGCCCTTGGTCGCGTCACCGCAGCGGCCGATCTCGTCGAGCAGGGCCGCGGACGGGCAGCCGTCGCCAGGGTTGTCCCGGTGCTCGGGCGACAGGTACGCACGGATGAAATCCTCGAGTCCCTCGCGGCCGGGCCGCAGCGTGTCGTACTGCTTGACCTGCGCACGCAGCTGCTCGGCGACGACGTGGGCGACGAGGTCGTCCTTGGACTCGAAGTGGGCGTAGAAGGCTCCGTTGGTGAGTCCGGCGTCGGACATCAGCGTGGAGATGCCGGAGCCGTCGATGCCGTCCTGCTTGAAACGGTGGCCGGCCCGCTCGATGATCCGCTGCCGCGTCACCTGCTTGTGTTCTTTGGTGTAGCGCGCCACAGGGTTCCTCCCTCAAGTCCGCCGGGACATTGCAATTGGCTTCGGATGCCTGGGCAACCGACGCAGCTCTGCTGACCCGCCTGGGAACCAGGGGCGCTCGGCACGGCGACCGCAGCGGCTGCGACGCATGCTTTTACCTTCATCGGGCCGGCCCGAGTGACCAGGAAATCGAGCGCTCCTCGGGGAGTGGGGGCTGCACACAAACCATACTGGGCGGCGCACAGTCCTCTATCAATGCAGATCAGACGCGTAAACGATGCCGCGCAGGCGAAACTCGCGTGGAGTGATCGCGCGGACAAGCGGGAGGCTGACCCAAGGGCATACGGATTTTCGTGGATCACCTGCTTCGCCACGCACACCCCCGGACGTCCGATCACCAACTCGTACTCGGTGACTGCCTGACTTCGATGTCCACAAGGCCGTCTAACCGTGTGAGTCCGCCGCGTCCCTCTCGCGTGCAGAACGCGACACCTCAGCGACGAGCCGGCACCGAATGGCTCGGCGCCCTACGCGGCGTCCGAGCAGCTGACGAAGCCACAGTAGAAGTTCGCCGACTTGCTCGCCGGGCAGTTCGGCACCGGTCAGGGCGCGCAACAGCTGTCGCGTCGGATGATCTGACCGACCGCGTGCCAGTCCTCGCTGTCACCGTCCGCCCGGTCGACGGCGAGGCGGTGGGAGCCGACCACGCTCTCTTGTCGGTGCGTGATGCCGTCGCGCATCACCCAGGAGACCCGCGTCAGGTCGTTGAAGTCCCGGAAGGGGTCGCCGTCGATCACCGTGAGGTCGGCCAGTTTGCCGGGTTCCGCGGTGCCTAGATCGTCCTCGACTCCGAACATCTGGGCGGGCATGACGGTGGCGGTACGCAGAGCCTGCGCGGGGGACCGGCCGGCGACCTGGTGGAGGGCGCGAAGGCCGAGGTGGACCTGGAGACCGGTGGGGCACGATCGGGGCATCGGTCCCCATGACGAGCGAGCCGCCCTCGTCGAGAATGTGCCGGTAGGTGGCCATCTCCAGCCGCAGATGCCGCAATTGATACTCGGTGGGCCGGGTCTTGGCCAACGCGGTCACGGTGGCCCTGTCCCAGCCCGGCATGAGGGTGGTCACTCGCGGGTCGTCGGGGGTGGACCGGCCCGCTGGTCGAGTCAGCACAGGCCCGCGGGCGGGCTGTGAACGCTCCCCACCTCGTCGCTCTGGTCCCTGCCGGGGCCCGCTTCGAACGCGGCCACCTCGTCGAACGCCCCTGGACCCTCTCGGCGTGAGCAGCCTCAGCCGATTCGCTGAAGCCGGGAGGATCTCAGGCTCTCGGGCGCCGTATGTGCAGGTGGCCATCGTGGGGGAAGGAGGGCGGTGCCGCGGGCAGGATGGTGTCGAAGGCGTAGCGGCTCTTCTGGGCAACCCGGCACGATGCCAGGTTGTCCACCTGGTGCAGGAGTTCGAGACGTTTCAGCCCGTCGGGTTCGAAGGTGTCGAAGGCCCAGTTGGTGAGTGCCTCCAGAGCGCGGGAGGCCACTCCGCGCCCGCGAGCGGGCGCCGCGGTCCAGTAGCCCACTTCGGCCGCCGGTTTGCCGGAGGTGACTTCCTTGAGGACCACGTTGCCCACCAACTGTTCGCGAACTGAGCCGGGTTGTGTCTCAAGGACGGCGAAGCCGAACCGATCCCCCGCTGCCCAGCCCCGCTGCTGAGCCTGCACCCAGCGTGCCCCGTCGGCATCGCTGTCCACGACAGAACTCGCCCACTGGCGCAGTGCGGGATCCCGGCTCACCGCGACCAATGCGGCAACGTCCTCCATGCGCCAGGGGCGAAGAACGAGAGCGGGAGAGACCGGCGACGCGGCCACCTGAAGTATGACCGGGGCACTCATCAACCGATCATATGCGGCAGCGTTTCATCCGACGCCAGCCGCGTCCGCCCCATGCCGCCTTGCGACCGCCCCGTCATTGCTGTGTCCGGACGCGCAGAGCCTGGACGGACCAATCGAACACTGGAGCCAGACTCTCCGGGGCCGGCCAGCCGTTGA
Source organism: Streptomyces sp. NPDC005402 (assembly GCF_040606575.1). NCBI lineage: Bacteria > Bacillati > Actinomycetota > Actinomycetes > Kitasatosporales > Streptomycetaceae > Streptomyces > Streptomyces sp. NPDC005402. Next base: position 2,685 of record NZ_JBEXFB010000035.1, read on the forward strand.
CCACTGCGAGCAACTGGAGGTACCGCTCCCTGCGGGGGTCACTCACGCTCTCCAGCCGCGTCGCCAGCCGACGGCGAAGCTCAACGTCATCGGGCCGGCCGAGGACGTGCGCGCAGTGCGCCGTGAACGCCGCGATGATCGGATCGGCCTGGGGCGAGGCCGGGTCGATGCCGGCGGCCAGGGCCGGGCCGACCTGGTCACGGACGACTGCGGCAATGTCGCGGCGCGGGCCCACCATGTCGCTTCGGGTTTGCTCGGCTGCCTGGTCCTCGGCCATCTGCCGCATGACGGCGCGGAAACCCGGGTCCAGAGACAATTCGGCCAACTCCACCCACGCCTGGACCTGCTCTGCCTCCGAGTTGTCGGGCAACTCGGGGGTCATCGAGCGCATGACCCCCGCGAATGCGGGGGCGGCGTCAAGACCGCCGAAGACGGCGTCGAGGAAATCGCCGATCAGACGTCGGCGTTCGTCCTCGGAAAGCTGGGCCAGCCGGTGCATGAGTTCTGTCTCCTCAGGTGTTGCCCCTCGCTCGGCCACCGCCATCAGCACCGCGCGCCGCAGGCGCAGGACGCGGATCTGCACCGCCAGTGCTTCGGCGTGCGCCGCGGCGACCTCGGGAAGCGAGAGCTCGCGGTCCACGACCTTGCGGATCGTGGGAAGGTCCAGTCCCAGCTCGCGCAGGGTCCGCACGAGGTCCAGGCGTGCGACGGCGTCGATGCTGTAGAGGCGGTAGCCGGCCGGGCTGCGGTCCGTCGGCGCCACGATTCCGCGATCGGAGTAGAACCGAATGGTCTTGACCGTGAGACCGGTCCGTCGAGCGAGTTCGCCGATCGAGTAGAGCGTGTCGCCGTCCATGCCCCCACCTTTGTGTCTCCCCTTACTGGAGACTCAAGTCCCTTCGCCTGCCAGCACCAACCTCTCCTCATCCCACACGTCTTGACAATTCTTCGTGTAGCCGCGTTGGTCCGGTGTGTCGATGACTTCCTGGGCCACCGGATTCGCGGGCGGACCTGACGCACGGCCGGGTGATCGAGGTACTGGTGGCGAACCGGCTGACCGCTCCCGCGCCGCTGTTCCGCGTCGGGGACTGGGCGTACTCGTGTGAGGCCGTCAAGGGTCTTGGTGGAGGCTTATGCGTGTCCCGGCTGCTGCATTGACGGGTCCCATCGGTGTCCTGCTCGGGGCTTCGGCGATCAGCGTCGGGGTCGCGTCCGGCCGGTGGCAGCGAAGCGTCTCCTCAGGGACGCCACCGGAACTCGAAGATATCCATGGCGAGACGCCGACGTGTCAATCGGGTAGGAGGGTCGGGTGACCGGCCTGCCTACCCGATTGCTGCTCCGTCAGAAGACCAGCTCAGGCTCCAGTGGGGCGTATCCCGCCTCACCGGTGGGAGACAGGTGGGAGATGATCATGGTGTGGTGCTGCGATCAGCCGCTAGTGTCCTGCGCCAGAGATCCGTCGACAGAAGCGGGCGAGGGAGTCGAGGATCTCCCCGGCTGCTTTGGTCCAGATGAAGGGCTTGGGGTCTTCGTTCCAGGCCTTGACCCAGGTCCGGATGCCGGCTTCGAGGGCCTGGATGTTCTTGTGTGCGCCGCGGCGGATCATCTGGTGGGCGAGGTAGCCGAACCATCGCTCGACCTGGTTGATCCAGGAGGAGCCGGTCGGGGTGAAGTGCAGCTCGAACCTGGGGTGTTTGGCGAGCCAGGCCTTGATCGCTGGGGTTTTGTGGGTGCCGTAGTTGTCCACGATCAGGTGGACCTGCAGGTGGGCGGGCACCTCCTTGTCGATCCGGATCAGGAACTTTTTGAACTCTACGGCCCGGTGCCGACGGTGCAGGGCGGTGATGACTTCGCCGGTGGCGACGTCGAAGGCGGCGAACAGGGTGGTCAGGCCGTTGCGGACGTAGTCGTGGGTACGCCGCTCGGGCATGCCCGGCATTATCGGCAACACGGGCTGAGAGCGGTCCAGGGCCTGGATCTGGGACTTCTCGTCCACCGAGAGGACCACCGCGCCCTCGGGCGGGCTGAAGTACAGGCCGACGACATCGTAGACCTTCTCCACGAACAACGGGTCCGTCGACAGTTTGAAGGTGTCCGCGAGATGCGGCTTGAGCTGGAACTGCCGCCAGATCCGGCCGACCGTGGACTTCGACAGACCACTGTGCTCGGCCATCGATTTGCGAGACCAGTGGGTGGCGTTCTTCGGGAGCTGTTCCAGCGTGGTGACCACCACCGCTTCCACCTGGTCGACGCTGATGGTGGGAGGCCTGCCCGGCCGGGGCTCGTCGGACAGCCCGTCCAGCCGTTCGGCGAGGAAACGCCGCCGCCACTTGCGGACCGTGTCCGCGGACACCCGTAACTCCCGGGCGACCGCGACAATGGGCGGCACCTCCGGCCCGGCGCACGCCAGCACGATCCGCGCCCGCAGGGCCAGGACCTGGGCCGACGTTGCCCGACGCGTCCATCGCTCCAACACCGCCCGCTCGTCATCAGCAATAGTTCCAGCTTCGGGCAACGACGGGGAACTGTCGCACCAGCAGCAGAAGTCACGCAACTACTAACGATCAACTACTGGCGCAGGGCACTAGGTGCGGGCGATGCTGCAAGCGTCGTGAGAGCCACTGTGCGTTCTCTTTGCATCTGTAGAAATCCAGCACCTCGGTATGTTCCAATGGGCGCGGCTTAACGGATGCATGGGGCGATACCGTGTCACCCATGGTTGGCGCGGCGGCTGCGGCGACACGGCTGCGCTGAGAGGAAAAGCCCTCTGAGTCCTCGGCAGGCGGGGGTTTGGTCGATGACGCGTGTCAGCGTTCGGACTGGAGGACGGACCGGTGTTCGCTTCAATGCGCCTGCGCACTCCCGTGACTGTGTGCAAATTTTCCGAGACCAGGACGAAAAGCCTCAAGGTACTACGATCAGCAATCGGTTCGGCGAAGTGCGGGCCCTTCTTGTGGAGGGCGGTCCGCGCGAGATGATCCGGCCCAACAGGCTACTAGAATCCAATGCGGACAGGTATCTGAGCGTGTGTCGACCGCTGGCCGGCGAGATACTAGTCCTCCAGGGCGGAAAACATGCGGCGGCCCGTGGGGCGCAGCTTGTCTGCTACGACAAGTCACGGCCTTACAAAGTGTGGACACAGGGATCGAATTTTCGTCCGATAACGCGACGGGCCTTCCCGGACGGCGAGCCGCCACAGCGAGTTGCTACTCGGAACCCGCGAGCCGGCAGAACTCGACGTCCGCCGTCGATTTCGCGGGATTGATAGGGGCGAATCGACGTCGATGCACAACGCCGAGCCTCACCGGAAGGACAGTGGAAGAAGCAGATGGAGGATCAGGTGCGCGCGGTGCTTTCCACAGTGCCGCAACTAGCAGGAATCGTTGAGGATCTGCCCTCGGATGCGGATCTGTGGAGTGCCGGCATGAACTCCCTGACTAGCGTGCAGGTCTTAATGCGGTTGGAGGACAGTTTCGACATCGAGTTCCGCGAGGAGGATCTGACGCGGGAGACATTCGGAAGCCTGCGAACCATAGCAGCGGCAGTTTCCGCCCTCCTGGCCGCCACCGAGAACCACAGGTCGTGATGGCTATGCCCAAATATGACACACGCTCGGGTGCTGCCTGCGAACCGCCCAACACGTCCCGGCATATCGAGGACGCCTATGAAGCAGTGGAGCGTGCCGCGGCGCAGGCCGCGGCGGCCGCTGCCGAAGTCGACCGGAACGCCCGTTTTCCACACGAGGCCGTGACGAGCCTTCGTGAGGGGCGGCTCCTCAACGCCGCGGCGCCAACGCACCTCGGCGGTCTTGGGCTCACCATCGAGCAACTCGTCGACGTAGGGGGCCGGATCGCCCGGAGCTGCGGAACGTCAGCCATGATATGGGCGATGCATCAGGTGCAGCTCGCCTGCGTGGCACGTCATCACCCCGACGCCCCATTGCTCGCGCGTATTCTGGCGGAGCAATGGCTGATCGCCTCGGTGACCAGTGAGGTCGGCATCGGCGGGGATCTGCGCAGCAGCCGGGCCTCGGTGAACTCGGCAGACAACGGTGTACACACCCTGGAGAAGCAGGCGAGCACCGTCTCCTATGGGGCCGATGCGCAGGCCTTCCTGGTGACTGCGCGGCGAGACGCCGACGCCGCACCGAGCTCACAGGTGGCCGTACTGGTCGGCCGGGAGCAGGTGGCCCTTGAACAGACGGGACAATGGAACACCCTCGGCATGCGTGGCACCTGCAGTCCACCGTTCAGCCTCACCATGCGTTTCTCGCCTGGGCAGATCCTGCCCGTGCCCTTCGGCCAGATCGCCGCGTCCACAATGGTGCCGATGTCCCACGTCTTGTGGGCGGCAGTGTGGGCCGGAATGGCGGACGAGGCTCTGGACCGTGCTGCCCGGGCCGCGCGCCGCCGCAGTGCGCCGGGAGACGACGTCTCGGACCTCGCCGTGGCGCACGCCAGGCTTGCCGGTGTCCGGGCCCAGCTCGACGCCGCGGTGCACGTGGTGAAGCCAGTGCTGGAGGGCACTGCCGAGCCCACGCTGGCGTTGACCGTGCAATTGAACGCGCTAAAGATCTCGATGTCGGAGACGGTCGTGGATGTCGTGAGGCTGGCCCTCGCCGTATGCGGAATGGTCGGTTTCTCGGAGGACGGTCCCTATTCCGTCGCCCGGATTCTGCGTGATGCGTTTTCGGCACCTCTCATGATCGGCAACGGCCGACTCATCACTTCGAACTCACAGATGCTGCTCCTACGGGGAGGCATACGTTGACTACTCCAAACCCGCCGCTAGGCGATGCCGGCATGGGCTACGGCGTGCCCGGAGTGGTCCTGACACCGAGAGAGGATGCAAGGATCTTCGACGGTCTCAGGCGCGCCATCGCAGACCGGCTCGGCCGTGGCATCCAGCAGCATTACGTGGCGCCGCCGGTCATTGCACGAAGCATCGTGGAGCGGGTCGGCTACCCACTGTCCTTCCCTCACCTGCTCGGCTGGGTCCATCAGGCTGTCGACGGCGAAAGGACGAAGCTTTCGGACGTCGTCCTTACCCCGGCCGCATGTCACCACCTCTACCCGCTGCTCGCCGACCGCGTTCTCAAGTCGCCGACCACCATCAGTGTGGAGGGGGACTGTTACCGCGGCGAGGCCACCTTCGAACCGGGGCGGCTGCGCTCCTTCCGCATGTACGAAATCGTTTACCTGGGGGTGGCTGAGGAGGTCACCAACTGGCGCGACTCACTCCTCGACGCCGCCCGGGCCTGGCTGGCTGACATCGGATTGCACTCGGACATCGTGCCGGCCAGCGATCCGTTTTTCGGCCGGGGCGGCAAGCTGATGGCCTCGGCGCAGCGAACGCAGCAGCTCAAGTACGAGCTGACAATGGACGTGGCGGACGGCGTCGTGCAGGCCGTCGGCTCTGCCAACTGTCACAGGGACCACTTCGGCAAAGTGTTCGACATTCGCGGCGGCGACGGGCTTGTGGCCCACAGCGCCTGCCTCGCCTTCGGCCTGGACCGACTCGTCCTCGCTCTGCGGCACCGGCATGGTACGCAGACCGAACAGTGGCCACGGGGCATCCGGGAGAACCTCTCCGTAAGTGTATGACCGCGGTGCCGGGGCCCGGCACGGCTCCGATGAAGACGACAGCTCCGTTTGCTCGACGGTTCTGCTCGCTCCCGGGGGGGGCAGGGCCGTACGACGTCCGCCCCCTCGTGGACCGGCTGCGGTAGAACTTGCGTGCGGATCCGGTCCTCAGCCCCCGGCAGTCGGTAGCGCGTCAGTCCTCAGGCAAGCGAGTCGAACCACGCCAGAGAAAGCCGCTCCATGTGCCGGAGACAGTCACGTATCTCGCTCGGGGGGAACAGAGCAGTGTCGGCGCGCAGGGATACGGTCGTCTCACCGTCGGACTGGCGCACTGTCAGGTAGATGTTCATGTCTTCGTGCTCCATGGACGGCCCCCTAGTGAAGCGAGTGAGCCCCGCCAGCTCGGACAGGTCGTCCTCATCGCGGGCGGCCCCGCCGGTCGTGAGGTGCGACGGCATGAGCATGGTACTGAGCAGGTTCACCGCGCAGGAGAGGTCCGGCACGTGCCCGGTCTCCTGCCGCACCAGCTCCAGCATGGAGGCGAGCGCGGCCGGGTCGTACTGTGCCGAGAAGATCCCGTTCGAGAGGGACGTGTGAATGGCACGCAGCGTCTCAAGCAGCGGCCGTCGACCGGTCTCCACGACTACCGGGTAGTCCTGCACCAGACATCCTGACAGGTCCTGGGCGCTCCGCGTGAACCTGTTGTGACAGAAGATCAGGAACCCGACCCGCGGTTGTCCCGACCGCTCGGCCAGTATCGTCGACGCCAGGGACACGTACACGGACTGGCTCGACACGCCAGCGTGCTCCGACAATGTCCGGGCGGCCGCCTGGAGCGCCCTGGAGTGCATGTGAATCTCTTGGAAACGAGGTGCCTCCGGCGCGCGTCGCGACGGGACGTCGTTCGCCGCGGGAAAGGCGAGGATCTGGTCCTTCCAGTATTGGAGCGATTTCTCTGAGCGTTCTGCTCCGCGCCGACTGAACTCGTACTCGGCGCGGTCCGACGGTTGAACGACTCTTGGTTCGGGCTCGTCGACAGATTCGCCCGCACGCTTGCGCATGATCCGCCCTAGGTCGTCCTTGAGACGACATGCGGCCCAACCGTCGATCGTCAGATGGAAGACGACGAGCACGACTGCGGAAGGCACGCCGCGGGTCGTGATCACGGCCGCCCGCACGGCAAACTCGGGCACCGTGAAGGGCAGGGCCGTAAGAGCCGCGACGGCTCGCTCGGCAGTCCGTGACGGATCCTCCTCCCCGGAGTCGTGAAGCTCGACCGCGATTTCACCACTGCCGAACACGGTCTGCCGCGGGCGGCAGGATTCATCGACATGGAACCGTGTGCGCAGGGCATGATGCCGGGTCATCAGCACGGACAGCGCGCTGAAGGTGTCCTCGAGGCCGAGCCCGGTCGGCACCGGCACTGTCAGCTTCAGGTTCAGATGCAGCAAGTTGGGAGCGTTGAGCTGGACCGCTCGCCACATCCATTGCTGGGACCAGGTCAACGGGAAGCTCCCGGCTCCTGGCCCCGAGAAGGTGACCGAATGTGTCTGCGAGGGAATCTTCACAGTCCGACCCTTCGTTCTTGATGTCGACGTGGACCAGCTCGCCGGGCCGGCTGCGCTCGTAGCGGCGTATGACACGGCCGGCGGCCCGGTCCAGGTGAGCCAGGCCATAGGGGGTGAGCACCCGGTGCACGGTGGAGGGCACCAGTCGCAGCAGGTCCGCGATCTGTGCGGGCCCCCAGCGGCGCAGCAGGCGAACTTTGATGATGCGCCGCTCGTTGCGTGCCGGGGTCCGGCGGGGGCTGTGGTGCGGGCGGCTGGAACGGTCGGCCATGCCTGCCTCGCCGAGCCGCCGGCATCGGGCGGCCCACCGCTGGGCCGTGGTCAGCGAGGCCTGGAAGCGTCGACCGAGTGGCAGGTGACCAGGGTGGCGGGGCTCCGTGCAGCTCGAGGTCCGCCACCGCGCGCAGGCCCGCGTCGAAGACCGCATCCGCTGCGGCAAGACCACCGGCTTAGGCCTTCCCCTCACGTCACTTCGCCATCAACCAGCTGGAGAGCGAACTGGCCGTCGCCGAGCCGAAGAAACAGCGCATTCGCCTGCCTCACAGCCCTACCACGGCCAGCCACCTGAACCACGGCATCCTCCCTGCCCGCCCATGACCTGAGGAACCCTGGAGACCCCGACCCCGCGCGTCGGGCCTCAGCCATGCCCACCCGGCCACGAGCAACCAAGACCACCGCCTCACCGCGACCAGACCGGCTCAGCCATCTGAAGCGAAACAAGAAGGCTAGCTCTGGCGGACCCGACCGGGTCAGGACTCTTAGCCCCAGGCGCTCCAGACGGGATATCAGCACATGGACTCAACCAGTCGTCGGCCTCAAAAGCAACGGCATTGGCATCCGTTCGGCAGTGGAGCACAGCCATGCCGAGCCCGGAGGCCAGCGGCCCTCTTGCAAAACCGCGGGAAAACATAATGGGGAGAGTCCACCCGGTGGCGGGATCAAGGGCGGGCATGTTGGCGACCCAACTCGGAGCGCCTACTCTAATCGGGCAACACGACAGCGACGGCTCCCGCCTCCGGTGGTGCGGGCCGGCGCGACCCCGTCACCTGCCGTCTCACCCTCCCACACGCACAGGAGGTTGCCGACTCCATGATTCCGCCCGATAAGTCCTCCACGGCATGGCAGATCCTGGAAAAGATATCGATTGCCGACTCTCCAGAAAGCGGGGACTACAAGTCGGCTGTGCAGCAGTTACGCGAGGGGTTCGATCCCGATGCGCTGATGTCCCTGACCGTCCGCCAGGGCATGGCGCCAATAGTCGCCGACTTCCTCGACCGAAACGACCTGATGACGCTCATGCCGCGTCCGGTGCGCGCCGCCCTGCGCGGGTCGCTCCATTGGAACTCGCATGTGACGAACGAGTATACCGCCGAGGCGTCACGTATCGTCTCCTCGCTTGAGAGAGCTGGTGTGAGCGTCGCCTGCAACAAGGGCATCGTGTTACAGGCGACGCTATACCACTGCAGGAACGTGCGATTCTTCAGCGATGTCGACCTCATGATCAGGCCCGAGGACAAAGAAGCGACTGCCGAGGTGCTTCGCTCCCACGGCTATGCGGAAGGCAAGCGTTACGACTTCCGGACCCGCAGACTTGTCAGCCGTCCGCGCGCAGAGATCATCACCTACAAGCTCTATCCCGACCACCTGCCACATTTCTACCGGCTGCCAGCTGACTCTTCGCTCCCTTTCTTTATGGTAGACGTCGCTTACAACCTGACCTGGTACGGCTGCAGCTGGCAGATTCCTATGAGTGAGGTATTGGGTACAGTCGGCCGGGTTCCGGTGTCAGCCACCGACCCCGAGCGGACGCTGCCTGCCCTCTCGGCCTCTTACGGATTCCTCTTCCTCGTCACCCACCTGTTCCGGGAGTCGTGGTTCGAGCGCACTATCCGCGACAAAGGCGTGCGGCTTACTCAGTTCGCCGACGTATTGCGGTACTGGCGGCGGTACAGCGACACCTACGGCGAGGAGATCCGCGCACTCATCGCGCAGTATGAACTCGGGCCGGTGGTCGCCTGGGTCTGCCATTACGTCGACCAGCTCTTCGACAGCCATCTCATTGAGCAGGTTGGGAAGTTGGACACATACCTTGACCCGGGCTGGCTGCGCAGTGCGGCAGCGGTCAACGGTTCGTACCTGGAGTGGGACGGCAACATGCGGCATCGGTTGCGCGTCGTCGGCACCGATCTCGCGCTGCGACAAGCGAAAGCCCCGCTGTTCGCCGAGCGTGTGCGTAACTACTCGAAGGGCCGTGGGTGAGGGGCCGTGCCATACGGAGGGCATTTTCGCGCGGCACGGTGCGCCCACTGTCTGATCGCGGTGTAGGGCCGCGCCGCGCGACCACGCGGTGCTGAGGCGAGAGCGACCGGGTCAAATGCACACGGGCAAACTGACGGCACGTCGAAGTTCCTGTAATTCAGGACTATGAGTCGAGATCTCCCTCAATGGGAGCTTAGTTGTGTGCGTTTCGGACCACCGCTACACCGTCACACAGCCCTCGCCAGCACAGACCCGCATGCACCAAGGCTTTGAGAGCAACCTTTTGCCCCACGGCTTAGGCAACACCGCGACGCATGGCGGCCGATGGCAACCGTCAACTGAGACGACGAGAAATGATGAGGAACCCGGTGGAGAGTGAAGCTTCCCTGGCCGTGGCCGGGCGTGGTGTGACAGTCCTTGGCGCGGCGGCAGGTACCGGAAAGTCGGGGGTATCTATCGGGATTTCACGGACACTGGACGACCGAGGCATCCGCTGTGTGCCCTTCAAGGCCGTCGCTGTGGTCGCGCCGAATGACCCCGCCTATCCGGCTGTGCCGCCCTGGCAAAGAGGCATTCTGCACAACTGCGGCGCGGCGCGGACGCAGGTGCGCTGGTGGAACAACCCGGTAGTCGTCAATCTGCCGGCTATTGGTGCCCATTCGGGTGACCTGTACGTGAGGGGGCGACGGATCGGCGAGGTTCCGGTGGCCGGCGAGGACAGCCTTGATTTGGGGGCGTTGCCCGAACGCCTGCGTCAGCTCTGTGTCGAAGCGGCGCACGAGGGCTTCGCGCGGGCAAGCGCCGACGGCGGGTGGCTGGTCGTCGAGGGCGCGGCTGGCGTGGGGGAGCTTGCCCCCTCGGTGGACCTCGCCAACCAAATCCTGCCCGAGCACGCCGGGCTGCCGACGCTGCTGGTCACCAATCCTCAACGCTCCGGCCATCTCGCCGCGCTCGCTGGCAGCGTACGGCTCCTCAGCTCCGGTCTGCGCGCGCAGGTGTGCGGCTACGTCCTCAACCAGGTTAGGAGGCCCGAGGCGGCCTCTGCCATAGGGGAGCGGCTCTCGGCGGCGACGGGGCTGCCCCTGCTCGGGGTGATCGGGGAGTCCCCGCTACCCGTCGACTACAACGGCTCGGCTGAGATGCTGGAGTCGCTCTACAGGCGACGCGCGAACTTTGTCGCCGCTTCGGGTTTGATCGAGCGCTTGTCGGGCGGCGTGGCGACGTCCGAAGAGGTTGTTTCGCGTGGCGGCGGCGCCGATCCCGACCAGCTGACCCACCGTGGGGGTATCGGCCGAAGCGGTAGCTCCGTTCAACGACCTCACGAGGGCGACCTTTCTACGAGGCCCCGGCGTTAACCGTCGTGCTGGGCAGTGCTGAGCCGGATGACGGTAGTAGCCCAGTCGCCGTCGAGTCGAGGAGCCGTGTGAGGAAGCCGACCGTATCCAGGCCGAATTGGCCGAGGCCGAGCAGGAATGGCAGGAGTGGGTGATCGCTCGCAGGCGGGTCGATACGGTGCTGGCTCCGAACGGCGGCGACACTGCCGGCACGGGTGGACTACCAGCGCATCCTAGGGGTCGGCATGGACGTGGTGCCGACGCGAGTGGAGGCGCTGCGGTCGAAGACGAAACGCCTGGTCGCGCGCGGCTGGCTGGCCGGTCCCGCGCCGGGCCGGTTCACACTGCTGGGGGCAACGCGCCGCCGGGCGTGAGGAGTTCCTCGACGCACCCGGACAGCCGTAGCGCCAGCACCCTGTGACTACCTGCGTCGCTGTCGCACACCGGCTCGTTGAACACTTCGTCGAGATACTTGACCATTCACCCCGCACAATTCCATGAGGGGGCGGGGCGTCCGGCCCCCGGGTGGAACGAACCGGTCGGTGAGCACCGCGCGACCGATCGATGCACCACGATGCGTCCCTTTCCTGAGCAGGGTGTCAATGGTCCACCGCCCCAGGCAGCCAAAGCCGCCCGTGATGACGATCCTCATGCACTGTCTCCTCGGTAGTTGTCCAGCCAGCCGAGGCCGTCGCTCGTGCCGGCACGAGGGATGTACTCGCAGCCGATCCACCCGTCGAAGCCCAGGTCGTCGACGACGCCGAACAAGTAGCTCATGTCGAGCTCGCCGTGGTCGGGCTCGTGGCGGTCCGGTACGCCAGCGATCTGCAGGTGACCAACCCGACCGGTCGGGAGATCGCGGCGCAACGTCGTCGTGAGATCGCCTTCGACGATCTGGCAGTGGTAGAGGTCGAGTTGCACCTTGAGATTCGGGGCGCCCACGTCCCGCACCACCGCGTGGGCCTCCGCCTGTCTCGACAGGAAGTAGCCCGGCATGTCGCGGCCGTTGATGGGTTCGACCAAAATGTCGACATCCAATTCGGCGGCTCGTGGCGCGGCCCACTCCAGGTTGGCCAGGTAGGTGTCGCGGTGCTCGGCCAGTTCCTTCCGAGTCACGTCCGGCGGTATGAGACCGGCCATCACGTGCAACCGCGGGCAGTCCAGTGCGGCGGCGTACTCCAAAGCCCGGGCGATCCCGGAGCGGAACTCCCTCTCGTGGCCAGGTAGCGCAGCGATCCCCCGTTCTCCGGATTCCCACGCCCCGTAAGGTGCGTTGAAGAGCACCTGGCTGAGGCCGTGGTCATCGAGCCGGTGGCGCAGTTCCCTGGCGTCGTAGGCGTAGGGAAGGGAGTATTCGACGGCGGTGAAGCCGTCTGCCGAGGCCGCGGCGAAGCGGTCGAGGAAGTCGTGCTCGGTGTACATCATGGACAGGTTCGCTGCGAACCTCGGCATGTTGGCTCCAGTGTGTGGGAGGAGGAGGGACTGGTGCGCACGCTGTAGTCGAGGTGGAAGAGAGTGGCCACGCCGATGAAGACGGCAGGGGTCGCCTCCACCAGGAACATCCACGCTAGCCCTGCCAGCCGTTCACGCCTTGAAACCGGTCCCAGATCCAGATGGAGAGCGGGTTGCCGAAGATGACGGACACCAATATGACGGACGCGAAAAGAGCGATCACCCGAGCATGACCAAGGTGAACAGTTCCATGTCTTTTCTATCGGCCCCCGGGCGGCGAGCTATTCGGGGAACAACTGATGATGTTCGGTAACCGATCGGATAGTCCCAGGCACAGCTCGCGCACCCCTGAACTGTGGAAACGGCCGGATGCTAGTGGCGGGTGGAGGTGCCGGCGGGTGCTGTCTCCCGCTCCAGGACCCCTGCCAGCTCAACTGACACATCGGCAGGTCGCGGAGCCCTCCGAATTTCGGCGCCTGTGACCGGCCATCACCCTACCCACCACGGGCACCCCATCCACCAAAGGTTGGATGGGAGCTCGACCGCCGTTTTGCTGGTGCGAGTACCGGTCCGCTGACCGGACATGTTTTCCCAGTGAACCGGCGAAGTCAGCCAGTCGACCACCTTCTGAATCGCGATGGCCTGCCACCTGTGGGTCTGCGGGTCGAGGTAATCGGGATCCCCGCGCACTGCGAAGCCGTGCGCCGCCCCTTCAATCTGCACCAACGCGTCACCGTCCTTGAGCCGCTTGATGGCGGCGTGGGAAGAGTCGATGGGGACGAAGGTATCCTCGGTGCCGTGAACGATCAGGGTTGGCGCCAGAATCTCATCGAGTACGGTGAACGCCCTGATCCAGAAGACTTCGTTCAGCAGTGCGCGCCCATGTTGCACGGTGGGAGAGTGGTCCAGGAAACCACGCTCCCTGAGCTGCTGCGCCTGCTCCTCGTCGAGAAAGTCATTGACCCACCACGGCTTCTGATCAATGAAACGGTGCTTGTGGTCGAGCTGCGGGTTGAGTAGCACCAGTCGGCCGACCTCAGTCGGTTGCTTGGCCGCGTAGTAGGCAGCCAGACCGCCACTGAAGCTGGTACCGACCAAGTTCGTGGCCTCGACTCCCGTCATCTCGCGTACGTGCGCCAGGGCGACCCGGATGTCATTCAGGTGCGAGGACAGTGTCCGGTCCTGTTGGCTCCCTTCGCTCTCCCCGTGAGCGCGAAGATCGAATCGGAGGCTGGGCACGCCCGCCCGCCCCAGCGCGGCAGCCAGCCGCGTGAACAATCCACACTCTTCCCTGGTGACACCGTTGCCGTGTAACAGGACCACCGCAGGGCCCCTGGGTTGTGCCGGTAGTGTCAGCGTGCCTGCCAAGTACAGGCCGTCGAGGGCACGGAATCTGGTGTCGGTGCTCTCGATGCGCATTCTTGCTCCATTCATGGGCACGGACAGTGAAACGGGAGCCAATCGGGCTGAAGAAAAAACAGGACTGGTCGCAGGCGGTGATCGATTCCTTCCAGGGCCGGGCCGTCGGTATCGTGCTCTCACCGTCGGCAGGTCCCGCTCGCGGTGTTGCTGACCGGGCCGCAGGACAGAGCCTTGAGAATGCCGTGCTCGGGGACGGCAAGGCGGTCAGGGCATCGTCGATCAGTGACCTACAGGTTGCTGAAGTCCGCTTGTGCAGTCCGGGTCCGCTTGATCTCGTAGAAGCCTGGGATTGAGGCGACCGCGATCGCACTGTCCCAGAGCTTGACGGCGTCCTCTCCCATGGGGGCCGGGGCGACGACGGGGCCGAAGAAGGAGATCTCCTCGCCGTCTATACCGGGCAGGGCGATGATCGGAGTGCCAACTTCCTGCCCGACCTTCCCGATGCCCTCCGTGTGGGAGGCGCGGAGAAAGGCGTCGAACTCGAAGTCCTCCTGGTCGGCGTACTCGATGAGATCGGCAGGGAGACCGACGTCCGCCAATGCGCCGGCGAGCGCTTCGATGGTCGGGCCCTCGCCGTTGTTGTGGAAGCGGGTGCCAAACGCGGTGTAGAGCGGGCCCACGATGTCGCCGCCGTGCTTCTGCCAGGCCGCGCTACACGCACCGGTTGCCAAGCGTGGGCTTCGAGCATCTGCCGGTAATCCGCCTGCAGCTCTTCGGGTTTGTCCTCGTTAAGTACGGCCAGGCTCATGCTGTGCCAGTGGACCTCTATTGGGCGTGATTTCGCCACTTCCAGTAGCCGGCGGCATGTCATCCAGGCCCAAGGGCACAGCGGGTCGAACCAGAAGACGACCGGACTTTTCACGGAGGCGATGGCTCTCTGGGGCACCGGCTCTCCTCGTAGTGCGGCAACCTGCACGGTCGCCGATATCGTTCCATTCCAGAGGGTGCCATTTCAAGGCCGCATGACGAGAAAATTGATACTTCTTATCGAGTTTGTTCTTGTTGTCCTGGTCTGTCGGTCCACGTATTCTCATCATCGGTTCCTGCCGATGCGTGGAGTGAAACGAGATTTACCAGCATCGCCGATCAGGAATTTTCGTCAACTGGGAGGTTAACTAATGGGTTCCAATTTCCCGGAGGCGTTGCGTCGATTTGACCTCACTGGCCGGGGGCCGCGGTGACGCGGGCTTCGTCCGGGCTCGGTGAGTGAGCCCATTCCAACTTCAGGCGGCAGCCGATCGACGCTGTGCCACGGAGGTCTGGTAGACCCTGGCTATGACGTTCTTGGCGGTGGTCGAAGGCGATGCGTGCGGATGGCGCATCGATCGGGATGGTCTGACAGAAGCGATGCGTGCCCGGTGGCCCGGGGGCGAGATCGACTCGAAGCAACGCAGCGAAGTGCGCAGCCTCATATGGCAGTTCGAGACCGCGAACGGCCCAGGTGAGGCCTATCTGCACGAGGACGGTACCTGCCTGTATATGGACGTCTGGGAGAAAGACGCGATCTGGTTGGCGATCGTCTTCCGCAGGCTGACACCCACGGACCTTGACCTGGTGTTCTGCGATGAGGGTTACACCTTCGACGTTCGTCTGCGGGCTGGGACTACGGAAGCCGAGTTGACGGACTTGGTGAATGCTGCGGGTTGATCTCAGCCCGTGGCAGTGAGCTGGAGGACCAGGACGGCTTGGACGAGGCTGGTAACCCGAGTCGTCGAGCAGCGGAGTTTGCGGAGGAGGCGCCAGGACTTGAGGGTGGCGATGGCCTGCTCGACGAATGCATGGATCTTCGCGTGGGATCGGTTGACGGCCTGCTGGCCAGTGGAGAGGCTGTCCCATCGGCCGTGGTAAGGGAGACGGACCGTGCAGCCTGCACCCTGGTAGGCCTTGTCTGCCCAGCAGCTGACGCTGGCCTCAGCGAGTGCCTCGATGATGCCGTGCTCGCGCGCGGCCCGGATGTCGTGGACGGCGCCGGCCAAGGCTGGTGAAGCCCCCATCAGACGCCCTTTCGGATCGGCTATGACCTGCACGTTCATGCCGTGCTTCTTGTGTTTGCCCGAGTAGAACGGATGGTCGGCGGCGATTCGGTCGATGGGCAGGAGCGTCCCGTCGAGGATCACATACGCCTTCATCGACGCCGCGCGTACGGCTTCGGCGAGGGTGGGGGCGAGGGCGGCGAGGAGGGTGACGGCCTCGGTGATGTATTGGTAGGCGGTGGTGGTGCCGATCCCGAATCCGGCAGCGAGCTGGGCGTAGGGCTGGCCGTTACGCAGGTGGGCGAGGGTGAGCAGGGCCTGTCGCCCTGCGTTCAGGCGCCGCCATCGGGTTCCGAGAGCACGGCGGTGTTCTTTCAGGCAGGCAGCGAGGAAGCGCAGAGCCGAGCTGGACACGTCGACGCCGGACGGGTAGACAAGCATGCGAAGCCTCTGGTGGAGACGGTTCTCTTGGTCGAAAACCCATCCAGGGGCTTCATCTGTCTGTCAGCCCAACCACCCGCCTGGCAAGTGAGGTTGGAAAGGGCTCATTGAGCGTTTTCAACACGGCCACCGATCGGGTGACGTCGGCGGAGTGCGCAACGCACGAGGCTCCCGTGCCGTTGGGGGAGGTGTTCGAAGTCTCAACCCACAGGCACAGGAGCCGCGTTGGTTATGTATTCTGCCGCACTCGACCTGCCGCACGCCCTGGTCGAGTGGGTCACCATGCTCTTCGTCACCCGCGAGGGTGACCGACGGTGCAAACTCCCACCGCACCAGCGTGCCCTGGGCGCTCTGACGTACCTGCGCAAGCACGACACGCTCGCCCGGATCGCCACCGGCTTCGGTGTCTCAGTGGGCACCGCCCACGCTTACACCGCCGCGGTGATCAGACTGCTGGCAGAGCGTGCACCGGGCCTGCTCAAGGTGCTGCGTGAGACCGATCCGGACTACGTTCTGCTCGACGGCACGCTCGCTGAGTGCCACCGGGTCGGCGACGGCCGGGCCGACTACTCCGCCAAGCATCGCCGACATCGCGTGAACGTGCAGTTGGTGACCGATCCGGATGGCCGGCTGCTGTGGATCTCACCCTCCCTGCCCGGCCGAACGCACGACCTGACCGTGGCCCGCACCCGCCGGATCATCCGGATCTGCGAAAGCCAAGGCATCCCGGTTCTCGCCGACCGCGCCTACATGGGAGCCGGCCCGTGGGTAACGACGCCCGTCAGACGCCCGCCCGGCCGCGGCCTCACGCACACCCAGCAGACCGTCAACCGTGCGCTGTCCGCCGCACGGGCACCGGTTGAGCGCGGCGTCGCACGACTGAAGTCCTGGGGGATCTTCCGTAGGGCGCGCTGCAGCCCGAATCGAATGTCGTCAATCACCGCGGCAGTCCTCACCCTGGAGCGGCTCCGCTGAAAACGCTCATTGCCTCCCATCCGCACTGGTCCGATCGCGCCATCGCCTCGGCGGCGGGCCTGGCAGCCAAGACTGTGGGCGCGATCCGTCGCGCGACCGGGGACATTCCTCAGTTGCGCGCCAGGGTGGGTCGGTCCTCATGTATTCAGCTACGACTGTGATCTGACGCTCCGACAGGAGAAGGGTGCCTTCCACCTGCGATGATCTGGATTGTCTAGATCAAGAACGTCGTGAGGAAGAGACACCCAACAGGTGCAGGTTACCGAATGGGATCACCCCCGCGCAGACCGGGTTCGTTCCCCGGGCCAAGCGGTGGGTCGTGGAACGCGCCTATGGGATCTTGATGCTGCACCGCAGGCTGGTGCGCGACTACGAGCATCTGCCCCGCAGTTCGGAGTCACGGGTGTACTGGGCGATGACCGCGGTGATACTGCGCCGGCTGACCGCGGCGACCGTGCCCGCCTGGCGCACCGCATGACCGGCAGGAAGCTGACCCTCGGCGCGGTGCTGGCACGGCTGGAGGAGCGGGAACGGGAGATCACCGCGCAGGCCGAGACGATACGGGAACAGATCACGCAGCTGACTGCACGGCTCGACGAACTCGGCCGGGCCGCCGAGGAAGTCCGGATCACCCGCAAGACACTGCTGGGGCTGCCCGACCCCGGGCCGCCCGCGCCACCGGCCCCGAAACTGCCGGATCATCCGGCCTACCAGCAGATCATGGCGGTGTTAACCGCCGTCAGCCACCCGCTGCGGGCCCGGCAAGTGAGCGAGGCGATGGACCTGCCGGTCGCGCCCAACAACATCAACAACGTCCGCCTCAAGCTCAAGCGGCTGGCCGACCGCGGAATCCTGACCGAAACCGAGCCAGGCTTGTTCACCCAGCCCCGGCCATAGCCGACCGACATCGCCACGACCTGCCCGCTTGTCTCGCACGAAACGAAGAATCGGGCATCAGGTCTCATACCGCCCTCTCAGAGCGGCACACGAACGAAGACCGCGTGAGCGGGTGTCGACGACCTGAAGTCCTCGGCGATGAAACGGAGTCAACCGCCTACTGGGTGGTCCAGCCGCCGTCGACGACGACCGTCTGCCCGGTCACGTGTCTGGCGGCGTCACTGACAAGCCAATGGACAGCGCCGGTGAAGTCATCGAACGTGGCCTGCCCGGGCAGAGGTTGGTTGCGCGCCAGCCACTGGCGGAACTGTTCGTCCTGGAAGAGCTCGTCGTTGATCTCGCTGCGGAAGAACCCGGGAGCCACGCAGTTGACCCGGATGCCGTTCCGCGCCCATTGCACGGCCAGCTCAGCGGTCAGCCCGGCCAGCCCCTGCTTGCTGGCGGCGTAGGACGCCTGCGGAAAACCAGGGATGCCCACCTGTCCGCTGATCGACGTGACGTTGACGATCGAGCCGCGCCCTGCGGAAGCCATCAATGGGAAGACGTCCTGGCACAACCGGAACGGCGCGACGAGATTGAGGTCCAAGGTGCGTCGGATCGCTTGGATCGGCTCGGCCTCGGCCGGGTCCCTGCTGAAGATGTCGCCCGCAACATTCACCAAAATCGTCGGCGGCCCCAGGGCTCCCGAGACCTGGGAGATGAGCCCGCCGAGCTGGGCGTCGTCCAGCAGATCGCACGGAAAGGCGGTCCCGCCCGTCTCCTGCGCCAGCGCCGCCAGCCGGTCCTGCCTGCGTGCCACGAGGGCCACGCGAGCGCCCGCCGCGGCGAGGGTCCTGGCGACCTCGGCGCCGAGGCCAGAGGAGGCGCCGGTGACTACAGCCACCCGGTCAGTGAGGTCGAAGTTGCGTGACATCGACGGTGCGGAAACAGCCAAGGAAGCAGTCTTTCTCATGGTCAGAGACGGCGACGATCGCCAGTGCCGCAGCTAGGGTACGCGCTATGGATATGAAGTCCCCCACGCCCGGATTCGCAACTCGCGCCATCCACGCCGGCCAGGAGAGCGACCCGCTGACCGGCGCGGTGGTGCCGCCGATCTACGCGGTCTCCACCTATGAGCAGGACGGAGTGGGCGGCCTGCGAGCTGGATACGACTACAGCCGCAGCACCAACCCGACCCGGACCGCGTTAGAGACCTGCCTGGCGTCGCTCGAGGGCGGCGCCCGCGGCCTGGCATTCGCCTCGGGGCAGGCGGCCACCGACGTCCTGCTGCGGACGATCTGCGCACCTGGTGACCACGTGCTGATCCCCAGCGATGTCTACGGGGGCACCTATCGGCTCTTCTCCACTGTGTACGCGCGCTGGGGAGTCGAGTACACGCCGGTGCCGCTGGAGGATCTCGACGCGGTCCGAGCCGCGGTCCGGCCGACGACCAAGCTGATCTGGTGCGAGACTCCGACCAATCCGCTGCTCCGGATTGCCGACATCGCCGCCCTCGCACAGATAGCGCACGACGCGGGGGCGCGTTTGGCTGTGGACAACACGTTCTGCTCGCCTGCTCTGCAGACGCCGCTCGCCCTGGGCGCAGACGTGGTCATGCATTCCACGACCAAGTACCTCGGCGGGCACTCCGACGTGATCGGCGGCGCCCTGGTGGCCCGGGACGCGGAGCAGGGTGACGAGCTGTACTTTCACCAGAACTCGCTCGGCGGAGTGGCCGGCCCGTTCGACGCCTGGTTGGTGCTGCGTGGGATCAAGACCCTCGAGCTCCGGCTCGAGCGGCACTGCGCCAACGCCGCGGCGATCGTCGAGCTGCTCCAGCGGCACCCCCAAGTCACCCAGGTGTACTACCCGGGCCTGCCGGACCACCCGCAGCACGTGGTCGCGGCCAAGCAGATGCGTGGCTTCGGCGGGATGGTCTCGTTCCGGGTGGCCGGCGGGGCCGCCGCTGCGCTCGCAGTGTGCGAGGGGACACAGTTGTTCAAGCTGGCTTACTCACTCGGTGGCGTCGAGTCATTGATCGAGTATCCGGCGAAGATGACTCACGCCGCAGTCAGTGGCTCCTCGCTGGAGGTCCCGGACGACCTGGTCCGGCTCTCGGTCGGTGTCGAGAACATCGAGGACTTGATGGCCGACCTGCGCCAGTCACTCGGATGACCAGCCGCTCGGAGATGTTCCTCGGCCCATCGACATGTCTCTCGTTGGGCCCGCCTGATCGCGACCTGGGAGGCTCGCCGTGAATCGTGCGGGAGAACTGAAGGCCCGCGTGTGCGCCGAGGTGGACGCCTGGGCCGAGGAGCTGGTGAGCATATCCCGGGCGATCCATGCCCACCCAGAGGTCGGGCACCAGGAGGTCTTCGCCCACGACCTGCTCACCGACGCGCTGGAGCGAGGCGGACTGGCCCCCGAGCGCAGCGCCTACGGCCTGGCCACCGCATTCGCAGCACGGGCGGGGAACGACGGACCCACTGTCGCGGTTCTTTGCGAGTACGACGCGCTGCAGGACATCGGGCACGCTTGCGGACACAATGTGATCGCCGCCGCAGGACTGGGGGCCGGGCTCGCGGCCGCCACCGTGGCCGACGAGGCGATCGGCAGACTTCTCGTGTTGGGGACGCCGTGCGAGGAAGCAGCACCTCAGGGCAAGATGACCCTGGCCGAGCGAGGTGCCTTCGCTGGTGTCGACGCCGCCATGATGGTGCACCCGGCCGACGCCGACCTGTGGGAGATGGATACGCTGGCCAGCATCGGCCTCGTGGTCACATACACCGGCCGGGCGGCGCACGCCGCGGCGGCCCCGCAGCACGGACGGAACGCGCTGGACGCCGCGGTCCTGGGGTACAACGCCGTCGCCGCGCTCCGTCAGCACATCGCGCCGGACGAGCGCATCCACGGTGTGTTCACCGAGATGCCCCAGAAGGTCAACGTGGTGCCCGACCGTGTCGTTGCGCGGTGGAGCCTGCGTTCGGCGACGCTGGCCCGCGCCCAGCAGCTGGAAGCACGGGTCATCGCGTGCCTGGAGGGCGGGGCGACGGCCGCCGGGTGCGAGATCCACGTGACGAACCTGGGAGCGACGGAGGAGGTCAGGACCAATCGCGCGCTGACCGCGAGCTACGTCGCCAACATGGCGGCCCTGGGCCGTACCGTCGGTGACCCAGCCGGCGGTGGAGGAACGGTCGGGTCGACCGACATGGGTCACGTCAGCTATCGGATGCCGGTGATCCACCCCCTGATCGCAGTGGCTCCTCCAGGGGTCAAGATCCACGAGGTGGAATTCGCAGCCGCCGCCGCGTCCGAGGCCGCCGGCCAGGCTGTCATCGACGGCGCCAAAGCCATGGCGATGACGATGGTGGATTACTGGACGGATTCGTCCGTGCGCGCGCGGGCCCGGTCGGAGTACGAGTCCACTTTGGCCTGTGGCACCGACAACTGAGAGGGGCCGGGTGGTTGTTGAGGCTCCTTGCGCGTGAACTGCGCGTCACATAAGTTCGCGACCAATGCGCATCCCGCGGTCGGCAACGCGCACCATCTCAGTCGGTCTTCATCGTGAAGTTTATCTATCTTCATCGTGAGGTTTATCTATGACTTTGCCATTTCCTGTTACCGATGCAAGCCGTGTCGACGATCGGGAGCTGCTCTTCGCCGAGCTCGCAGCGCACGACCGGGTCGGCGACGCCCTGATCGAGCGCCCGGGCTGCGTCTTCGTGTCGGACTGGAACGGCGACCACCCCTTCATGGATCAGTTCCTCGGCGATCTCGGCGGGATACCGATCGGCAAGCTGGGTTCGCTCGGGACGTACAGCCGTATGGATGAGGACCTGGAGCTGTCGGACGCCGTCGCCGAGCTGCACGTGCGGCGGTACGGCGAAACCTCCGTCACGGCAGGACGCTGCGTGACGGGGGCCGGCTCGACCAGCTTTCTCACTACGCTGCTGATGTACCAGTTCCTCCAGGGAGTCAAGGAGATTGCCTACCTGCCGCCGGTCTACTACAACGCCGCGTGGTGGATCCGCAAACTCGGGATGAGTGTGCGCCGAGTGGCATCCGACGTCGACTTCTCCGACAGCGCCGAGTTGAGCTTGCCCGAGGGCCGCGGGCTGCTCTGGGTCACCGACCCGGTGTGGTTCGCGGGCGTGCCGCTTCGAGATGCCACCATCGACCGGATCGCCGACTGGCAGCGGCGTACGGGTTCGACGGTCATCGTGGACGGCACATTCCAGTACATGGGGTGGGATGGCGCCACCAAGGAGGCAACTGATCGCCTCGATCCTGACCTGACGTTCCGGTTGGTGTGCCCCACCAAGACCCTGGCGATGCACGGATTCCGCTTCGCCTACGCCATCGTGCCGTCTCAGCATGCGGCCGCGTTCACCGAGCTCCACAAACGACTGCACGGAGCCGCGGGACTGGCGGACCGGCTGTTCGCCCACCGAGCGGTCGAAGTGCTGGGCACGCATGATGGTGCTCTGCCGTTGATGAGCTTTGCGCGCGACCGCTATCGGCAACTGCTGGCCAGCGGTGCTGTGACGGAGGCGGTCGAGCCGGAGTCCGGATTCTTCGTCTTCGGCCGTCCGTCGGTGGATGCCACCACTTACGTGGCGATGGACATCAACTGCTTCGGCGGAGAGGGTTACCCGGGGTTTGTGCGGGTCAACCTCCTGAACCCGGCAGCCGTCTCTCTGCTGACGCGTTGATGATCGCGCGACCATTCTCACCGAGAGTTGCACGCTCGGTGCGCTCGAGCGGGTCGCTGTCCGTGCCGAGCCGTCGGTCCCTCGGGGCCGGCGACGATGCCGGGCCGGGCGCGCGGACGAGGGATCTATGACGGCAGCGGCGGACTCCACCAACTACGAGCTCTGCATCGTCGGTGCCGGGATCGCCGGTCTCAACGCAGCGTTCGTCGCCGGCCGTTACCTGCCCGAGGGCGCGCGGGTGCTATTCCTCGATCGGCACGAGCAGCCGGGTGGCATGTGGAACGACGCCTACTCCTACGTGCGACTGCACCAGCCGTACTCCTTCTTCACGGCCGGCAACATCCCATGGAGCCTGACCGCCGATCGCGGCTACCTCGCGCGAGGAGACGAGGTGCAGGCCCACTTCCGCCACTGCTTCCGCATCATCTCGTGCAATCTCGACATCGACGCACGATGGGGGTCGGAGTACCTGTCGCATGTCGAGGGTCCCGAGGACGTCATGATCCGAGCCCACGATCGCGAAGGGCGGGAGCACACGTTCAGGGCCGCGCGACTCATCCACGCAGCCGGGTTCGACGTATCGGTCAACCCCCCGCTCTCGTTGTCCAGCAAGCAGGTGCGGTCGACCGCACCGCACCTGTTGGCACAGGACGGTCTCCTGTCGTCGGATGACGACGGACCGGTCTGGGTGATCGGGAGTGGCAAGACAGCGATGGACACCGTGCAGGCTCTGGTGGCCGGGTCCGGCCGAAGCATCGGCCTCGTCGCCGGATCGGGGACCTACTTCTTCGACCGCGACAAGCTCTACCCGACCGGCATGCGACGGTGGTGGGGCAGAACTTCGACCAGCGCGATGTATGCCCAGGCGCTACGACGATTCGATGGGACGAACAGCGAAGAGGTCTCCCGCTGGGCACAGTCTCGCTACACCACCAGCCCTGTGCGTGACCCGATCCACAACGTGGGCGCGATACTCTCCCGCACCGAGACCGATGTCGTGCGGAACGGGGTGAGCCGAGTTCTTCGCGATCACCTGATCGACGTCGAAGACACCCTTGCCGGGCCGGTCATGGTGCTGCGCAGCGGTGCCCGCATGTCGATCCCCGACGGCAGCTGGATCGTGAACTGCACCGGCTTCCTCGGCCCACGCGAGGTTGCGCACGAGCCGTATGCGTCGCCGGGGGGACGGATGATGTCGGTCAACCTCACCTCGACCACGACCGGGGTGAGCGGGACGGCCGGATACTTCCTCACCCACCTGATGTTTCTCGACGAGCTGACCACCGTCCCGCTCTATGCGCTGAACTGGTATGAGCTCCGCCGCAGGGCACCGCAAGCGGTCCCGTGGGTTCGTGGGTCGCTGCTCGCCTACAACCTCGGCCTGATCCTCGACGTCGTCCCTAAGTCAGCCCTCCTCGACTACGGCCTTGACACCGAGAGGTGGTTCCCCTGGCCCCGTCGGCTTCGTCGCCGGATCATGAGCCGGGGCGGCCGTGAGCGGACCCGCCAGCACTGTCGCCGGTCCCTCGACAACTTCAGTCGGGCCACCGGGGTCCCTTGTGCGCCGCTCCAGGGGCCGGCACAGGAGACCATCCGATGACGTCGGTCGTGGTTGCCTGCTGTCAGCTCGCACCCGTGGCAGGGGCGAACACCCTGAATCGTGGACGTACAGAAGCAGCAGTGCGGACAGCGGTGGCGAACGGGGCGTCCGTCGTCGTGCTGCCCGAGCTGGTTTCCAGTGGACACGTGGTCGAAGACAATCGGGAGGCGTTTGCCTGCGCTGAGTCGGCCGAGGGTCCAACTGTGAGCTCATGGGTCCGATTGGCGGCCGAGCTCGATGTCGTCGTCGTCGGTGGGTTCTGCGAAGTGTCGCAGGGACAGTTGTTCAACAGTGCCGCCCTGGTCGACGTACAAGGGCTCCGCGCGGTGTATCGGAAGGCTCATCTGTGGGACAGCGAGGTCAACTGCTTCGCGAGCGGCGACGCAGAACCGCCGGTCGTCGACACCCGGTTCGGGCGGATAGCCACGATGGTCTGCTACGACCTGGACTTTCCTGAGTGGGTGAGGCTGGCGGCACTCAGAGGCGCTCAACTGCTGTGCGCACCCACGAACTGGCCACAAGGGCCTCTGGCGGTCGGCGCGATGCCGATGGAGATCGTGCGGATCCAGGCAAGTGCTTCGGTGAACCGGTTGTTCATCGCTGCCTGTGACAGAGCTGGGTCCGAGCGCGGGATGAGCTGGGTAGGTGCCTCCACCATCGTCGACGTCAACGGGTGGCCACTCGCCTCCGCCTGGACGCCGGGCGGATCGATACCGACCATCACGTACGCTGCCTGCGACCTCGAACGCGCATCGACCAAGGACGTGGGGCCACGCAACAACGTCCACACGGATCGTCGGCCGTCGCTCTACCACGGCCTGGTCGTCGGACCCGGTAGCCGGGAGTGACCCTCATTAGGCGCGACTGGGGATCGCGAGCATGCCCGGTTCGTCGTCATCCGGCACGCTCCCGTCCGCACCGATGAGACAGCGGACCGTGACGCCCAGTGCGTTCGCCTTCGCTTCGCCCTCGACCCCGACGATGTCCCACGAGACACGCGCACATCCCGACGCTGCGGCCTCGATGGCCTCGTCGAGCGTGGACACGTCAACCGTATGTGCCTCGCGGTTTGCCAGCGCCTCGGTGTAGAGCGCCTAATGCTCGGCGTCGAGGACAGCGGTCACCTTGGACGCGACCTCTTCCAGGGCGAGCTGTTCCTTCGTGGCACCGATGCGCGTCACCACGGTCGCCTGACCGGCCGCCAGATCGCGGGGACCGATCTCGACCCGGAGGAGTAGCCCTTCAGCTCGGCATCGACGGCCCGGCGGCCGAAGGGCGTGTCTACCCCGTCGTCCAGCCCGACGCGGAGGCCCGCGTCACGCAGTGAGTCCCGCATCTTGTGTGCAGCGGCCATGACCTCGTCACCGGCCGTCACAGCCACTACGAGCACTTGGATGGGGGCAAGGCGGGGCGGCACCCGCAGGCCGTCGTCGTCCCCCTGACACATGATCATGCCGCCGACCATGCGTGAGGAGGTCCCCACGACGTGGTCTTGCAGTACTGCCGATGGCCCGCCGCGTTGGTGAACCTGATGTCGAAGGCACGGGAGAAGTTCTCAGTGCACTCACGCAGGGTGCCCATCTGAAGGGCCTTGCCGTCGCGCATCATGCCCTCGAGCGCGTAGGTGGTAGTCGCCCCAGCGAAACGCTCCCGCGCCGTCTTGCGGCCGACGACCACCGGGATCGCGAGCACGTTCTCCATGAAGTCCCGGTAGACATCGTGCAGGATCATGCGGGCGAACGCCCGAGCGTCATCGAAGTCGACGTGGGCGGTGTGCCCCTCTTGCCAGAGGAACTCCGAGGTCCTCAGGAAGATGCGCGGCCGCTTTTTTCCAACGCACCACGTTGGCCCACTGATTGAGCAGCAGCGGAAGGTCGCGATGGCTCGAGATCCACTTGGACATGTACTCACCGAACAGCGTCTCGCTGGTCGGGCGGATCACGACAGGATCGGACAGCGCTTTGCCGCCGGCGTGCGTCACCAGCGTGAGCTCCGGGTTGAAGCCCTCGACATGGTCTGCTTCGCGCGCGAAGTACTCCTCCGGGACGAACAACGGGAAGTAGGCGTTGTGCGCGCCGACCGCCTTGATGCGCCCGTCGACCTCATCCACCATGCGCTCCCACAGCGCATAGCCCGTCGGCCGAATCACCATCGTCCCGCGCACCGGCCCGTTGTCGGAAAGCTCCGCCTTGCTGATGACGTCCTGGTATCAGCGGGGGAGTCCTCGGCCTGCCGAGTGCGTACGTGCGCCAGGGTCGGAACCCGATCGCCGCTCGGGTTCGAGCAGGGACGTAGGGCGCGCCACACGCGCTCGCGTCAAGCGGTGTGGACGACGTGGAAGGCCTCTACGAGTCGCCCTTCGGGCAGCTCGAACCGCTCGGCCGTGAGCCTCATCCACTCGGTGATGTACGTCTCCACGTCGATGTGGGCGACCTGTGAGACATGACTGTTGAGCGCTGCCACCTTGAGCCCGACGACGTCGGTGACATCCACAGTGTGGTCGGCACGCGCGGTGCCGTAGAGCCACACCTCGTTCGCCGTCCACGCCTCGAGCCCCTCATCGCCCAGCAGCTCCGGGAAGGCGAACGGATTGCGGGCGTCGGGGTACACCGCGCGCAGCGTCGCCTCACCGGCCGCCATGTGGTCGGGGTGTGAGTTGTCGATCCACTCCCAGTTCCGCTCGGGCGAGCTGGTGACGACCCGCTGCGGCCGGACCTCCCGAATAACCCGCGCGATGTCGCGGCGCAGGTCCAGGCTCGGCTCCAGCAGGCCGTCCGGGTACCCGAGGAACCTCACGTCGGTCACGCCGACAGCGGCCGCCGCGGCGCGCTGCTCGGCCCGGCGCAGCGGTCCGATCTCCTCGCGCGGCACCTTCTCGTCGAAGCCGCCGGCATCGCCGTCGGTGAGGATGCAGTAGGTGACCTTGGTGCCAGCCGAGGTCCACGTCGCCACGGTGCCCGCACTGCCGAAGTCGAGGTCATCTGGGTGCGCGGCCACGCACAGCGCGCGCTCGACGTGCTCAGCTGGCCCGGCAGGGCGCTGGAAAAGGTTGCTCACCCTTCGGAGCCTACCGGGAGTGAAGGGCGTTCTCCCGAGTGCCGGGCCCCGGATGAGGCAACCACGGCCCCAACGTCCTGGGATGCCGATCAGTGGGCCTGCCCGATCGGCTCACTGTCGCCGGGACAAGCCCTGCACCGTCCTACGGCCACCGGAGCTCCTCAGGCAGAGCCGATCGAGCCCCAGGGCCCGGATGTCGACCGGGGGTCCGCTCTGGCGCCGGACCGGCAGCGCGTGCACCTCTCCTGGCGTCCACCGCCGGGCACGGGCACGAGTCGAACACGCCCTGTCCCGGCTGAAGAACTGGAAGATCCTGCGGGACTGCCGGCTCAAGGGCAACCGCGTTCACCAGGCCATGCTCGGCATCGCCCGGCTACACAACCTGGCCCTCACCGGATAGCTCACGCCCCCTACGGGACAACCTCTAGCTGCCATAGATCGAGTACTACAACATTGAACGCCGCCACAGCGCGATCGGAGGCCAGCCCCCAATCATCCGACTGCTACCAACCCGATGGCCGGGTACAACTCGATGGGCGGATATCGGTTGGGCGCTCATGGCGTCCACACGGCAATCCGCGCCGAGTGCACTTCAAGCCACGGATGGTGCGTCAGCTGACGACAGCGACACCTCAGGTCGCTGAATGGACCTCATCAAAAGCGCCTTGGCTGCCGAGCGTGGCGGTGGGCGTGACGACGATGCTCTTGCGCACGTTGCGGGCCAGGAACCCGTCGGCGGCCCCCGGTCGGATCGGCTCGCCGTGCATGCCTAGCCGGGACAGGTCATCGCATCGAAGGCCTCCTCGTACGTGCCGATTCGCCCGGCGGGCGAGAAGGGTGTCGGAGCGCTCGCCCGTCTGGGCATATCGCCCGTAAACCGTGGCGACGAACTTGAGGCGGGCGATGTAGCGCTGGTCAGTCTCGACCGCCCGCAGGACTCGGGGATGACGGTGACAACGTCGCCGCCTGCTGCCACCACCGCGTCGGCGACGTACGTAACCTACGCGCAGGGAGGGACCCCGGGACGATCCCCATCAGGCCGACCGAGCCATTGCCCTAGACGCGAGGCCGATGCCGCGCTCGGCGGACGCACCCCCGACGCTCTCGGCGCTACGCCGGGTCGGTCCCGGGTGCGACCCGCAAAAGACACTCAGGTTCGTCAGCTCCAAAGGCTTGATCCTGCCGGCGAGGTGCGAGACGCCTCACGCGAGGGTCGACCAGGCGGCGACCGCGTCGTGCGGGCTCATGTATGCCAGCGAGTCGGGGCGTCACTAGCGTCAACGCGGAGATCAAGCCCGCCGCTCGGCGCGACGCCGGTTCGGGCTCAGGTCGGCGGTGAAGCCGAGGCGAGCATCCGCGAAGCGCTCTTCTGGGAGCATCTCCACGGACCGCAGCACCGACAGCTGCCCATGGCTGAGGGGCATCGAGGCCTCGTCCTTAGGCCCTACGACGCCGCGGGAAGCCGGATCTCGTTGGCGTCTCAACCGTCGACGAGCCCCTCCCGCGCTGGTCTTGCGAGGTGCACGATTTGGAGCCCAATCCGATGAGGCGATTCGCCAGCTCTCGCAGAGGCATCGCCTCTTCTCGGCCACCAGGGAGACTTTGAATGGCAAACACTTTTTCCGAATTCAACCCATCGCGCCAACGTCGATACGAAAGGGCGCGCCCTCATTCGTTCGGCGTGCTCAGTCCGCTTCGTCGAATTTTGCCCGCAGCATCCCGGGGCAGAGCGGCGACAAATTCGAACGACTTCGGGATCATCTCCAGCTCCATGCGCTCGTGGCAGAACTCGACCAAATCAGTTTCCGACAAGTTCGGCCGCGACCGAACGACAATAGCATGTGGCTGCGCACCAAGAATGTCATGAAGGCGTCCGACAACTACGACGTCTCCAACGCCATCGCACTCCAACAGAATGTTCTCGACCTGAGTCGGATAGATATTTGCACCGCCTACATTGATCACGTCACTGCGACGATCAACGAGATAGATGTACCCGTCCGAGTCGCGAAAGCCAAGATCGCCGACGCTAAGAAAGCCTGCATGCTCACGTAGCTTCCGACCGCCTCCAACGTACGTTGGCTGCCGTGGTTCCGCTGACTTCAGATAGACCTGGCCAATCTCGCCACACGCGACTTCGTCCCCGATGTCGTCGAGGATCCGTACGTCGACGGCTTGGCCGTCCGCTCCCTTGTCGGGTTGAGGGCGACCAACGCTACCGGGATGGTTCAGCCATTCGTCTCCTCGGATGAGAAGGAACCCGATACTTTCTGCCGCGCCGTAGATCTCGTACAGTCGATGAGCTCCGACGAGTTCGATCCATCGCCGCTTGACGTATTCCGGGCATGGTCCCGAACCGTGATAGACGGCCTCCACGCTGCTCAGATCGAATTGGTTGACGTCTTCGACAGAGATGATGGTGCGCATGAGAGTAGGCACGAGACTGACGAAGTTGACGCGGTGCTCCTGAATAAGACGCAAGAAGCTTCGCGGTGAAAAATTTTCCATCACGACGACGGTATGGCCGAGGGCCAGGCCGTTGTGCAGCTCGATGAACCCACCGTGGAACATCGGTAGTGCCACCAGTTGGATCTGCCCCGGTCGCATTCCAGGAACGTCGTAACCTGCGGGCCTGAGATTATTCATGTCATAGACCCACGGGGCCCTGCGCAGGACGACTCGCGACCGGCCTGTACTGCCTCCGGTCAGTGCCGCAGAGCGCGGTGTCCCCATCGACGGGAAGGGTGAATCATGGCCGCTCTTGAGTAGCTCGGTCGGGGCCAAAGCACCTGGAAGGTTGCCGACAACGACTGCTTCCGGGATCATGTCGCGTAGTTCAGTTATTCTACCCTCCGGTAGTGCCGGATTGACTGGTACGACAAGG
This sequence comes from Streptomyces sp. NPDC005402, assembly GCF_040606575.1. Classification (NCBI taxonomy): domain Bacteria; kingdom Bacillati; phylum Actinomycetota; class Actinomycetes; order Kitasatosporales; family Streptomycetaceae; genus Streptomyces; species Streptomyces sp. NPDC005402. Next base: position 32,820 of record NZ_JBEXFB010000035.1, read on the forward strand.
CCGCCAAGCTTCCAACTCGCAATGGTTGCTACGATGTGTTCTATTCCGTTAGGCAACGCGATGAGTGTGACGCCACCTGCGGCCCCCCTGTCACGCAGCACCCGGGCTGCCGCGTTAGCCTGGGCCTCCAACGTGGCCCACGAATATTTTCTCTCGCGCCCTTTCGGCCCGACGAGGATGATCGCGGTATCGTCAGGATGCTCAGAAGCCAGCATGCTGATTCTGTCGCCGATGCGGATGAGACCTTCGGACAGCGATGTGTCCAAGGGGTCCGCATCTGGACCGGCAGACAGGTCGTCGTACCCTCCGGGCCCTGTCGAAATATCGAGTGTTTGACTTTTGCTCACAGGTCCGGTGATCGAAGCCGTGGCTTCTGTCTTCGTGATGACCGATCGGCACAGTCCCCCGAAGTCACCATCTGCAATAACATCCAGAAAGTCCGCATAAGTCATTGTTTCGCCGAAGAACTCAGTGATAGAGGCGTAAAGCGCGATGGTCTCAAGCGACTGCCCGCCGGCCTCGAAAAAATTTTCGTCATTCGCGACGGCATCCTCGCTTTCTCGTCCTAGAATCGCCAGCCACTGTCGCTCTAGTTCCTTCCGCAGAGCGCCCGCCTCAGCCCCCGATGCTTCGGACATGAGTCCTCCTTGAATTGATTGGTTCTCGAGAACCGCTCGATGGAATCTGAGCCGTTGTGACCCGGCTGAAACCCGATGCACAGATTTCATCGGTCCAAGAGGTCAGAACCCCACCGCTCCGCGGTTGGTGGGCAACGCAGTCGGAGCGAAATCCCGCACGGTGTTGGCCGCCCAGGTCAGCGGCCAGCATCGGCCGCCACATTCTGATCACAGGTCACGGAGCACCGCAAGAACGCCCGCGACGGGCACCCTCGCACCGCCATGGAACGCCCGGTCAATGACCGGTGGCGCATTTGCACCGCCTGGGGCAAGCGCTTTCTCCCACCCTGTTGACAGCGTTGCGCAAGGTCACAAAGCATGCCTGCGTTCCCTGCACCACACCGGCGCCCCTGTGGCCGCCGGTGGTCCCGCATGCCTTCCCCGGCGAAAGACGAGGTCATGCCAGCAACTTCTGCGACGAAGGCCCTCGCCCGGGCGACTCGCCTGACGCGGGACCGATGGCGGCTGCTGCGGCTGCTGTCGGGCAGCCCTGGGCAGGTGTGCGTGCTCACCTCCTTCGGCATGTGCCTGGCCGTGCTGCCCACCGCGACGGCCTTGATCAGCGGCTGGCTGATCGCGCGCATGACCGCGGTGGTCCGCGACGGCGCCTCGACCACGCAGGTGACCGCGCCGCTGGTGGCGCTCGGGGGGCTCCTGCTGGTGGAGGCGGTGGCGGTGGCGGGGCAGGAGAGCAGCCGGTACGCGACGGCCGCCCACGTGGATGGCCGCCTGCGCCGGCGCCTGCGTGCCCTCGCCGCGGCACCCCGGGGAATCGGCCACCTCGAGGACGCGGCGTACGCCGATGACGTCTCCCGAGCCTCGGATCTGGGCGGGCGGCATCTGCTGTCGCCCGGGGCAGGCGCGGCGGGACAGGTCGTCCTGCTGGCCCGCATGCTGAGCGCGATGCTGGCCACCGCCGTCATCGCCCTCCACTCCCTCGTCGCAGCGGCGACCCTGCTCCTCTTCTCACTGGTCATACGGTCGGTGGTGCAGCGTCAGTGGATGCGCCTGCACGAGGTGGTGGACTCCCGCGCGCGTCCGCTGCGGCGGCTCGACTACTGGTCGGACGTCGCGGCCGGGGCGGAGGCCGCCAAGGAGATCCGGGTCTTCGGTCTGGCCCGCTGGGTGGTGGCGCGACGCACCGCCGAGGCGTGGGAGTGGGCCGCGGTGATCTGGCGGACGCGCCGTGACATCCTCGTCCATCAGCGGTTGGCCGTCGTCCTGTCGCTGACCGCCGTCGGCCTCGCCCTCCTGCTGCCCGCTCACGCGGCCCGGCAGGGGCACCTCACCCAGGGGGAGTTGGTCACCTGCCTGGTCGCGGCCTGGGGGGTGCTCGGCATCACCGCCCTCGGCATGGAGGCCTTCGAAATCGAGGTGGGGCTGGGCGCACTGCGCGCGATGGACCGTCTCACCGCACACGTCCCGTCCGCCGTGGCCCGCCGCGACGAGCCCGCCTGGCAGGCGCCCGCGGGGCCGCCCCAAGTCCGCTTCGAGGACGTCACGTTCGGCTACCCGCGGGCGGCGGGCCCCGTCCTGCACCGCATGAACCTCCAGGTCGACTCCGGCCGGGTGCTCGCCCTGGTGGGCGCGAACGGAGCGGGGAAGACTACCTTCATCAAACTCATGGCCGGGCTGTACGAGCCGGCCGAGGGCCGCGTCAGCGTCGCCGGCACCGACCTGTCCGGCATCGACGCCCGCGCCTGGCGGCGCCGGATGACCGTGATGTTCCAGGACTTCAACCGGTATCCGCTCAGCGTCGCCGACAACGTGGCGCTGGGCGCCCCCGAGCACCGCGCGGACCGCGCGGGCATCGCGCACGCGCTGGCCCGGGCCGGGCTGACCGCGGCCGTAGACGCCCTCCCCGACGGCACCGACACCGTGGTCAGCCGCGATGTGCACGGCGGTGTCGACCTGTCCGGCGGGCAGTGGCAGCGCGTCGCCCTCGCCCGCGTCCTGTTCGCGGCGGCCCACGGGCGGGACCTCATCGTCCTCGACGAACCCACCGCGCACCTGGACGTCCACGCCGAGGCGGCGTTCTACCGCGACGTGGTCGCCTCGGTGGCCGGCGCCACGGTCGTGCTGATCTCCCACCGGCTGTCCACCGTGCGCCACGCCGACCGTATCGCGGTGCTGCGCGCCGGGCGGATCGCCGAGGTCGGGGACCACGACAGCCTCATGGCCGACGACGGAGAGTACGCGCGCCTGTTCAGGCTCCAGGCGTCCCGCTTCGCGCAGCACCGGTCGGCCGCACGCGCCGCTCTCGACACCCCGACGGCGCTGTCATGAGGTCCGCCGCGCCGGGACGCGTCGCCGTGCTGCGCCATTCCGTCCGTCTCAACTGGCAGGCGAGTCCGCGGATGGCCCTCCTGATCGTCCTCCTGGTCGTCCTCGAGTCGGCGGCCGTCGGCCTGATCGCGGTCAGTTCCCGCTGGCTGGTGGACGAGGCCGGCCTCGGCAGCACTACCGGACTGCTGTCCGCGGCGGCACTCGCGGCGGTCGCCCACACCGTGGCCACCACGGGCCAGCGCGTCGAGGACAGCCTCGCCCTCGAACTCATCAACCGGGTCGACGTGCTGATCAACGAGGAGATTCTGGGCACCGTCGCCGGGCTGTCCGGCATCGCGCACGTCGAACAGCCCGACTATCTGGACCGGCTGTTTCTGCTGCGCCAGGGCAGCAGGACGCTGGCGACCGCGGTGTGGAGCCTCGCGGTGAGCGCCGCGGGCACCGTCGGCGTGGGCCTGTCGCTGTGGCTGCTCGTCGGCGTGCACCCCGGTCTCGGCCTCCTCGCTCCCCTGGCGCTGCTGCCGTTGTGGATCAACAGCCGTGCGCACGGCCGGCTGCGCCTGGCCGAGCACGCCGCCGCCCGCCACCGCCGCCGGGAGGAGGCCCTGCACCGCCTCTGCGTCGATGCCGCATCGGCGAAGGAACTGCACATCAGCGGGGCCCACGACGTCATCGACGCCGACGCCGAAGCGACGTGGCAGCACTGTACGTCGCTCGTCACCCGCGCCCGAGTGGCGGGCAGTTGCTGGAACCTGCTCGGCTGGTGCTGCTTCGGTGCCGGCTACCTCGCGGCGCTCACCTTCACCGCGCACCTGGCCGGGCAAGGTCGGGCGAGCCTCGGCGACGTCGTCCTGGTGCTGGTCATCGGCACCCGGCTGCGCGGACAGATCCAGCAGACCGTCGAGCAGCTCGGCAAGGTGATCCAGACGGGCCAGGTGACCGAGCACTATCTGTGGCTGCGCCGCTATGCGTCCGAGCACGGACGGGAGGGCAGCGGCGCCCCGCCGCAGGGCGGCGCGGTGCACCTGGACAACGTCACCTTCCGCTATCCGGGGGCGGCCCAGCCCACGTTGCGCAACATCGACCTGCGCCTGGCGCCGGGAAGCGTCGTGGCCCTGGTCGGAGTGAACGGAGCGGGCAAGACCACGCTCGTGAAGCTGCTCACCGGGATGTACCAGCCCACCTCCGGCACCATCACCGTCAACGGCACGGACCTGTCGACGATCGACCCCTCGGCCTGGCTGCGGCGGGTCACCGCCGCCTTCCAGGACTTCGTCAAGTTCCAGCTCCCGGTCCGCCAGGCGGTGGGGATCGGTGACCTGGACCGCGCGGACCGGGCGGACGCTGTGCACGCCGCCGTCGCCGCGGCCGGGGCGGACGAGTTCGTCGCCCGGCTCCCGCAGGGCATCGACACCCAGCTCGGCCCGCTGTACGACGGCGCGGACCTGTCGCAGGGGCAGTGGCAGCGGCTCGCGCTGGCCCGTGCCCTCATGCGCACCGCGCCGGATCTGCTGATCCTCGACGAGCCGACCGCCGCCCTCGACCCGGCCGCCGAACACGACCTGTACGAGAGATACACCCACTCCGGCCGGGCGCGGCCCGACGGCATCACACTGCTCGTCACACACCGCTTCTCCACCGTACGGTTGGCCGACCACATCGTCGTCCTCGCCGACGGGCAGATCGCCGAGCAGGGTGACCACGACACACTGACAGCACTGGGCGGTCACTACGCGCGCCTGTACGCGGCGCAGGCCGGCTCCTACCGGTCCGCCCCGGCAGCGTCCGGGGACTGACGCCATGTCGCACACGCATCGGGAGGCTTTCGCACACGTGACCACACGCCGAGAGACACGAGAGCTGGAATTCCGCGGTGAGCGGGGGGCCCGCGGTCCCTCCACCTGGGGACAGCGCCACATATGGACGACCTTGCAGGTGACCCGCCCGCACGACACGAGGTTCAACCTCGCGCTGTCGGCGCAGGTGCCCGAGGGGCGGTCCCTGGACGACGTCCTCGCGGCCCTGCGCCTGCTCGTGGAACGGCACGAGTCGCTGCGTACGACCTTCGACGAGCGCGACGGATACCCGCCCGCACAGACGGTGGCGTCACGAGGCCGGATGACCGTGTCGGTGGAGCATCTCGACGGCCCGGGGGAACAGGACCCGGCCGCGAGGGTTTGGTCGGAGGCCGCGTCCCACCACTTCGACATCGCCTCGCACTGGCCGGTCAGGTTCCTGGTCTTCGTGTACCAGGGACGGCCCCTCCAGGTCGGTGCCGCACTGTCGCACATGGCGGTGGACATCCTGGGCGGGGACCTCCTCAAACGCGACCTGGAGGACCTGCTGAGCGGGGCCGCGGGGAAACCGGGCAGCACGGCCCGGGCGCATCAGCCGCTGGACGAGGCAGCCCACGAGCAGTCCGACGCCGGGCGGGAGGCCCTCACCCGTACGCTCGGGCTGTGGAGATCGGCGATCGAGGGCGCCCCACCCCTGTTCCCCTCGGCGACACGCCCGTACAGCGGTGCCCGGTACCCCTCCGGCACGCTGTACGCCAAGGGCCTCGGGCGACGCGTGAAGCAGGCCGCGGACCGGCTGAAGGTCCGCAGCTCGGCGTTCTTCATGGCCGCCACGGCCGCCGCACTCACGCGCCACGCCGGCGCCGACTCCTGCGCCCTCACGATCACCTGCGCCAACCGCACCTCCGCGCGCACACTCGACTACGTCGGCACCATCGCCCAGCAGGGACTCCTCGTGCTCGATTCGCTGGGACCCTCACTGCACGACACGGTCCGGCGGACCTGGCCCGCACTGCTGCGCGCCCACCAGTACAGCAGGTACGACCAAGGGGCCCTGGACCGGCTGGGCGCCGAACTCGCCGGGCGACGCGATCTGGACTTCGAGCAGACGCAGCACTACGTGAACTTCAGCGAGGAGACCACGCCGATCCGAGGACCCGAGGGCTTCCCGGACCTCGCGGACGGCGAAGTCGTGTACCAGGAGGGCACCCCCGTCACCGGCACACCGCTCAAGTTCGGCATGCGGCTCGGCACGGACGGCGACGACGCCTACATTAGGGTCTTCGCCGACCGGCACTATCTGGACGGCAAAGCCGTCAGAGGAATCCTGGACGAGACGAACCGGCTGCTGCAGAGCGGCGCGGCGGGAGACGTCTCCTACTCCTAACTGAACGCCACGCAGAAGGGACACCTGTGCGCGAAGTCGAGGACATCAGGAAGGACCTGTTGGAGATATTCGGCAGGGTTCTGCAACGGCCGGCGATTCCCCCCGAAGTGAGTTTCTTCGATCTGGGCGGCTCGTCGCTGGCCGCGATCCAGATCGCGGCGATGGTGGAGGAGAGATACGGCATCCCCATGGACGTCATCGAGGTCTTCGAGACGAAGGGGCTGGAGGACCTTTCCCTCAAGGTCCACTCGCGCCTGGCCTGACCCGCCGCGTCGTCGTCGACGGCGTGCCGGACCGGCGGGGCGCGTGGCCCCCGCCGGTCGGCAGGAACGGCCGAGTCAAGCGGTGGCGCAGGTGGTGCCGTTGAGGTGGGAGCGGTGTTGGTGGCGCCCTTGTTGGCGAGGAAGCCAACGGTGACCGAGCCGCTCGCGGGGATGGTGGCAGTGTAGGTGGCAGGTGCTGACGCTCACCGTGCTGCGCGGGCGGCCGCGTTCAGCTCGGCCAGCAGCACCTTGTGCAGCCGCTGCCCCCTCGCACGGCGACGAACTCCATGAGCTTCAGCCGAACGATCGTCCTCATGGGCAATGGTGAGGCCCAGGGACACTGCCCCCCTTCACCACCACGTCTGCTTCAACCGTGCGGGGCCCACGGATGCCCCTGGCGGGCAGCCTGGTTGAAGGCGAGGTAGCGGCCGCGGCAGGAGGTGTGCGGGCGAGGAGGGCGAGGGTGGTGGTCTTCCCGGTGCCGGCGCCTGCCTGCAGGACGAGGGGGTTTCCGGCGTGGAAGGCGTCGGCTGCTGCCGCCTGTTCGTCGGTCGGTTTCATGGCATGGGCCTTTCGGGAAGCCGGGTGAGCGCGTGTCCGACGGCGGACAGCAGGTAGGCGGGGGTGGTATGGGCCAGCAGCTGACCTACCGCCCGGTCGAGGCGGTCGGTCTCCTGGTCGGCGGTGCTCGGCCAGGGCCCGGTGCAGGGCCAGTTCCACGCAGCGCTCCGGGGTCTGCTGCGCACGGCGGGCGGCGGCCTTGAGGACGGCGTGCGTGGTCGGCGGGAAGGCGACATCGAGCAGCACCCTGTGGTCTGCGTCCGGGTAGTGCGTGGTGATCACGTCGATCGGCAGCCGTGCGCCGAGCCGGTGGCGTAGACGGCGGGCTGCCCGGTGGGGGGTGGGGCCTTGGCAGGTACGAGGGCCATCAGACGGGTGGCGTCGTGGTTGGCGGCGAGCGGCAGCACGCGGGCGGCGCGGAGCAGGGCCGTCGGGGACAGGGGGCGGGTGAGCATGATTTCCAGGGCGTGATGCGGCATCGTCATCCCCTGCCGTGCCGGCGGGCCCGGGGGTGGGGCAGGTGGGGATAGATGTGCACCGCGTGCAGGAGGGAGTCGAAGGGCTGCCATCCGGCCAGGGCGAGGTCGGCGACGCCGGGGGCGGCGGCGTGTGCGGGGCAGTGCTGGGCGCGCCAGAGTAGTTGCTCGCTGTAGGGGAGGTGGCCCAGGCCGTAACCAGCCATCAGGATGTCGGACAGGGTGAGTTGGCCTCGCTGGGGGCCGGTGGGCAGCAGTCTCCAGGTCCCGGCCTGGGCCGGTGGGACAAGGACCGGATTCGTGCAGCGGTGGCGGGTCTGGGCCACGCAGCGCAGTCCCCGGATGGGACGCTCGGCAACGTAGCGGCACAGCAGCGTCTGCACGACAGGACGGTCAGGTCCGTCGGTGTCGGCGCCGGGCGCGCTGCCGCCGGGGGGCGGGGCAGGGGTGAAGGCGCCGGTGTCGGTCAGACGGCGGGTACGGACGGCAAGTTGGCGACGGACCGCCTCGAGGCAGGGGCTCATCCGGCAGGTGGGGGTGCGGCGCGGGCAGAGCACGGCGTGCGGGATGCGGCACCAGGCGCTGCCGTCGCCGTGCGGGTGGGCGATGCCGCCGCTCAGGTGCCAGCGACACGATTCGGGGACCTGTGTGGCGGTCAGTTCGGTGGGGTGCAGGGCGTTGGGCCGCTGGTCGGTACGCGGGTAGAGGTCGATGCGGTTGCCGCAGTGACGGCAGAGGCTGTGCTGGCCGGCGCGCAGCAGGCGGCTGGGCCTGGTGGCGGTCACCCGCAGCAGGCGGGGGTGTCGGGTGAACGCGGGGGCTGCCGTCCCAGTGGCGGCCGGCAGGGGCTGGAGTGGGGCACATGGCAGGGACCGTGCCAGGCGACACGCAGGCGCGAGCAACGTGTCGGAGGGATTGCGCAGATGTGCAGATCAGGAGCGTGTGGACGGGGGCGACAATGCGTCCGATGCGGTTGGTCGAGCATCGGGCTCTAGGGAGTAGACGCCAGGTTTTCAACTGTGCGAAGGTGCGTTCGCCGGGGGCACGCAGTCGGGCATGGTCCCGGTTGTACTGCTGGTAGTGCTCGGGCAGTTCGTGGTGGTGGTAGTAGGGGGTGCGAACGGTGGCGCCGGCGCCCTGGTAGGCGCGGTCGGCCAGGACGAGGATTTGCCGGGTGAGGCAGTTCTCGATCACGCCGTGAGCGCGGGCGGCGGTCAGGTCGTGGGTGCGTCCGGGCAGGGCATGCGAGAACCACAGGGGTGTGTCGGGTGCGGCGACGACCTGCACGTTCATGCCGTGCTTCTTGTGTTTCTGCGAGTAGTACGGCTCGTCGGCGGCGACCCGGTCGGTGGGGATCACAGTGCCGTCCAGGATCACGAAGTCGTCCTCGCCCCGCCCTGTCAGAGCCTCGCGCAAGCCGGGCGCCCAGGCGGCAAGGACGTCGACTGTCTCGTCCACGTACCGCCAGGCCGTCGCTTCAGAGTCGCCGAACTCTGCGCTGAGCTGGGCGAGCGTCTCGTTCTTTCGCAGATGGGCAAGGGCGAGCTGTGCCTGACGAAAACAGCCCGCGGCTGGATCCCCGCACTAGGATCCAGCCGCACTCTGACAAACCATTACATTTCTATGGCGGTGCGCGCTTTGGCATGGCTGGCCGTTTCGAACGCTTGCCACATCGAGGCGTACTTCCCGCCGTCGGCGAGCAGGTCCTCGTGGTTCCCGGCTTCGATGATCCGGCCGCCTTCAATCACGACGATGCGGTCTGCCGTCCGGGCCGTCTGTAGTCGGTGCGCGATCACGATCGTGGTCCGGCCGTGCGAGACGCTCCGCATTGCCGCTGCAACCCGGGTCTCGGTGGCGAGGTCGAGGTTGGAGGTGGCCTCGTCCAGCAAGAGCAAGACGGGGTCGACCAGTGCGGCCCTGGCCAGTGCGATGAGCTGGCGTTGCCCGGCCGACAGGGATCGGCCACGTTCGGCCAGCTCGTGCAGATAGCCGCCGGGCAGTCCGGCGATGAAGTCGTGGGCACCAACCGCCCTCGCCGCCGCCTCGACCTCGGCGTCGCTGGCGCCGGGCCGGCCGTAGGCGATGTTGCCGCGAACCGACCCGGTGAACAGAAAGGCTTCTTGAGGCACGTATCCGAGCTGGCGCCGGTACGACAGCAGGTCGAGCGTTCGGAGATCATGGCCGCCGACGCGGATGGCGCCCTCGCCTGGATCGTAGAAGCGTGCCACTAGTTTCATGATTGTCGACTTGCCCGCACCTGTCTCGCCCACGAACGCGACCGTCTCGCCGGACTCAATATGCAGGCTGATGCCGCACAGCGCCTCGGGTGGCTGGGTCGCCAGGGTGTCGCAGTTCTGGAGACTCGGAAGGTCGTGCAGGCCGTTGCGTTCCGGGGAAGATTCGTGCCTTGCCGGCACAACCGCATAAGAGAAGTGCACGTTGTCGATGACCACGTCACCGGACAGCCGGCCCGTTTCCTTGGGGTGCTCGGGGTTCGGGGTGAGGGTGTCGATCTTCATGAGGTCAGCGACACGGTTCACGGAAATCCGGGTCTGTTGCCACGAGTCGAAGACCTGCGAAAGCTGTTGGAGGGGTGAGAGGAACAGGTCGATGTAGAGGATGAAAGCGATCAGTGCGCCCGATGTCAGGTGCCCGGACGTAACCATCCCAGTTCCCACGCCTAGGACGATGGCTACGGCAGCGTCCGGGAGGAACTGCATGAAGAGGAAATAAGCAAGCATCAGCCGTTGGGCCGAGAGCCGGGCGACGATGTAGTCGTGTCCAAGTCGGTGGTATTGGGCCTTGGTGATGTCCTCGTGGACGAAGGCTTGCGCTTCGCGTACCCCGGACAGGCTTTCCTGGAAGCTGGCGTTTACGAGTGCGATCCGTTCCCTGGCTTGGTCGTACAGAACGGTGCCCCGCCGCCGGTAGAGCACGGTCGCAACGGCGAGCGGCAGCACGACGAGAAGCGTGACAGCTTCCAGTTCGGGGTTGAGTACGAACAGTGCTATACCCACGCCGACAAAAGTCACCAGCGAGACCACCGCGGACAGCAGGCCGTTCTCGATCAGCGACTCAAACTGACTGACATCGGTGGTCATTCGAGTCATGATCCGCCCGGACATCTCGCCCTCGTAGTAGTCGAGGGAGAGTCGTTGCAGCTGTGCCCAGATCCGGATCCGCAGGGACAGCATGATGCGCTGGGCAGTCTTACCCGTCACGAACGTGCCGGCGATTTCATCAACCGTGCGAGCCAGGGCCACCACCAGGTAGAGGCCCGATGCGGTGAAGAGAGCGGACTCTGATCCGGCCATCACGCCGCTGTTGATGCCATTTTTGATCAGATAGGGGCCGGCCAGCGAGGCGAGCGAGTCGAGGACGACGAGGAGCAGGCCGAGCAGGAGCGGGCGGCGGAACTCGGCCAGTAGTCGGCCCAGGCTGAACGAGGGGTCCCGGTGTGACTCGGTCTCGAGGTCGACGGTTGGAAGGTCGCATACCGGCTTGAGCGCTGCCACGCGGCTCGGCAGTTCGGGAGCTGCTGGGGTGTTGCCGCGCCATCCGCGGCCGCCGTCGCCCTGGCCTTGCTGACGCTTCTCATTCGACGCCGGGGCGGCCGTGCCGGTGGCGGACAGGGGTGCCTGTGTCCCGATCCCGACACCGACCGCGTCGCGGTCGAACTCTCCGTTGAACAGTGTCCGGTACAGGGCGCTTCGCTCCATGAGCTCGTCGTGAGCGCCGGTGTCAACGACCTGTCCGTGGTGCATGACGACGATCTGGTCCGCAAGGTGCAGGGTCGAGCGGCGGTGCGCGACCAGGATGGTGGTCCGCCCCGCCATCACCTCGCGCAGGGCGTCGTGGACGGTCTCCTCGGTGGAGGCATCTACCGCGCTCGTCGCGTCGTCAAGGATCAAGACTCGGGGGTCGTACAACAGCGTCCTGGCCAGGGCCAACCGCTGACGCTGCCCGCCCGACAGGCTCTGTCCCCGCTCACCCACCACGGTGTCGTAGCCATGGGGCAGGTCCAGGATGAAGTCGTGAGCGCCTGCCGCGCGTGCCGCCAGCTCGATGTCGGCGTCGCTGGCGCCGGGGCGCCCGTAGGCGATGTTGCCACGAACCGACTCGGAGAACAGGAAGCTGTCCTCGAACGCCACACCGACCTGGCTGCGCAGGGAGTGCAGAGTCACGTCCCGTACGTCGTGGCCGTCCACCAACACAGCACCCTGCTGCGTGTCGTAGATGCGCGACACCAGGGCTACCGCGGTCGACTTGCCGCACCCGCTCGGGCCGACGATGGCGACGCGCGACCCGGCGGGGATGTGCAGGTCGAGGCCGCGCAGCACCTCGGCGCCTTCTTTATAGGAAAAGTGAACACCAGAGAAGGTGATTTCACCGCGGAGAGCCGGCAGTTCGATCGAGTCAGGCGCGTCGGCGATGGCGGGGCGTATGTCGATGAGTTGGAAGATCCGTTCGGCACCAGCCCTGGCCTGCTGCGCGAGGATGGGAAGGAGGGCCAACCGCCCGGCAGGGGGGACGAGTTGGCCGATGTAGGTGGAGAAGGCCAGGAACGTGCCCAGCGTGATGTTGTGGCGCAGTGCCATCCAGCCTCCGAGAGCCAAGATGACTACCTGCCCAAAGACCGGAATGGCCTGCAGGACCGGCTGGTAACGGGCCTGCAGTCGCACCAGGCGCATCTGCGAACCGTAAAGGGCTTGCGACGCCTCCGCGAGCCGCTTGAGTTCCCGCTCCTCCTGGCCGAAAGCCTTGACGACCCGCACCCCGTTAACGTCCTCGTCGACGATCTGGGCGACGTCGCCCACACGCTGCTGGGCGTCCCAAGTGGCGGGGAACACCTTCCAGCGCATTCTGTAGGAGACCATGAGCACCATGGGCACGATGACGATACTGACTATGGCCAGCAATGGGGACAGGAAGAGCATCACCCCGACCGACAGCACCACCCGCAGGGCGTCGCTGCTCAGGAACGGGAAGTAGTTGAGCAGTCCCTGGACCAGTGTGGTGTCGGAACTCGCGCGCCCGACGAGTTGGCCTGTCGGCATACGGTCGAGGTTTTCCGCGTCCATGGACTGAAGGCGGTCGTGCATGGCGTTGCGCAGGTCGCACTCGACTTCAAGGGCAAGGCGAGCGCCGGACAGACGGCGGAGAAATTCGAAGCTGACCGTAGCTGCACCAAGCGCTAGGACGAGGGCCAGCCAAGGCCACAACGCTGACCCGTGGGTCAATATGACGCCGTCGATGATCTGTCTCACCACCAGAGGCATGGTGATCATGCAGACGCTACCGAATACCGCGCCGAGCAGTGAGAGCATCAGTGTCCGGCGGTGCTGGAGCATATGAGCCTGCAGGCGCCGAACCCATCCCGGCGCGGCCGATGAGCCTGTGGTCATCGACGCTCACCTGGGGTGGTGACGCTGTGGTCGGTGAGATGCCTGCCCATGGCCGCACCCGGCCAGACGCTCCGCCCTCTTGGCTGGTGGGCCGGCCGACGTCCGCGTATATCGGGTTCGTCAAGGGCCCGCTGTAGTTCAAGCATGTCGTCGGCCACTCGAAGTTCCTTTCTGGTGGCGATCCGCTGGTGGAGGGAGGTTTGTCACCCGTGGAGTGTGATCGGATACCGCGATCTTTCGGGTGATGACCGATCGGTTCTTGGTCGACCCCGCACTCGAGGAGGCTCTGCCACGTTCGAGATGATCTAGTTCGGGAATCCACCACAACTGTTCTGGCTCGACGGTGTTGACGTCGATTGCATCGCTGCGGCGGGAGCGGCCAGCAGCTTGCCGGCATGATCTTCAGCAATTTGATCGGGATCGAAGTCGAGGATGGCGAGGATGATTCGGCCCTGTCGCTGGAAGGTGATCGTCGCTTCGTACGACAGTCGGTTGTTCTCCCCGGCCGTGGGCACTGCTAGATCCCGGATCCGGCTGACCAATCCGGCACATACCGGATCGGAGGCCTCGTCGCCGACGCGGACATCCACAGCGAATCGTCCGGTTCGCCGCTCGAATTCGGGTGCTGAGGCCGGCGTAGGGCACCTCATCCAGGCCAACGGATGCTTATCCGACGAGCCGGCCGCGTCGCGCGTTGTCGCGTAAGCGTCGGTGCAGTGTCCGGTGGCTCGAGCGGCGGATTCGACGGCGTCGAGTTCGGCCCGCATGCCTCGGATCTTTACTTGCCGGTCTGTCCGCCCGGCGATCACCAGCTGTCCGTCTGGGCGCAGCCAGGCACGATCGCCGGTGAGGTAACCGGGCCGTCCCGGCGCTTGCGGGTCCCGCCGGAACCGGGCTCTGGTCAGGTCGGGGTCGTCTAGGTATCCGAGGGCAACTCCGGCGCCGGTGAGCATGAGGTGACCGGTCACTCCGGGTGGGGCAGTGGCTGCACCGTCGATCAAGATGCGCGCCCCGAGTCCTTGGATCGGTGGGCCGACCGGTACGGGCTGGACGGTGTCGGTGTCGGTGTCGGTGTCGGTGTCGGTGGCAACGGCGGCGGTGACGGTCGCCTCAGTCGGTCCGTAGATGTTGAACAGGCGTTTTCCGGCGAACGTGGCGAGGTCTGCGAGTCGGCAGTGATCACCAGCGGATGCAAGCACCTGCAGCGTGGGCAGGTCCGCGCCGGTGAGCAGTGGGACCAGCGGAGCGGGCAGGAACGCGTGGGTGACCCGCGCCCGGGCGAGGTCTCCTGCGAGATCTCCGCCTCCCGGGTCGACCTGGACCAGAGTGGCACCACACAACAGTGGGCCCGCGACGTGGCAGATCCATGGGTCAACGACTGGTGGTGCCACCAGTAGGACCCGGCTGGCCGTGCCGATATCAAAGCGGGGCCCTTCGCCGCGGACCGGACTGGCCAGCGCAGAGCGACTGACCACGACACCCTTCGGCACGCCGGTGGTTCCAGAGGTGAAGATGATGTATGCGGGGCTGTCCGGCCCAGTGGCCGTGCGAGGCTGTCGCGCGGAGTACGGCAGCTTTTCGACTCCAGTGGCCCTGACACGCGCCACGGCCATGCACTGCTGTTCGATCGGTACCGGGTCGGTGCCGACGCGGTCGTCGTATGGGAGCCTTGCAGCCAGCCGCCGTCCGGGTGCCAGACCAGGCGAAGGGCGTCGTAGGTTTCGAAGGTGCGCTGGTAGGCGTCGGCGAGCCGGTCCGGGTCGATCGGTCCACTGACGGCGTACGCCCTGGTGCAGTTGATGGGGTCGCCGCCGGTGTTCTTGGCCAGCAGTGGACCTTGCTCTGCGCGGTGAGCCGCCAGTAGTCCGCCGGGGCCTGCGATGTCGTCGTTCATGGATCCTCCAGGACGGCTCTGAGCGCGCTGAGCCGGGCGAGAGAGGCGAGGCATAGGTCGGTCAGGGAGGCTGCCGACCCGTCCTTGCGGACGCGGGCCCGCCGCCGCAACCTGCTGATTCTGATGTCATGTTCCGCGTCAGGCGAGAAGGCGCTGGGCGACGGCACTGCCTCTACGGCGCGGCCGCTCGCCGTCCTCGGACTCGCACCTTGAACCGGGATCTCGAAATGGATGTGGCGCAAGACCTGGATATTCCTTGAGACCGGGCGAACGCCGGCTATGACTCAAGGTGCCCCTGTACGGCCAGGATGGGACGTTCGACGCATTCAATGTCCGCCATGGCGACGCCAACTATCAGCGCTTCGATCGCAAGCAGGACGCGCCGAGCTGAGAGCCCTGGAAAGTAGAAGTCGTGGATGATGATGGTTATCCGCTCGATGTCGGCATCCTGAAGAGAGCAAGAAAAAAACCGGCCGTCTCCTCGATAGTGTTCTTCTCCCTCTGTCACGACAGTCCGACTCAGCACGTCGTGCACCGCGGGCAGTGGTGCGTTGCTCTTCCTGGAGCCTCTCCCATCATTGAATGCGATATCGAAGACCCGCTTGTCCAAGTTTCTGTCTTCATCCATCCGTTGATGCATATCGAGCAGCTCCTGTTCGTCGAAACTGCTGAAGGTGTATGCCGTGAGACTTGACCTCCACGCTTTCCTGACTACGGTTTCGAATGACTCATCAAGAGACTCCAACAATCCGCCAGCATTTTGCACAAGTTCGCCCACGAAAGACTGTTCCTTCACCGTCTTCCGGTTAGCAAAAGCAGACAGGAACGAACATGTGGTTCGCTGGGTGAGCGCACCAGCGACCAGCCCCAACGCTGCCAGGTACACCGCAGATGTGCTTACTCTGCACTTCTCGGCAATCTGTGAAGCGGCGCTCGCGAGAGCAGGAGAAGTCATTATGCCCGATCGGCTACTGCAGGACGGAAACTTCTCGAGGACCTCCTTCCAATACGCGAGGGCGCGCGAATTCTCGCGTATGCCGATTTCTGATTGCTCCCATCGTGCGCGATCCACGGGCTGGAACACGGGGTCCGTCGCGCGCACATACTGGCCCATGAGATAGCTTTTTATCGCTGAATTCAGTGCTATAGCACCTTGGCAGTCAAGCGCAAGGTGGGACGCCATATGTATGAGGTGTGTCGGAGCACCGCCAGCAGTCACTACTGCAAACACTGCGGAAATATCCCTCCGGATATCATGCAGCTCCTTCCCGAAGCGGCTCACCGCAGCCTGGACATCATCCTCCAAAGTCAGCTCACCCGCTCGGACAATGTCTATCTCCACGGACCCTGCTCTGATCACTTTCTGGCACGGTGCTCCGTCATTCCCCACAGGGTACGTAGTGCGGAGTGATTCGAATTCCTCATACGCCCACTTGATCGCGGAACAGACCTCTTGGACTGTCTTGCCCGGTGGAATTGGCACAGCTTGCACAATCCGATACTTATACTGAGTTCCCTTCCAAGTCCTCTTCTGTGCCCAAGTCAGTGGTGCAGTCGCGTCTCGGTCGCCTTCGAAGTCAATTACGATCTTTTCCACTGACGCTCCCACCGGTCAGACAGTTGGCGTTGAATGAGATGTTTTGCGACGGAAGACCGAGTGATGCCGGCTGGCTTGCTCGTCTGTGAGGGACTGGCGGTTTCTCCTTGCCACGCACGGAGATTCGGCCTCGTTCCAGCCATGAGGTCCGTGACCCAGCCGAAGAGCAGACTCCCTGCGCCGAGGCCGAACAGCGTGGCCCAGCCGATCGCGCCGTACCACGTCGGACCGAGATCCACTTGGGGGCCCCACGACGCCAGCGCGAAGCCCCCACTCCCAGCACGTACCCGTCCAGGAACAGGCTGCCGCCGCAGGAGAGAACAGCACGGGCATGGAACGCGTTGAAGGGTACGTCGTCCAACCTGACTGGAGCTGTGCGCACGAGCGTCCTCTCAATTGCCCGCGCTTCTCCCGGATTCCGCGGCCGACTTCACATAGGGGCCGGCCCCGACGCGCTCTCAGGTGTCGGTCGATCCGCTGTGCCGCACCGTGATGTCCAGGCTGACGTTGTCCTTCCACATCACCGTGTCGTCGATGAGGAGCACGTCGAGCCCGGACTCGGTGAAGCACCGGATCGCGTCCTCCGGGGTACGCGCGATCGGCTCGCCGCGGACGTTCAACGAGGTGTTGAGGACCATGGGGACGCCGGTAAGCCCGGCGAAGCAGTCGATCAGCCGGTGGTAGAGGGGGTTGGCCTCCTCGGTGACCGTCTGGACCCGGGCGGTTCCATCGACGTGGGTGATGGCTGGCACGGATTCCCTCCGGTCCGGCCGGACGTTGAGGGCGATCAGCATGTACGGGGACTCGATCGCGGGCTCGAACCACTCCGCGTTCCTGTCGGCCAGGACGGACGGAGCGAACGGGCGCCACGACTCCCGGAACTTCACGTGCATATTGATCTTGTCGGGCATGCGCGGGTCGCGCGGATCCGCCAGGATCGAGCGGTTTCCCAGTGCCCGCGGACCGAACTCCATGCGCCCCTGGCACCAGCCCACGACCAGGCCGTCCGCCAGGGCCGCCGCGGCGACCGCTGCCGGGTCCTCGACCTTCGCGACCCGGCTGACTCCACTGGCCGCCACGGCCTTTGCGACCTCGGCCTTGTCGATTGCCTCGCCTAGGTAGATCTGGTCGGCGGGGACCTTCGGCGCCTGCCCCGAGTGCTCGACCCACTGGAGGAAGGCCGCCCCGACCGCGGCTCCGGCGTCATGGGCGGCCGGCGGGATGAAGAGCTTGTCCACAATGGGAGACGCGGCCAGCACGCCATTGGCATTGCAGTTCAGCGCGACACCGCCCGCGAGTACCAACTGCTGGTACCCGGTGAGGGACTCGAGGCGTTCCGCGAGGAAGTTGTACACCTCCTCGAGCTTCTTCTGTACGCCGTAGGCCAGTTCCCGTGAGTTCTCGTCGGGCTGCCCCTGGGCCACCTTGTAGACGTCCAGCTCCCGCAGCCTCTCGCGGTTCACGTGGTACCGCCCGGACGCGTAGGTCACCACTTGGTCGAAGTCGATCCGGCCGGAGCCGTAGCCGGAGAGCCCCATCGTCTTGCCCTCGTTGCCGATCGCTCCGAGGTGGCCGGCCTTCTCCTGCCGCCCGCTCCTTCGGTAGAGGCCGCAGAGACTGGTGATGTAGGTGTACAGGTGGCCCAGAGAGTCGGCCACCGGGTAGGACTCCAGGTGGTCGATCTTTGTGCCGGAGGCGCTCCAGAGAGAGGTGGACTCCTCCTCGCCGCGACCGTCCATCACGAGCACATTGGCCTCGGTGAAGCCGCTGAGGTAGTAGCCGCAGGCCGCGTGCGTCAGGTGATGCCGGAAGTGGCGGGCGTGACTCAGCCCGTTCCGCTCCAACTGATCCTTCGCCTCCTGCCACGTCTGCGTGTTCAGGTCTCTGATCACATCGAGGCTGTCGGCGCGGAGGTCGTCGTGGTCGATCAGGTTCTGGTCGAACGGGTTGGCGTTGTCCTTGAACTTCTCGTAGTCGAAGGTGAGGCCGACACCCAGTACGTCCTCGCGGCGCACTGCTGCCTGTTCCAGGCAGTAGTCGATCGCCGCGTTCGGGAACGCTGCGGTATGCCGGTCCCGGTTGAAGCGCTCCTCCTCGACGGCGCAGATCAGCTCGCCATCCACGACGATCGCCGCCGATGTGTCATGCAGGATGTTCAACCCCAGAAAAGCGGCTGTCATTTGCCCCTCCAGAAACTCTCTGAGTTCCGTTCGGCAGATTCGATAAGGGTGGCGTCAATGCAGTTGGCGCCACCAACTGCATGATTGTGGTGGCTCGGAGCACACCGCGATGAAAGCGTCACAAATCTACGGGGATTTGACGCTAGTCCCTGGTGAAGTACCTGAGGGCAAAGTTACGGAAATTGATCCAGCCGGGCAAGGCACAGGTTCCGGGATCACCTACAAGACGATGGTGTCGAGGATATTGGGTCAGATGTCCGCCAGCGGGTCATCCTACCGCTGCTCTGGTGCAGCAGCAGGCGGTTCCGGTGACTGTCTTGTTCTGGGGGGTGCGCAACCGAGGACTTGCGTCAGTTGCGCGCCGATCGAGCTAGAGTAGACAGATTCAGCAGGGCCGCGTAGACAAGCACACGCGGCCCGACTGGCCGGACGTTCGATCATATTGAGCGGCTCACGTCTCCGGTGACGGCTTTCTCATATTGCCCTGATGTCCGGTCCGGCTTTTTGTCTCCCTTGACGCGACCAAACTGTCGTGATGCCCTGGGTTCGCCCGCGTCGACGGAGATCGATATGGAAATTCGGGCCGACTGCGATCGAACGCGCGTCGATCTTGAGAGGAAGCGAATGCACCGACTTCCGAGCACCTTCGAGTTCCAGACCTCCGCGGAGACCATTCGCGCCCACCACTGGCGGTCTTACACGGACACCTACAAGGGCTGCGAGTTCGAGTGCCAGTACTGCCTGTACAAGGGCCCCGGAGAGTACGGACGGCACGTCCGCCCCGTCGAGATCTCCGTGCCGGCCCGCTCCGATCTCGGCATCGTCGACATCGGCACGACCACGGACCCGTATCAGCCGATGGAGGCCGAGCAGAAACTGACCCGCTCGATTCTGGAGGCGGCCATCGCCGAGCAGATCCCGCTGTTCGTGCTGACGCGGGGCTCTCTGGTGCTTCGTGACGTGGATCTGCTGCGCGAGCTGGCCAGCGCCGGGCTGGTGGAGGTCTGTGTCTCCATCATCACGCTCAACGAGGACATCACCACCCGTATCGAGCCGAACGCCCCGCGCCCCAGTGAACGGCTGCGGGTCGCCGAGCAGTTGGCCGCCCAGGACATACCCGTGGCGTTCCATGTGGCACCGCTGATCCCGGGCCTGGACACCCCGGAGGACCTGGCCGCGATGGGCAAGCGGCTCGCGGAGGCATGCGGGAGCCACGTCTTCAGCGCGATGCTAGGCGCCCGCAAGCCGTACTGGGAGCCGTTCTACCGGGGCATGGACGCCGTCGCGGACAAGTGTGGTTCGTTCGAGACCTTCGAGCGGGCCTACCCCCGGGACTTCGACTTCAGCCGTGACGCTGCCGGTACCTGCGACTTCGAGTACGCCCTGCCGGCTCTCACCCCGCTGCGGGACGGCGTTACCGAGGGCGGTGCCATCTACGTGTCGGAGAACTATCCCTTCCTGACGACTGGAGCGCTGGAGAAGGGCATCTACCGGTGGAAGCTGCCGACCGTGTACGACATGGCCAGCTGGATCGAAGGGCGCGGCTCGGTTGCCGAGTGGCCCGAGTTCCTCGACTGGTACCGCGGCTTCCAGCCAAGCGACCGGCTCGTCGGGCTGGTCCGCTCGCTCTGGGAGAGCGGTGAGTTGTTCCTCGGCACCCATCTGGCCAAGCAGGGCGACGGTTACGCACGCTCCGAGGAACTGTTGCTTCCCGCTCAGCACACCCTCGTTGCCAAGCGCACACCCGTTGCCTGATCACCAGGCCGACAGCACAGTACGACTGCCCTGCTGCCAGTTGCGGCAGTTGCTCGGAGGGACGCAACGATGACGCACACGGACGGGCACGCGGTCGAACGCCCGGTGAAGCAAGCGGGCCAGAAGTTCGCCACGCTGGGGGAGATCTACGCCTGCGCGCGAGAACGTCTGGACGAGGACGCGTGGGCGGTGCTGGACGGAGGGGCCGGCGCGGAGCAGAGTCTGAGGGACAACCTCGCCGCGTTGAACCGGTGGAGCTTTCGCCCGACGTACATGACCGGGGTGACCGAACTCGTCACCAGCACGACCTTCCTGGGAATTGATCTGGCCTTCCCCGTCCTCACTGCACCGATCGGCGGAGACGGCCTGTTCCATGAGCGCGGCCAATGCGAGATCGCCGCGGCGACTGCCATGGCGGGCATCGCGCCAGTGGTCTCCGAGGCGTCCCGTTTCTCCCTGGAGACCGTTGCCGAGGCGAGCGACGGACCGAAGATCATGCAGCTGCATGCGTGGGGCGAGCCCGACGAGTTCCTGGCCCTCGCCAAGCGGGCGCACCGAGCCGGTTACGCCGCGCTCTGCGTCACCATCGACTGCCCCACCCTGGGCTGGCGGGAGCGCCTCATGACGCGGCGCTTCGAGACCCCCGCGGAGCAGTGGAGCGGCAACTACGACCCCATCGGCACCACGGCGGCCAACCGATTGGTGTCCGGGTACGGCTCCGACTGGACCTGGGAGACCCTTGCTGCGGTGAGGGCGGCGGTGGACAGTCCGTTGCTGGTCAAGGGGATCCTCACGGCGGAGGACGCCGAGCAGGCGATTTCCGCCGGGGTGGACGGGATCGTGGTCTCCAACCATGGCGGACGGCAACTGGACTGCCTTCCTGCCACCTTGGTCCAGCTCCCGGAGGTAGTGGCCGCAGTGCGGGGCCGGGTGCCGGTCGCGATTGACGGAGGCATCCGCCGCGGTGCCGACGTGCTGAAGGCTCTCGCGCTGGGCGCGGATGTGGTCCTGGTCGGCCGTCTGACGGCGATGGCTGTGGCGGCCGACGGGGCGGCCGGGTTGTATGCGGCCCTAGGGCTGCTGCGCGAGGAGTTCGAGCGGTCGATGCTGCTCGCGGGCCGGCGGTCCCTCGATGAGCTGGACCGCTCGGTGGTGCAGCCGCGTGTGGTGGATCAGGGGTGATGGGCGTAGTGAAGGGAAGGGCCCGATGACTGACGGCAGCAGGACCGACTGGAAGGCGATGGCCGAGAAGGTCACGCTGGATCCCCGCCCGCTGCTCCATGGAGCGCGGGCCGACGTCGGCTGTGACACCTTCGATCTGCTGAGTCCCCGTGACGGCAGCCTCTTGTGCGCGGTTCCCGCCTGCGATGCGGCCGAAGTGGACCAGGCGGTTGCGCACGCCCGGGCCGAGCAACGCGTCGGATGTTGGCCGAACTTCTCGCCTCGTGACCGCGGCGCGATCCTGAGCGCCTGGGCGGACGCGATCGAGGCCGAACGCACTGAGCTCGCACTGCTGGTCAGCTTGGAGACCGGCAAGCCGATCAAGGATGCGGTGGAGATCGACGTTGCCGGCGTCCAGCGGGCCATCCGCTGGTACGCGGCGCTCGCGGACAAGCTGCACGGGGACCATCCCGACGTCGGCGCGAACGATGTGGCGCTGGTCAGTAGGGAGCCCGTGGGCGTCGCCGGGATTCTGCTCCCGTGGAACTTCCCGCTGGCGCTCGTCGGCTACGACGTGGCACCCGCATTGATGCTCGGCAACTCGGTGGTCGTCAAGCCGTCCGAACAGGCGCCGTTGTCCGTGCTGCGCGCTTGCGAGCTGGCCGTGGAGGCCGGCGTGTCCCGGGACGCCTTGAGTGTCGTCCCGGGCCTGGGTGCCGGAGCCGGGCAGGCCATCGGCAGGCATGGCGACATCGACGCGGTGTCGGTGACCGGCTCGGCGGCGACCGGGCGCGCGGTGATGCGCGCCAGCGGGGAGAGCAACGGCAAGCGCGTTTGGCCCGAGCTGGGGGGCAAGTCGTCCGCCTTGGTGTTCAAGGACGTCCGTGACCTGGCCGAGGCGGCTCGCGCCGTGGCATGGGGCGGGTACTTCAACCAGGGTGAGATGTGCACCGGCTGCTCGCGCGTGATGGTGGAACGCGAGGTGTACGACCAGTTCCTGGACTTGGTGAGTGTCGAGGTGGACAAGCTGCGGGTAGGGGACCCGCTCGACTGGGAGACCTCGGTTGGCGCGCTGACCACTGAGCATCAGCTGCACGATGCCCGCTTGGCCACCGAGGAGGCGGTGGCGGGCGGCGGCCGGGTAGTGCGGGGCGGGGAGCCGCTACGCGTACTGCCCGGGGGGCACTACTTTGCACCAACGCTGCTCGCCGACACCCCGGAACATAGCCGGGTCTTCACCGAGGAGGTGTTTGCCCCGGTCGTCGCAGTACGCCCCTTCGACGACGTGGATGACGCACTCCGGGTGGGATTCGCATCCGGGTACGGGATGGGCATCTCGGTGTGGACGTCCGCCCTGGACACGGCGTTCCGGGTGACGCGCGCTGCGAAGGCGGGCATCGCCTGGGTCAACTGCTTCGAGGGCGACGACCTCACCGTCCCGGCGGGCGGCGTCGGCAGGTCCGGATTCGGACGCACCAAGGGACTCGCCGTCCTCGACAAGTACTCCGATGTGAAGACCACCTGGGTGCACCTCGGAAGCTGACGGCGCCGCCTGTGAGCGCAGAGCCGTGGGTCGCCTTGTTGACGCTGCTACTGAAAGGAATTCCTGATGCTGTACGCCTTCGGCTTCGACAGGCTGGGGTTGGTGGTGAGTGACCTGTACTTCCAGCACCCCGACCCCCCGGAGGGGCAGGAAGGGCCGGAGCACGGCGTCCGGCTGGAACTGCGCCACATCAAGGCAGGCGAACTTCGAGGGGGTGTCTATTCCGCTCGGCCGATCTCCGTCGAGGAGCCGATCTGGCGTGTGGACCTGCTGGAGTCGGTGGGCGGCCGGCCCGGTAGCCTCGACCGGACGCACCATCACCCGAGATTCTCGGGCTGGGACGAGAGCGAGCGGAAGTTCGAGAAGGAGCTGTCCACCGACCCGTTGGCCTGGCTGGGGGAGAGGCTCTCGGACCTGCCCAGTGTGCTGGACCGGGCCGGTGTCGCCGCGGGCACGGCCAGCGCCGAGGACCTGAACGGTTTCCGGGCGGCCGTTCCGGAGATACTCGAGACCGTCCAGCGGCTGTTGGCCAGGGTACGAGCCGGGGAGCTGGGGCGGCCACCGGCAACCCCCTCGTCGGGACTCATCCGCTTCAGTTGGCTCTAAGGCTGGAGTTCGGCGCCCGCTCCTACGATGCGCAGACGGACGCCGAGTGATCTACCTGTTCGACACCAACGTCGTCGTCGAGCTCACGACCCGGGCGAAGCCCGACCCGCGGGTCCTGGCCTGGTTCCGGTCCACGGTTCGCCCCAACCGCGTCATGGATGGCCATCACGCCGTTCAGTCCGACGATTCGCAGGACTGCGCGAGGCTACCTCTTCGAGCCGACGACCCGCACCGGCAGCGCGAGTTCACCGGCATGCTGGCAGAAATCATCCAGTACGGTGACCCCGGCCATGGTCAGAAACGGCGCCGCGGCCCAGTCCACGACCACCGCGGACACCCCGTGACCGCGCCGGTGGTGCGTCAGTCCCGCGGACGCGCACCAGCGGGGCGGAATCCCCGTAAGGCATATCCGGACGCCCGGGGGACTCCGCAGCCTCCCAGCAACCAGGCCCCACCGCAAGACATGAAGCCCGGATGCTATCGCGACGCTGCAACAACCATCCCCGACTCCCTTGGCATGGCCGCTTCAGCAGCAGGTTCTGAACCCGCCACCCGCCAAGTGCTGCGGACCTCGCCCGCGTCACCGTTTCTCCCAGCCAGGAGAATAGGGCCAGGCGCACCACTGCCCGGCTGAGAGAAGACGCGGGCGTCGGGCCCCGGTCCTCTCCGCGACTCAGACCTCAACCGCCTGTGGGTTGCGTTCCTGGTCCGAGCCGGGCACCGGCTCGGACAGGTCCCCACCCCGGGCGACGATCCGATTGCCGCCGCCTACGCGGACGACCTTCGGCTGCAGTTTGCGCGCCTCGTCGTCGTCGACCTGGGCGTAACTGATGATGATGACTAGGTCCCCGGGATGGACAAGGTGGGCGGCAGCACCATTGATCCACGATCACTCCGGACCCGCGCTCACCCTCGATGACGTACGTCTCCAGGCGGGCGCCATTGGTGGCATTGACGATATGGACCAGCTCGCCTGGCAACAGGTTAGCGGCCTCGCGTAGAGCCGCGTCGATGGTCACAGATCCCACGTACTGCAGGTCGGCCTGGGTCACGGTGGCACGATGAATCTTGGACTTGAGCATGATGCGCATCATCCGACCCTGGTGATGACAAACCGGTCCGGACATACGACGGGGTGAGCGGGCGACAGCTGCCGGAGTATGTGCGCGCGTAGGTTCTCGGGGGTGAGGTGCGATGCCCGCGTCTCGATATGCGCGACAAGTGCGGGAGTTCCGGAGTTCTCCTCAACCCGGAGGACCGTTGCGACGACGTCGGGATGACTCTCCAGGGCCGCGGTGGTCTGCCCGACAGAGAAGACTTCCACCCCTCTGCGGCCAAGGTCGGGATTCACGGTTCCGCAGATGCGCTCACCGAACATGGCCCGCATCGCCTCCCAGGAGACATCCCCTTCGGAAAGTAGCCGCCGGAGCAGCTGTTCCGGTCCGGCCAGTAGGCTGCGCATCTGTTCCGTGCTGAGGCTGAGACTGTTGAAGGTCCCGAATCCATGCAGTGTTGTGCTGCGCAGGTGAACCATGAGATAGGCGTCCAGCCCGCGCAGATCGGCGCCGCTCTCGCCCGATCCCATCAGGAGCTCGCGCTCCCGGGCTGACTCCAACTCGGCGGTGAGCACACCGTCCTCGGAGGTCACCTGCTCCAGCGGCACCGCGTAGTCGAAGTTCACCGTGATGCCCTCGGCGAAGGCAGCCCCGCGCGCTGCCTGCGCGTTGGCCGTGATCTCCCGGAGATCGAGATAGCCGACCCGGTACCGGGCCTGGACCTGGAAGGCTTTGAACATCACCCGTTCGATGATCCGGCTCAGGCTGGGCTGGTCACCGGTGTCGACGGTGAGGGGGAGTATCTGGTGGTAGCAGCCGACCGAGTCGCTCTCCTCGGGCGTGCGGCCGACGAAATGCGTGCGCACGGTGGTGGTGGTGCTGCCGGAGATCAGGGCGGCGAGGGCGACGATGGTCGATGTGTAGACGACCGCCGGGCTGGTCCGGAACCTGCGCCCCGTCAGAACAAGTGCCGGACGGGCCGCATAGGACTCGTACTCCGAGTGATAGTGCTCGATGATCCCGCCGCGGCGCGGAGCGAACAGTCTGTTGGGCATCTCCGCGATTTCCTTCTCCCAGAACCGCAGGGAGGCGCTCCGCATGCGGGAAAGCGGACCGGAGTGCTCGGAGACCGCCGAATCGACGGGGTGCGGTGCGGCTTCCGCCGTGGTGAGTTTTGTCCCCCGGCCCGCGAAGACGCTGTTGAGCCGCTTGCGGAGAACCTGGGCGCCGCGCCCGTCGATAACGGCATGACTGACCGAGACGACGACGTAGCGCACATGCGGCCCGTCCACCACCATGCCGATACGCATCAGCGTGGCGTCCTCGGCGGTGAATGCCGCGTGCTGCAGTTCCTCGGTGAGTTCCTCTACACTCACCTTGCGCGCGTCCCGTTCGACTATCTCGAAATCCCGTACGGGGTGAACGTACTGCCGCGGTCGGCCTTCCTTGTCCAGGCCGAAGGACGTCCGCAGGGACTCAAAGGGATCGAGGGCCTCGTGGAGCAGCGATCGCACCGTGTGGCGCGTACTTCCGGCTTCGGGTTCCACATGCGACAGCACATTCGTGCTGATGCCGTGCCGCAGCTTCCACCATTCGAATTCCTGGGCGCCGACGAGTGGCCCGCTGCGGACTACGGCACCCGGATCTTGTGTCGCCATGCTCAGCCTCAGTTTCTGCCGGTCAGTTTTCCGGAGACGTGTCGGAGTAGGCGTTGCTCTGGATGGCATACAGCTCGGCGTAACGGCCGCCGAAGGCCAGCAGCTCCTGATGGCTGCCGGCTTCCGTCAGCTTCCCCCGGTGCATCACTACGATGAGGTCGGCCCCGGTCACCGTCGAGAAACGGTGGGAGACGATCACGGTGATGCCACCGGTCTCGGCCGCCAGCGCTCGGGCACGGCTCATATGGGCCTGGAAGATGGCGTGCTCGCTGAACGCGTCGAGTGAGGCCGTCGGCTCGTCCAGGATGAAGAGCAGTGGATGGCGGCGCATCGAGGCCCGGGCGAGCGCCGTGCGCTGCCACTGCCCCTCGGACAGCTGTATTCCTCCGAGTTCCCGCCCGAGCTGCGTGTCGAGACCGTCGGGCATCCGGTCGAAGATGTCGTGCGCCTCCGCGGTGCGGACGGCGGAGCGCACACGTTCGTCGTCGTCGAGGAACGCGGGGTCGCCGAGGCCGACGATCTCTCGGGCGGTGACGTGGAAACGCCCGAAGTCCTGGAACGCGCAGGCCAGTCGTGCCCGCCAGGAATCGGTGTCCAGCTCCGCGAGAGGGGTGCCGTCCACGCGTACCGTGCCGGCGTCCGGCTGGTAGAACTTCGCGAGCATCTTGATGAGCGTCGTCTTGCCGGACCCGTACTCGCCGACCACCGCCACCACGCTGCCGGCCGGGATCCGGAGGCTCACCTCGTCCAACGCGGGCGCCAGGGTTCCCGGGTAGGTGTAGGTGACCCGGTCGAGTTCGATTCCCTCGGTCAGACGGTCGGGCGCGGTCACGGCAGCGCCGCGGCCATCCCGGTCGCCGGCGGCGTAGTCGCGCAGCCAGAGATAGGGGACGATCAGGCGGCCCGCGCCAGCCGTGTCGCTGGCGCGGGAGACCGCGGTCTGCACGGACTGCCGAAGGCTGGCGGCGATCGTGATCATCAGGACGATGTCGCCGATGCTGCCGTCGCCGCGCTGTGCCTGATGGGTGACCAGCGCCAGCCCGCCGACGAAGGCGGCGCTGAAAACGCACCATCCGCCGAACCGCCACAGCGCTGCCCACAGCCGTGCCCGGACCCGGGCGCCGGTGGCGGCACGCCAGGCGTCGGCCTGCAGCCGCGCAAGTTGCTCCCCGACGCCCGCCACCCGTACCTCCTTGCCCTCTGCGGCTGAGGTTGCCAGGTCGAAGAGGTGCTCCTGCAGGCGGAACTGCTCGGACGATGAGGTCTCCGCCGCCCGTACGACGGTCTCCCCGCGGTGGCCGAACCAGACGGGCGCTGCGGCGAGGGCGAGCAGCACCACCAGCCAGGGGCTGACCTGCCCCAGGACCAGGAGCGACACCGCCAGCTGCAGCAGCGTGAACACAGTGGTGATCGCCGCCCACAGCCCGTCGGTGAGTCCCCAGGCCGCCCCGCCGACGACAGTCACCCGGTCGAGATAGCTGGAGTCCTCCAGATGCTCCAAGCCGTCGATGGTGGCGATGTCCAGCTGAATCTGCTCCTGGAGGTCGGTCATGCCGACCCGCTCGACCAGCAGGACGCGCAGATTTCCGAGGAGCCCGCCGATCATGCTCATGAGGCCGTAGGCCATGGCGGCGCCCACCGCGCCGACGACGGCCGCCGCCAGGTGACCGTGCAGGCTGTTGTTGACGATGGCGCGCAGTGCCACAGCGACACCGGCCACAGCGACCACATTGAGCGTGAGGGTGGCGAATATCGCGCTGGTCAGCCGTGGTTCAAGGCGCCACGACAGACGCAGCAGATGCGCCCAGACGGACAAATAGCGTTTCACCGGACGGCTCCCTCGCTGGATTCCTCCAGTTGTTTGTCCTGGTTGTCGCGTGCGGCTGAGTCGGTGCTGAAGCGTTCGGCCTGCAGGGTGAACATGCGCGCGTACTGGCTGCCCTGCGCCATCAGTTCATCGTGGCTGCCGCACTCGCTGATCCGCCCGCCGTCGAGCAGGACGATCCGGTCGGCCGCGCGGACGGTGGAGAGGCGGTGGGAGATCAGCACCACGCTGAGGTCGCCCTTCTGCCGGGCGAGCCGGCTGAAGACCTCGGCCTCACTGCGGACGTCCAAGTGCGCGGTCGGCTCGTCCAGTACCAGCAGACGCGCGCTGGCCTGGACCGCGTACAGCGCACGCGCCAGGATCACCTGCTGCCACTGTCCGCCGGAGAGGTCGATGCCACCGTCGCGCGAGCGCGCCAGCAGGGTGTCGAGACCGGCGGGCATCCGGGCGACGGCATCGGAGAGCCCGGCCTGCCCGACGGCTTCGGCGAGCGCGGCCCGGTCCTGCTCCCGACCGGTGTCCGCGGTCAGGGAGATATTGGCCGCCAGCGAGAGGTGGTACCTGGCGAACTCCTGGAACACCACCGTGATCCGCCGTCGCCACTGCGCGATTCCCGTATGCCAGACGTCGGTGCCGTCCACCGTGATCCGTCCGCCGGTCGGACGGTAGAGGCCGGAGAGCAGCTTGATGAGGGTGGACTTTCCCGCGCCGTTGACCCCGACGATGGCGAGCAGCTCGCCCGGCCGGATCTCCAGGTCGAGTGCGTCGAGCACCGACGCTGAGGTCCCCGGGTACCGGAAGCTGACCCCCTCGAAGCGCACGACGGGAACCGCGGAAGGACCGGAGGCAGGCTCCGGGCGGGGTGAACCGCCGTCGGGATCGTCCGGCGTGGTGGTGCTCAGCTTCTGCCGCAGCGCCGCCCAGGCGTGCTGGCCGGGCAGCGCTCCGACGATCGCGCGCGCGTCATAGCCGGCGATGGACTGGTACACCCCCCACGCGGCCATCAGCAGGGCGCTCGCCAGCGAGATGGAGATGCTTCCCTGCGAGGCGGCGCGGGCCACGATCACAAAACAGACCCCCAGGCCGCCCCCCACCAGCCAGAACTTCACCCACTGTTCACGCAGGTTGCGCACCCCAACGGCCCAGACCGGCTCGAACATTCGGAGGATGTGGTGCCGCATCCGGTCGGCGGCCAGCCGGGCGAAGCCGAAGATCCGGACCTCCTTGCCAAGGGACGGCTCGACCAGCATCTTCGACCAGACGTCCGCGTGCATCCCTTCGCGGATGCCGCTGCGCCACTGCCGCATGAACTCGACGCCTTGCCTGCTCTGCAGTGTCTGCACGATGGCGGACGGTATGGCGACCACGGGAATCAGCCACCAGGCGTACACGGCGAGGATGCCGCAGGACGCGACGAGCCCCAAGGCCTCCGCGCACATCCGTGTCTGGGCGAGGCAGCCGTCCCCGGGAGTGCGCTCGGTCCAGTTCCCCGGCTCGGCCTTGGAGAGCCGCACCAGCTCCTGGACCTCGGGCTCCTCCAGGACCTCGATCGTCTGGCAGGCGGCCGTCAGCCGGAGGACGTCGGTACGCCTGCGCCCGTCGATCCGTGACTTGGCGAAGTACTGCAGCGGGGTGCTGAGCGCCTCCATCGCGTGGGAGATCAGGAGCACACCGGCGTAGCCGAGCAGCGCCGGGCCGATCGCCGTCAGCTGACCCACGTCGGTCGGCTCGGAGACGCGGGAGACCACCCAGGCCAGGGAGAGCGCCGAGAGTGCGGGGAGTACACCGCTGAGGATCTCCAGCGCGACCACTGCCGCCGCCACCGGCCCTCCTGCCCTGGCCAGCTGCGAGAGCAGTTGCGCCCGGTCGCGCAGTGTGACCCGGTTCTCCCTATGCCTCACCGCGAGCAATCTGATGCCCCCCTGAGGTCTGTCTGGCCGTGCCGGATTGGTGAGTGCGCGGTAGTCCACCTTGCCGTTGGGGGACACCGGGATCTGCTCCAGCCGCCGCTACCGTTTGGGCACCGCAGCCGCCGGAAGGGCCTGCGCGACGAAGTTCTCCAGCTCCGCCGGGGAGACTGGGGAACGGGGGACGACATAGGCAACCAGTCTCGGCTGGGCGCCGTCGGCCGATGACAGGACGCGGCGCAGTGGTCCAGTTCCGGATGACGGCTGAGCACTGCCTCGATCTCGTCGAGTTCGAGGCGCATGCCGGCGACCTTCACCTGCCGGTCAGACCGGCCCAGATAGTGCAGGCGGCCCTGATCGACGCGGCCGAGGTCCCCGGTCCGGTAGAGCCTCCCCGTCGGCGAGTGCGGATCGATCGGGTCCTGATGGAAGGCTTTCCCGGTGGCGGTGGCATCGCCCGGGTAGCCGACTCCGACGGGGATGCCGCCCACAAAGATCTCCCCGCTCTCTCCGGGGCGGGCGGCGCGCCAGGCATCCGGTCCCTCCTCGTGGACCAGCACGTAGATCACCGCGTTGGCGATCGGGGAGCCCACCGGGAGGCGCGGCAGCGTGGTGTCCGCCATCGTCACCACGTGATGCGTGACGTCGTCGGAACACTCGGTCGAGCCATAGGCGTTGAGCACCGAGACATGAGGCAGGCTACGGAGCACCCGGCCGGCCAGCCCGGGGGTCAGCTCCTCACCGGTGGAGATCAGCCATCGCAGCTCGGGCAGCGCGTCCTCCGGCGGCCGCCGGAGGAGCTGGTCCAGCAGCAAGCCGATGGCGGTCGGGACGAGTTCGACGACGCTGACGCGCTGCTGGAGCAGTAGCCGCGGCAGACGAGGCGGGAACGTCACGTCCGCCTCGCCCACCACCACGGTGGTCGCCCCGGCCATAAGAGGGGCGAGCATCTGCCATATCGCAATGGTGAAGACGAGCGGCGCGGTGAAGGCGACGCGATCGGCGGAGGTGATGCCGAGATCCGTGATCTTGGCCCACAGATGATTGCGCATGCCGCGGTGTTCCACGATCGCGCCCTTGGGGAGACCCGTCGTCCCGGAGGTGAAGATCAGATATGCGGGCGGGACGTCCTCGAACGGGGGCGTCTGCGGCCCGCCGTCCATGGTCGTGATCTCCAGCCGCTCGATGCCCTTGGTGTAGTTGGCGAGATGGGTGCAGCCGCCGCGGCTCAGTACATCGGCGACGCGTGCCCGTGGCCAGGCCGGATCGACGGGGAAGTACACCGCCCCCAGATCCTCAAGCGCCAGGAAGAGCACGGCAGTTGCGGCCGACCGCGGGCCCGCGCACGCGATGACCTGCCGCGCACCGCATCCCGCGCTCCGCAGCAGTTCGCGTACCTCGTCGATCCGGGCGACGAGACCCTGGTAGCTGAGGATGGCCGCCCCCTCGATCACGGCGGCGTGCCCCGGACGGCGCCGGGCCTGCTCCCGCACCAGATCCACGATCCGGCCGGAGCCTTGGAACTCCATCGGATTGGCCAGCGCCGCCGCCGCGGCCTGCTCGGCGCCGCCCCGCACGACCGCGAGCGGCGTGAGCCGCGCCGGACCGTTCCCCGTTGAACTAGCCTTCAAGGTTCAGCTCCGATCCCTCGGCGAGGCCTGTCACGTGGCTCGGCCCGGTCCGGCCGCGCCGCTGTGGTGTCATCGGGCTTCCTGCCGTTCCATGAGCAGCATCTGTGAGTTGGTGTGGAGAAGCCAGTCGTTGCCGATCATCACCAGCGAGGAGGAAAGATCGCGGATGATCCGTGCCACGGAGAACGGTCCCGACTCCATGTAGCCCGCGATGCCGCAACCGCGGAGCGCCAGGAAGGCGATCTCCATCGCCGTCTCCGAGGCGGCCACCTTCAGTGAGTTGATCCGGACCGTCAGCCCGACAGTCGGCCGGGCCTGCCCCGAGAGCACCTGCTGCGTCTGGGTAGCTGTCTCCGCCAGCAGCGCCTCCGGCCCCGCCAGTCGCCACCTGGCCTCGGCCAGCGCCGCAGGCGGCTGGCCGCCCGTTCCGGCGGTCAGCTTCCGCCGCGCCATCCGCACGGAACGGTCCAGGGCCTCGGCCGCCAGGCCCGTCCATACGGCCGCCCACAGCAGATGGGTGAGCGGGATCATGGCTTCCGCCGCGATATCCGCAAACGGGGCCGGCAGGAGCTGATCGCGGGGAATGACCGCCTCGATACGGAAACCCGGGCTGTTCGTCCCCGCATGCCCATCGGGTGCCACTCCGAGGTCTGCGACAGTTGTGCCTGCTCCGCCAGAACCGCGGCGAGGACCTGGTCACCCGGGGCCGCGTCGGCGCCGCGCCGCGCCGTCAGCAGGATCAGATCGGCCTCGGCCCCGTAGGAGACGGTGGTTGCCTGTTTGACGAGGCACACGCGGTCCGGTTCCGCCGGGAGGTCCGCCACCGCGGCTTCGCTACTGCGCAGGTTGCCGCCGGTGCTCGCCTCGCTGGTGGCCGACGCGATGAGCCACTGCTCGCCAACGGCGGTGCGGGCCAGCTCCTTCAGCCGGGCCACGCCGCCCGAGAAGCGGCACCGCGAAGCCAGTTGCCTTTGATACATCGACCAGACCAGTGCCGTCGACGCGCATCCCCGAGCAAGTCCCCTGGCGATATGGACCATCTCGGCGGCCCCGAGCCCGGCTCCGCCGAGAGCCTTCGGGGCGATTGCACTCATAGATTTCAGAGACCGCAGCTCGGATATCGCCTGGGCCGGAATTCGCGCGTCGCGGTCCACGTCGGCGGCATGCTTCGCGGCTGTTTGAACTGCTTGGCGGAGCTCGTTCAATGACCTGACCCATTCGCTGGTTCGCAATCAAACGTCGGTGCTCCGGCTGCTCAGTCGAAGCGCTTCACCTAGCCAGGCGCCGACTGTAAGGTGCAGCTATGCCGACGTCAAGACCCCTAGCTGTGGCCTAATTTCGCGGTAACTAGAGGGTATTGCGCTTGCTCGGAACGGTGGGGCAAGCTCTTCTCCTGCGGCAGAGGCAGCGCAATCTGACGATCTAATACTCCAGCAGCGCTTCGCTATCTGGCCTGGGCAAAGGGCATCGCCGGGAGTGTAGTTGGCTGATGTTCCATCAGAGGTGGTCTTGCCGGAGTGCCTCTCCAACGAGTGGCAGCGTCGCCCGTAGTGACAGTGCCTGGCGACCGCCTGACGCCTTCGCCGCCACCGTGACCAGCTCAGCGCGTGGATGCGAAGTGGTGGGCGGGGCCGGTGCGCGGGTCAGTTGCCAGGAGCCGGCGGACTTCCGCCACGGTGAGCGGGACCATGGTGGAACCGTTTCTGCATCCCCCTTTGCCGCCGCCTGCGCCGTGGTGACCGCGAGAAAGGCGTGCGCGAGCATGGCCAGGGTGACGTGCCGCATCCAGCCGACGTAACGGCGGACCTCGTACTCGTCCAGGCCGCACTCGTTCTTCGCGGCCTGAAAGCACTCCTCGATCGCTCACCGGCGCCCGGCAACGCGCACCAGTTGGTCGACGCCGGTGCCCGCCGGGGCATAGCCGAGGTAGTAGGCGATCTCATCGGGCCTGCTGATGCTGCGCCGGGCCAGTGCCCAGCGGTGATGGGCGGGCCGCTCGCCGTCGAAATCCTCGATCACAGGGAGCTGGACGGCTGCCCAGTGATAGACGCGCGGGCCCTTGGCGCCGTCGCCGCACGAGCGTTTCTCCCATGCCTCGTCCGGTGCCTGGGTGAAGAGGTGGTCGATGCGGCCAAAGCGCGGTACCTGCTGGGATTTCGGGACGGCGAGGACGTAGCCGACGGCGGTTTCTTCCAGCATCCGGCGAAAGCGCCGTTCCTGGCCGTAGGCGGCATCGGCGGTCACCCAGGCGATCGGCATGGGCGAGGCAAGTGCGCGCAGCACCATGACCCTGGCCAGCTCTGGTTTGCTGGCGAAGGGTCGTTCATCGGGGATCTTGGCGGCGCGGCAGCGTTCACGGTCGTCCGTCCAGGACTTGGGCAGGTGGAGCTCGCGGTCCACCAGGGCCCGGCCGAGGGAGGTGGAGTAGGCGGCGAAGACGCCGATCTGGCAGTTCTCGGTGCGGCCGGCGGTGCCGGAGTACTGGCGTTACACGCCTGCGGAGGTGGTGCCTTTCTTGACGAAGCCGGTGTCGTCGAGGATGAGCACTCCGCCGTCCTCGCCGAGGTTGTCGGCGACGTATGTCTGCAGGTCCTCGCGGACGGCGTCGGCGTTCCAGGTGGCACCGTTCAGCAGTCGCTGCAGGCCGTCGGGGGTGCGGTGGCCGGCGTGCTCGGCCAGTTGCCAGCCGTTCTTGCGGCCGACCGGGCCGAGCAGGGCGCGGACGTAGTCGCGCATGCGGCGTCGCAGGTCGGCGCGGCCGAAACGGTGGCCGATGCGCAGGAAGAGGTCGTCGAGTTCACGGGCCCAGTTCGCGTCGGCAAGGTCGTCGATCACGCTGGGAGGCTGCCCTCGCCACAGCTCGGGCAGTGCTCGCTGCCACTCGTTGGAGGGGCACTCCGGCAAGACCACCCCTGATGGAACATCAGCCAATTACACTCCCGGCGATCCCCTTTGACCAGGCCAGATAGCGAAGCGCTGCTGGAGTACTAAGGTGAAGCGCTTCGACAGCATTCGACATTGCGGACATTCTGTTCATAGATAGATAGAATGGGCAAGGTGGGTGGTAGTGGACGCAGAGCAGTCGTTACTCAGCGAAAGCGCCGTTCTTGACGTGGTGAGCGCGGCACTTTCGGACGTTATGGACACCCGAAAGGCTCCACAACAACTCAAATCTCTGGGATGCCGGTATGGACTCCCTGCAGAGCGTGGCGGTCATGGCCGCGGTGGAAGACACCTTCGACGTCGTCTTCCCTGACGAGCTTCTGACGAGAGAGGCTTATGAGTCCGGCGGCCCGGTGGGGGGGGCGGGGCCGCGGGGTGGCCAGGGGTCCGGGGGGCAGGGGGTTTAGCCCGGGAGGTGACAGGGGGGGGGTGAACGGCGGGGGAGGTT
>NZ_JBEXFB010000035.1:67883-71467 GCF_040606575.1 Streptomyces sp. NPDC005402
GTCCGCCGCCGCGATCGCGGCGGCGGACCGGCGGGTTCGCAATGAGTCCGGGGAACAGGAGTTTTCCCCGTGACGATGACAGGTGGACGGTCACCGGCAGGGAAGGTTTCCGTGCGCAAGCTCGCCAAGGATGCGGAAACCTGCCTCAATGTCGTCGGGATGACGGTCGCGGACCTGGAGCAGACCGCCGCAGCGGAGTTCTCCGAGGGCAGCGCCTACTTGGTGGGCTCCTGGCCTCAGGGCTCGGAAACGCCGGCAGCGATGTTGATATCCATATCCTGCGCGGGGGGATCGCCGAAAAGACCGGGCCGTCTATGCACTTCGTCCGGGATGTGATGGTGGACATGTAGTGCTATCCGGCTGACTGGGTGTCACAGACCGTTGCGCAGGCTCGGGAGCACGCTCTCGCCGATATCGGGATCGGCCATATCGCCCTGGGCGAGGGGCCGGAGCCGGTAATGGGGTGGACTACCCTCCGTCGCTGGCTGCATGGGGTGCCCGTGAAGGAAGGCGAGCACGATGTCTTCACCGCCGATGAGGCGTCGGCGGTGTTGCCCCTGCTGGTACGCAGCGCGTTCGACGAGACGATCATCGCCGTCGCCCTTGCGAGGCTGGCTGCCGAGGCGGCCGAACCCCCGTCAGCCAGCGAGTACCTCTGGCGGAACGCAGCCCGCCGGCTGCTTGAGCTGCGGTGCCGCGCCGCCGGCGATGTCACCAACAACGAGAAGTGGCTGCCGGCCAGGGTCCGGCGGCTGGGTCTGGCCGATCCGGCGGAGGTGCGTGACGAGGCGTCGTTCCGGTCGGTCGCCGACCGCTGCGGGCTGCGACGCCCGGCCGATGCGTGGAATCTGACGCGCCTGACCGTCGCGGCGGGCTCGCAGCGCCTTTCGCTGGGCGGGAAGAAGTGGCTGCTCAATCGTCACGGACGGCTGCTGGACACGGAACACGAGGTGGACCGGAAGCGTCCAGGAGGCGGTGGAAAAGGTGGGCGCCTCCTGGGTCCTGACGGCTCTGCGCCGAGGGGAATGCGACATCTCGGTTGACGGCGACGTGCTCGGGCAGGTGCTGGGCTGATGGACGACACCACCGCCGCACGAGCGGTCCGGGACGAAGGCGTGAACTTCGACTGGCTGCTGACGCGCGGCGCCGATATGACATGGCACTACGGATTCGAAGTGCAGTCCTATCTCGCCGATATCGACGCCGCCTTTGCCGCAGAGGACTGGCCGACGTGCGTGGCGTCCTGCACGCTGGCACTCAGAGTGCTGGCCGAGTGCACCTACCGGGGAACTGGTATCTCCGCGGTGACGGAAGCGGAAAAGCAACTGCGACTCGCCTGCGATCCCTCGGTGGTCGGTCAGGCGTACCGCGCCATGCCGGATGCTGCGGAACGCGGAGACCACAGAGGCGGCCATGGCGGTGGTGCGGAAATGCGACGCATGGGTACGGGAGCAGCTTCCCTGGACGGTGCCGCTGCTGCGGAGCAAGTCCGGTTCCCGGCAGTCGATGCGCCTCTCAGCGTCCATTCAAGTGGCGCAAACTTCGAGGGCTCGGTACCGCGAGTTCCTGAGGGATATCGCGACCTGCCCAGCGCGAAGGGTGGATCAGTCATGAAGGATCACGTAACCTATCCGGGCTGAGTCGGGAAACTGATTGCCGTAGTAGGCCTGGACGGGGCAGGTAAATCGAGC
This sequence comes from Streptomyces sp. NPDC005402, assembly GCF_040606575.1. Classification (NCBI taxonomy): domain Bacteria; kingdom Bacillati; phylum Actinomycetota; class Actinomycetes; order Kitasatosporales; family Streptomycetaceae; genus Streptomyces; species Streptomyces sp. NPDC005402. The sequence goes on from NZ_JBEXFB010000035.1 coordinate 69,575, forward strand.
CAGGTGCAGGCACTCGGGGAGTGGTTGCACGGAATCGGTGTTTCAGCTCAGGCTCACCAAAGCGTTACGATGGCTCCGGTGCGCAACGCACTCGGTGTCATCGCGCGGGAGGAAGGGCTCCGGGATCACCTGGAGATAATCGGCGGCGACACCATGCGGCTCATTTCCGCATGCTCGAAACTGGCGCGTATTGCTGCACTCAAGGAAACACTATGTTCGCATGACTGTCAGTAGGAAGGGGAGTGCGGCCGTGGAGAAATGGGGCGCGGATCTGTACGGCGATCCTTGCCGCGGTTGCGGTTACGGGTGGTCCCTGACCCCGCAGGAGGCGATCCAAATCCTCCTGGGGCTTCCCGCCCAGTTCCGTGCGCTGCTCGACGGCTGCACCGGGCAGGAACACCACCCCGATCTCTCGTGGGGGCCCACGGCCTACGTCTGCCACGTGGCCGACAACCTGCGAGCATGGGCCGAAGGGCTCGCTGCAGGGGTCCGGCTCTCCGCAGAGGTGGCCGTGCCCGGCTACGACCCCGATCTCCTCGCGAAAGCCCGTCGTTACGACAGGATCGCGCCGGCGGCCGCTCTCTGGTCGCTGGAACGCGCGGCGGCCGCCTGGTCGGAGGCGGTCACAGCCGCCCTTCATGAAGACGTCGTGCTGCAGCACGCTGCCAGAGGCGTCCAGCGTGCCGAAGACGTCGCACGCAACAACGCACACGACGCCTTCCATCATGTATGGGACATTCGGCGCATCCTCGAGTACGCGAGCCCGCCGCCGTCAGAAACAGCTGATCAGAACAGCTGACGGGGCCTCTCCTCGCGCAACGCCGTGAGCGCCTGCCGGGTGATCGTCCTGACCTCGTCCGCAGCCAGCTGCTCCAGCGGGCTGCGGCGGTGTGTCTTGGCCGGGTCGAAGACCTCTGCCTGCCCTCCCTTGGAGTACCGCTTGCTCTCCTGCTCGAATCTGTGGGGCAGTTCGGCGGTGGGGGCGAGGTCGAACCAGCTCTCCGTCGCCAGCAGGGAGGCTTTCTTCTCCTGCACGAGATCTTGGAACTCCAGAGCGCGCCAGGGGAGGTCATCGCCAGCGGACAGGAAACTGTCCACGACCCGGCACCACGTGGTGGCGTAGAACCTGACGGCGTCTGCGGAGACGTCGCCGACCCCCGCCAGACGCCGAGCGGCGCTCCCGTTCTCGGTGTCGCGGCCCCAGGTCGACGGCGTCGCCATGTTGGACGCAACCACCTTCTCGGGTTCGCGCCAGAGGAACAGCCACCTGTTGTTCTCGCTTTTGGCCAAGCTGGCCACCACGATGGGCACGGTCCAACTGGTGATCTTGACGACAGGCTCACGGCCGGCCGCCACCGCCGCGTAACAGGTGTAATTCAGCAAGGACTTCAACAGGGCGTGGAACGTCTGGGACTCCACCCTGTCGGCGGCGAGTGCGATCCTGCGGGCGGGGACGGTGACGAAGTCCGGCTCCTTGAGGACCATGGTGGTCGGGCGCAGGGTCAGGAGATTGGCCAGCAATGTCGATCCGCACCGGGATGTGTGCGCGATGAGCCGCAGTGGCTGGTCGCCCCGTCGATCGGCGAACTGCTCGATGAATGACGCGAGGGGGACAGTCCTGCTGCTGCCGGGAGCGGCCGCGCCCACGGTGTCGCTGTACCAGACCTCATGGAAGTCTCGATGTGCCAACTTGCCCATGGACACGAGACCGGTGTCCGTGTCGATGTCCGTGGGCAAGTAGCCCGCTTCTGCCAGATCGGCCAGTTCTTCGTTCTTGGGCACGGTTTCCCTTCCGGCGCTAGTAGTGCTTCGTTAGGTTCTGGCTCTGTGTCTGGCTGTGGTGAGGGGGCGGCCGCAGGTGCTGCAGGTGCCGGTCCAGCACCTCAGCAGGTT
>NZ_JBEXFB010000036.1:0-69001 GCF_040606575.1 Streptomyces sp. NPDC005402
CAACGCCGCCCGTAATCGGTTCACTTCATGCGTGTCCACACTTTCAACATGCTCTTGATCAGCACAAACGTATAGACCTAACGAAGCACTACTAGTACTCCAGCTGTAGATCGTGATCTTCATGTCTGTGATGCGGCTTGTCGCCGGAGGTGGCTGGTTCGTGATCGCTCCTGATGGCGGCGCCTCCAGTCGGACCAGCTCAGTCGGTGAGCCATGCCGTGCAGCGGCTGGACAGCGACCGTGATGAACAGGCGTTGGATCTCGTTGCAGGACAGCGGAATCAGCCCGTACGGGGCGAGGTTGTGGTCGTGTTCGTCGGCACGGACGACCGCGAGGAAGGCGTGGGCGAGCATGGCGAGGGTGACCCAGCGGGCCCAGGAAGGGTAGCGGCGAACCTGGTGCTCATCGAGTCCCGCCAGCCCCTTCTCGGCCTGGAAGGTCTCCTCCACCTGCCACCTGGAGCTGGCGACCCTGACCAGGGCTGCCAGGGGCGTCGGTTCGGCGGAATGACAGCGATAGTAGGCGAGTTCGCCGGTGGTGCGGTTGCGGCGGATCAGGAGCTGGCGCCTGCCCGGCGCCGCCTCGGCGAGATCGATGACGGCCCAGTCGTAGAACCGCTGTCCCTTCGCGCCGCGCCCGGCCGAGAGCTTCTGCCAGGCCCGCGTCGGCACCTTCGCAGCCAGGGTATCGGCGCGGAACGCGCCCGCACGGGTGGTCATTTCAGCCGAACAGGCCACCGCGAGGACATAGCCGATGCCGCGTTCCTCCAGAGCCGAGCGCAGTTTCGGGTTGCCGCCGTAGACCTCATCACCCGTGACCCAGCCCACGCGGTGTCCGGCGCCCCAGAACCGTTCGATCATCGTGCGGGCCAGTTCCGGCTTGGTCGCGAAGGCGGTGTCCTCGCCGAGCCCCGCTGCCCGGCAGCGGTCCGGGTCGCACGTCCAGGAGCGCGGAATGTACAGCTCCCGGTCCACCGCCGCGTGCCCCCGGGCGCCAGCGTAGACAAGGTAGACGGCCACCTGGGAGTTCTCGATCCGTCCAGCCGTGCCGGTGTACTGGCGCTGGACCCCCACGGTATGGGTGCCCTTCTTCATGTCGCCGGTCTCGTCGACGACCAGCACCGCGGCCTCGTCGTGGAGGTGCTCGACGACATATTCGCGTACGTCATCGCGGACGGCATCGGCATCCCAGACTGCCCGGCACAGCAGATGCTGCATGCCGTGCGGGCTGGCCTCCCCGGCCCACTCGGCGATCGTCCAGCAGTTCTTGCGCGGCAGGTCCGACAGCAGACCCAGCACGAACCGCCCGGCACGCAGGCGGGGTTCGTACCGGGTGAATCGGCCCGCGATCCGGCCCATGGCCACCTCGAACGCCTCCCGCCATCGAGCGGGATCTATGCTGTGACCTGCGGCCACCGTCTCATCGTCAGTCCACACAACTCACGATGATCAACGGTGGCCGCACCCGTCTCCGCGCCGGCCCCACTGTGACTGAGTGCCTTAGCTAGTTGGCCAGTCTGGCATCACAGTTGGCCACTACCTGCTGCGTAGATGCGACTTCGGCGCTTGGGAGCTACGGGCGGGCGTCGAGCCGGTGCTGCAGCTTCCCGTCCGGACCGAAGACATCCATCAGATAGCCGTGTCTCAGGGAAAGCCCCTCCTCGCGCTGCAGGAATCCAGTGATCGAGTCCTTGAGCTCATCGAAGGGCTCGGCGTCGTCGTCCGGGTTGTGCGTCCACACAGTCAGCAGAGGGACGCCGTTGGGGCGGGAGCTCCGCTGAATCCCGTATACGTCTTTCACCCCGCCCGACCGGCGGTAGCGTTCGGCCAACTGGGCCGCGACCTCAGGCGCGACGGTCGAGGTGGCTGTGGGACGGGGACCGGCGGAGGAGCGATCAGGACTCGGGGCGCTGCCCGCGGTACAGCCGGACAGCAGGGCGACAGACCCGATGCAGGCCAGTGCCGCCAAGCGAATGACTCGGTTCATCACACCATTCTCGCCGTCTCGCGAACGGGCGAACCGACATGGGCGAACGCCGTGCTCAGAATGGCCAACTGAAACGCTCAGTGGCCAACTGGGGCGCGCAGTTACACCCACCAGCAAGATCACGATCTACAGCTGGAGTACTAGGAAGCTATTTGAGGGACCCCTACGTGGGCTAGCGGCCGTGTAGAAGCCAGGCCAGGACCGCGGTGACGATGGCGGAAACCGTTGTCAGCGAGGCCTGCCAGATCCAGCGCTTCACGCGGCCGTAAGTCTTGGTAGACGTCAGCCACGAGAGCCAGGACCTGAAGCGCTCGGCTCGGCATTGCCAAACCTCCCGCTCCCTGGACCGCAACGACTCAACGAAGCGGTCCACCAAACGCGCAAAGCGCATCCCATATCCCCTCTCATGCACTACGAGCCGTCTCCAGCACGGAGACGCCGCCACGAGTGACTCGGTCATCCGAACTCGTGGTGCACGAGGTGGGTATGGAACCCGCTCGAAGTATGTCCGATGCGTGTATGGCTGTCAGGCAGAACAGTGGAAATGCGCCCTGACGTATACGCGAGCGCGCCCGTAGCAACTGGCCCAGGGCGCACCAGTGTTCGGAGACGTCTACAGGCCGAACTCCTGGTGCTCCATGTCGGCGCGGCGGCCGTTGCTCTGGGAGTACGACGTCGGCGGTTACTGGACTTGAATGCGTGATGTCGGTCAGCCGTCCATGATCAGGAGGGTTCCCCCGACGGACGCAGGTCGTCCCAGTCCGGAACCAAGAGCAGCCGTCCAGCTGTCGGCCCATACGGATTTTCGGTGAGCGGCCCCGCGGCGCCCTCGGCAACTATCAGCCGCACCGGATCGTCTTCCGGGTATGGCCCAGCCGAACCCCACCCCGTCCCCGACTCCGCCCAATTGGCCGCACTGCGGCGAGGGCCCCACCCCGGAGCGGCTGTTCGGATGCCCCGGCATCCACGTACCCGGCCACACGGCCTGCCTCGCCCACCTGGACGCCCCTGACCGCGACGCCTACCTAGCCGGTCTGACCCCGGGTGCCGACCTCGACCACCGCGGCACCCCCTTTACTCCATCCCTCCTCACTGGTCTCCGCCAGGCACTCCGCGACCCCGCAACCGGGCACCCCCGCCTCGGCAGAGCCAGGTTCGAGTCGGCGACGTTCGAGAGCCCCGCCAACTTCGGGTCGGCCACCTTCGAGGGCCACGCCTTGTTCGCGTCGGCGACCTTCTCGGGCCCTGCCATGTTCGGGTCGGCGACGTTCAAGAGCGCCGCGCATTTCAGGTGGGCGACCTTCGAAGGTCCCGCCTGGTTCGGGGCGGCAACCTTCAAGGTTGCCGCCCATTTCGAGGCGGCGACGTTTGAACGCGACGCTGGTTTCCAGTCGGCGACGTTTGAGCACGCCGCCAGTTTCCGATCGGCGACCTTCAAGGGCGACGCCAGGTTCCAGGCGGCCTTCACGGGCCTTGCCATCTTCGACTCCGCGACGTTCGAGCGTGACGCCAGTTACTGGTCGGCGACGTTCAAGGACGACGCCAGGTTCGCGTCGGCGATCTTCAAGGGCCCCGCCACCTTCCGGTCGGCGACGTTCGAGCGCGACGCCTGGTTCGAATCGGCAACGATCTTCAAGAGCGATGCCAGGTTCGAGTCAGCGACCTTCAAGACGACATACAAATTCGGGCCGTTGGTGTGTGCGGGGCGCACCAGGCTGTCCGGCGCGTTGTTCGGCGGCCCGGTCACCCTTTCGATCGCTACGCGCCGTCTGGAGTGCCGTCGGACCCGCTGGTCGTCAACGGCCGAGGTGCGCTTGCGTTACGCCGCAGTGGACTTCTCCCACGCGGTCTTCGAATATCCCCTCACCATCGCCGCGGAGCCGGAGCCGTTCGTACTCGACGATGCCCAGCTGGCGGAGGCGCCGCTGGCCGGAGCGCCCGACGCCGCGGTGAGGATGGCCTCGCTGTGCGGGGTTGACGCGGCCCACCTGGTGCTGGCCGACGTCGACCTGTCGGGATGCCTGTTCAACGGGACCGTGCACCTGGATCAGGTGCGCCTGGAGGGCACCTGTTCCTTCGACTCTGTGCCGCCCGGTACGCATTGGCGGGCTGGGCGGCCGGTGCGGTTCACCGAGCGGTGCGTACTCGCCGAGGAGCACCACTGGCGGGCGCGACAGCCGGGCGTGGTCCGAGGCTGGAACGTGGCGGTGTGCGGAGCTGGGCAGGCGGGGCCGGCGCAGCTGGCGCCGATGTACCGGGCCTTGCGTAAGGCCTTCGAGGACAGCAAGAACGAACCGGGCGCGGCGGACTTCTACTACGGCGAGATGGAGATGCGCCGCCACGACCGTACCGGCACCAGCCGGGCCGAACGCGGCCTTCTGTACGCCTACTGGATGCTGTCCGGCTACGGCCTGCGCGCCTCCCGGGCGTTGGGCTGGCTCGCCGCGGCCATGCTCGTCACCATCATGCTGCTGATGGGTTTCGGCCTGCCCAAAGATGACCCGAAGCAGGAGGCGACCGGCACCGTGCCGCCCGGCGGCGGAAGAGTGACCTTCGAGATCGGCAGGGAGGATCCGCGCAACCCCAGCGGGAACCGGTTCACCGGCGAGCGCTTCGAGAAGGCCCTCAACGTCACGCTCAACTCGGTGGTGTTCCGCTCCGCCGACCAGGACCTGACCACCGCCGGCACCTACATCGAGATGGCCTCCCGCCTGGCCGAACCCGTCCTCCTCGGCCTCGCGGTCCTCGCTGTCCGCAACCGTGTCAAACGCTGACGCGTGAGGTCTCCGGAGTCCTTTAGCAAGGCCACCTACGCTCCCCCAAGAGCGCCTGCTTCTGCACTCCCCAGGCCACAACCGGCGGAGCATGAGTAGTGCTGGCCGGAGTCTAGGCAGCGCGCTCCACAGTGCACTGCTCGATCCAGCGGGCCAGGACGCTCAAGGTCGCCAGGTGCTCCAGCGCCTCCTGTTCGGTCCAGGTCACCGCATCCTCGTGAGCGGCGACGTTCCGCAGGGCGAGGAAGGCGCCGGCCGCGAGGTACTTGGCGCCGTCCTGGCGGGCGCGCCAGGTAGGGGTGATGCGGTCGCCGTCGAACCGCAGGCGAGGTTTCCCCGCGGCGGGGTCCTTCATGTCGAAGGCCTGCATGCACAGGTCCATCTCGCCGATGTCGTGGCGTCCCAGCTTCTGCTGGAGTCGGCGGTTCACGGTGCGGGCAGCGGCCAGGACGGCGTCCTGCCGGGCTTCTGCGCCCCACAGCGGGGCAGCCGGCTCCCACACCCAGGGGTGGAACTGGTCGGCGGGCAGAGTGGGTGCATCCGGTACGAGCCGGGCAGCCCATTCGTCCATGTCGGCCAGAATGCCCAGGCCCCGGTGAACCTCATCGCGGGCCATGTCTTCGCCCGCCGTCTGGTCCAGGTTGATCTTCTCAGCAAGCTGAGGATCCAGGAGCCGCAGGATCTGCTTGACCGTGGGCTCCGCGCGGCCCAGTTGCTCATACTGCGCCGGATCACCTATGTAGTCGCCCGGCGGTGTACTGCGTTCATAGCGCAGGGCCAGATCGGCAAACGCCTCAAGCCGCTGTCGCATCCAGTCTCGATCCACGGCCGCATCCTAGGAGCGGGCTCTGACAGTCCATGCCTCACCGGCTCGGCACAGCCAGGAGCAGCAGCAAGGGCCCGAACCCAGAAGGCGGTTCGGGCCCTTGCTGCGGGGCGATCTACAGGTCGAACTCGAGGTGCTCGATGTCCGTGAACCGGACCTCCTCCAGGGAGCCGGCGCGGGGCCGCCGTCCTGGAAGTACACCTCCTTGAGCGCTTCGGCCGCGATCTCCTGGAGGCGGGCGTCGCTGGCGCCGGCCTCCTGGGCCTCGAGGAGGCGGGCGGCGTAGCGGGGCGGCAGGGCGACGGTCAGGTGCCGGATACGGTCCTGGTCCGTCGACACGATCGGCGCGGTGTAGCCCATACGGGCGCGGGTGTCGACGACGATGCCGCCCGTGGTCGCCGCCCTCTGCCGGGCCTTGGCCCGGATCTGCGGCTGCCAGCGCTTCTTCACCTCGCGCTCCAGGCGCGCGGCGAGGTCCGGGCGGCGCTTCTTGATCTGGTCCTTCACGTACCGCTCGACGGTGCGCTGCGAGATCCGCAGCATCTGGGCGACCGCCTTCGTGGTCTTGAGCTGCTTGACCAGGTACCGCATCTGCGGGCCCGCGTTCTTGGGCGCCGGGCGGGTGAACGCCTTCTGCACCGCGGCGTCCAGGCCGTCCCCGAACAGGCTCATCGTCGCCTTCTCCTACTCTCCGTTGTCGACGTCGGTGACGGTGCCGTCCTTGATGTACCGGGCGAGGTTGAGCTCGGGGGCGTTGAACCGCTCGCGGACTTCTTCGCCCCACAGGACGTCCTGGGTGCCTTCGTGCTTGACCAGGCCCGGGTTGATGCCGAGCTTGAAGCCGCCCGGCAGCGGCTTGCCGTCCTTGTACGGCAGGAAGTTCAGCGGCGACGTGCCGTTGGCCGCGCAGACGACGCAGTCGGACAGGACGGCGATCGGGTACTGGCCGGTGAAACTGGCGTGCCCCTGGCCCCCCCGACCGCCGCCCGACCTTCAGCGAAGCGCTCACCGGCGCTGATGCAGCCATCCTCGTAACCGAGTGGGCCCGATGGCCACCGCCCAGACCCGCAAGGCCGCCTGACCCGCTCGAGCCGGCAGACACAGTCCGCCTACTCGCCCCTCCAGAGCTCCGACCAGGGCGGAGCACTTTCCGGGTCCCGGCACGGGCCTCCAGCATCTGCAAGAGACCACCCTGGCCGTGGCCGGGGAAGGCACAGGATCCAAGCGCGCCGAGGCCAAAGGCCTCGGCATCCGCCTGGCCCGGACGAATTCGCCGCCCTGGTCGCCGACTTCGCCGACTGACCACTGCCAAGGCTGTGCTCCAGCTCACCGCGCGCCCAAGACAACGAGCGGGAACACCGCATGACGGTTGCCCGTTCATCTGTATGTGGCTGGCGGAGGGGACAGTGTCCCCGGGCCTCACCTTGCGCCCATGGGGACGATCGTTCGGCTGAAGCCCCATGGAGCACCCCGCCGAGAGGCGACCGCCCTCCGCACGCCACCACCTATGGCCCCGGCTGGTCTCCCCCGTCCAGCCGGGGCCCTCGCGTACCGGCGACCGTCACAGAGGCGTTGGGGACATTCCGGCGTACGACCCGCACTGCCCTCCAGCCGCCTCTTCAGCCGAGGTGAAGGGTGGTCAGGGCCGTGGTCCAGTCGGTGACGATGGCCTGCTGCGCGGCCGCGAGCGGGATCTGGCCCTTGCAGACCGCGGTGTGCAGCTTCATCTCCACCGGGTCCTTCTTGTTGTTCACCCCGGCACCCCTACCGTGGCCGGGGTCGGCCGGCTCCACCCACAGGTTCCGCGAGTCGTTGGGGTCTCCGCCCAACTGCAGGCTGATCAGGTGGTCGTACTCCGCATCGCCCATGCTGCCGGTGTATCCGTAGGAGGCGGCGTTGAGCCCGTCACATACGCGGAGGGACGCACGCCGGAGGTGTAGCCGCCCCTTGTGGCAGATCGTCGACTTCAGGTTCGCCTGCGTGACCGCCGGAGAGATGGCGCCCGGCGTGCAGGCGGGGTCCTCGAGGGGCTCGCCGTGCTCCAAGCGGTAGTGGCACGAGCCGGCGGCCGGCTGCTGCTGCACCGTGTAGTGCTTCTGCGGGCCCGCGCCCACCGCGATCGCCCGCCCTGAACCGGCAGGCGCCCCGGGCGCAGGGTTCTGGGTCCCGGACGGTGTCGGTGTGCCGAGTTCGACGGACGAACAGCCCGTCATCAGCAGGCAGGTGAGCAGGACGGGGGGTACGGCACGGAGGACAGGAGGCATGACGATCCTTCAGAGGCAGGCGACGGCTGAGCAGATGCTCCCCCATCACCACCTGGGTCTGACCCGCCGGGGGTACGGCGCACGGGTGCACGCCCGCCTCCACGTCCGGCGAAGCCACACGTGAGCCACCTAGTTCGAAGATCGTTCGAGCTGGTATGCGGCTCCGCCACACTGTCTCGGCGCTGATGACGACGTCAACGGCGCGAGCCCATCCCTGCGGCTCGTCAACCGAGACCCGAACCCGGCGCCTGCCCGGCTTCCCGAGCAGGGAAGTGGTGAATCGGCTTTCGCCGACGACATCCCCCACTACGAGCCGACCGTCACTCAGCAGAAGATGCCCGTCGAACACGGTAATCAGAGGCTCTCTGTCAGATCCGTGTTCATCCCCGTCACCGTGATCCTTGAAGACTCGAACCTTGACCAGCACAACCTGGGCCTGCACTCGCACGATGACGTGCGTGTCGCACGCAGCGGCAGGAGCGCCGTCGAGGGCCAGCGTCGTGGGGATCCACTCGGTCGAACCGAGCGCCATCAGCGGGTGATTCACATACAGGTCTACGCCTGCGATCTGCACAGCCTGACTCCCAGTCCATCCGTGACGTTCAGCGGAGGATAGAACCAGGCACTGAGACGGCAAGCTCAACGGCCGTCGCAGGGGTCGTCGCCCGCAGACATCGGCTTGGTGTCGGCCGCCAGGCAGGAGGAGTACACCCGCGGGGGCGTGGGCTGCGGCTCCGGTTCCGTCGCGGCGCTCACGGCGATGATCGCCACTGCACCGACGCCGATCAGCCCCGCTATCGCGGCGAGGCCTGTACGGCGGCTCACCGGTCGCCGCTGAAGTGGTCGAGGATTTCATCGCTGCAGTCGTCCGCGCCAACCTGGGTTCGCGTGAAGGCCAGCACGCCGTCGTCGTCGTTGCCTTCCGCCTTGGCTTTGGCCAGCTGCGTCTCGATGTCCGCGATGGTCTCGGCGCACTCGGCACTGACGGGCTTCTCGGGCTGCGGGTCAGGCGCCGGGGAGGCGTTCAGTGCGACGGTGGCGGCGATACCGGCCGCACACAGCACCGCCCATGCGCCAACCCACGTGCGGCGACTCATCCGTAACGGCTTGAGCATCTGGGCATCCTACGAGCGCCACGCGGGCTGTCGCCAAGTGGACCGTCGTCTCAGCGGTCGGTCACCCAGCGCGCGTCCGCAGGCCAGACCCCCGTGCTGACGATGTGCTTGACGAGTCTGAACTCCTCGCCGAGGCGAACGGTGTCCTGATCCGAGTACTCGTCGTGCTGCCGGTTGGAGAGACGAACCCGTCGCTGAATCCCGCGCAACGCCTCAACCTGCCACTAGGGTGCATGGACGGACGACTCACGGCGGCAACGACGGATGGTATGGCCGACCTCTACGAACTCGTCTCCGAACGGCAGGGCCGGCCCCTGATCATCACCAGCAACCGGACGCCCAGCGACCGGTATCCCCTCTTCCCAAACCCGGTCGTCGCCGAGTCGCTGCTGGACCGGCTGATCAACGCCAGTCACCAGGTCATCATGAACGGCCCCAGCTACCGCCCCAACAAGCGACCGAAGAACCCCACCGCCGACAGGACCTGATCCGCGGATCCATTAGCCATGCAGCCAGACCCGCAGCGGACCGACCGCCTCGAAGCCATGGCGGACGGCGGCATCCAGGTCCGCGCCGTGCTCATAGCCAACCACTGGCAGCGTCGGGAACAGCCGGTGCACTGCGTCCAGCACCACCGGCCAGGCCCGGTCAGCGCCGCCCTCCACCGCGAAGACATTGGAGATTCCGACCACATGGTCGTTGCGGCTCGCCACCGCCCCAGCGGCCACCAGGCCGTCAGCGGAGCGTCCGACGAGCACGGACGTGGCCGGGTCATCGAGCAATTTGGGCCGGAAGAGGTCCGCGTTACCGTCCCCGTCATCCCACCAGCGTCACCGCGTCGGGGTAGTACAACGGCGGCCGGGACGGGACGGCCCAAGCCTGCAACCCGAACTCGCCCGCCAAACCGTGCGATCGGCTCATCGACGCGCACCACTCGGCGTTGTTGCGGGCCGCGGCCCGGATCACGAACTGCTTCATCGCCGTCACGAGTGCGCATCATGGCCTGTCCCGGCCCGGTCCGTCGAACAGTTTCCGTCAGCCACAGGACAGCACGCCCCACACACCCGTCCAGCTCCTGGGGGAATTACGTGACCGCAGCCCTGGGGAAATGCGGGCTCTGGCGCTGATCTTGTGACGCTGCGTCGGCCTGACGGCCTTGGTAGTGCTGGCCGAAGTGGTCGGGTACCTCTAGCTGGACGACGGGCTGATCGCCCTGCAGGCCATGCATCAGCCGCTCACCCAAGGTCAGCGTGCCCGGGCGAGGTCCAGCAGGTGGTGCATGACCGCCACCGGCAGTGCCGGATTGCCTGCGGCAGCCGCAGCATGTGCCGGCAGGGTGAGCCGCCGGAGCAGTTCGTTGGTGGGCAGTCTGGGGTCGCGGACCGCCCAGTGGCCCACCTCGGGGTCGTCGGCCAGCCGCAGCACCAGCTCCGGCCCGGCCTCCAGGTCGTCCAACGAGGCGTGCCGCAGCCGTGGGTTGGGGTCGTCGGCGAACCGGGCCAAGCCGGGCCGGGAGAAGTTGCGGTGGTAGCGGTACCCCGACCAGTACCGGTCCTGCACGGTGGCATACAGCTCCACCAGCAGCTCGTGCGGCGCGTCCTCGCACGACTCGCCCAATCTGCGCCGCACCCGCTCGTCCTCGTCCGCGGCAAGTAGGGCCGCCACGTCCGGCGCCAGGTGCGGCTGAGCCGCGAGCACCCGCCGAAGCCCCACGTGCGCCGACCTCGCGATCCGGCGGGCCGCCTCCGGGTCCGTCGCCTGCCGTGCGATCCAGGGTGGCGGAGACCAGAAGTCCTGCCACACCGTGCAAGGGATGGCCGTGCGCTGTTCCTCCGTCAGCTTCTCCCGCATCGACACCGCGAGCCGGACGTCGTTCTCGGGATCCTCCGCCAGTCGCAGGGCCAGGACGGTCGGTACCGCGGGATCAGCGGCGGCCTTCATCCGCACCGCCGGATCCGGGTGCGCCACCCGCTACTCCGCCGTCAGCACGGACGGCGGCTCCCGCACCGCGACGGGCGGCTTCTCACTCCAGCTGACGATCCGCCGGATCTTCGGGTCCGGGTCCTGCGCAAGGATCTCCAGCACCCCGGCAGGGATACGGCGCTTGTACTCGAAAAGCATCACTGCGCATACGAACCGGACCCGGGGCTCCGGATCCCGCGCGAGCCGGGCCAGAACGTCGCCGTCGGCCGTCGCGTTCTCCGTCACGTCCAGCCGGTGCTGGACCTGCGGCGAAGCCACCAGCAGCTCCGTCGCTGCGGCATCCAAGGTCCTGTACCGGAGCCAGCGGCCCGGTATCGGCAGCTCGTCGAACTCCAACAGCCGGGCCAGCGCCTCCACCGGCAGCACCTGATTGCTCGCCAGCCCCTGGAGCCAGCCGTCCACCACATCGCCATCCGCAGCTGCCCGCGCCAGCGCCCCACCCAGTCCGTCCATCCCGCCATTCTCGCTGTCGAGACGCCGTGGGCTCGCCTCTGGCCAGCGCCGACGACCCAGCGCAGGGGCACGAGGACGACAGCATCGACGACCTCGACGACCTCCCCGACGACGACACTCTCGCCGCGGCCACCGGATTCGGGCTCTACGACGCACACGAGGAAGCCGACAAGTGGTAACCCCCCGCCCGCGCACCGACCACGCCACCCGTGCCGGCGACACCAGCCCGAACGACCCCCGGGCCCACAACGGCGCCACCGGCGCAGACGGCGGTGCGGCCGAGCCGTCCTGGCCCCTGACCACCTGGCAGGGCTGGCACCAATTCGTCACCACCGAACCTGTCACCCCGCACCAGCCCGGCCAGCCACCCCGCAGCCTGGAGCAACGCCTCGCCTACCACTCCGCGTTCGTCACCATCCGCACCCCCGCCATCAGCCAACTCGCCACCCAGGTCCGCACCCTGATGATCCTCGGCCGCCACCAACAGGCCACCGCACGGCCCTCGCTGATCGTCCCGGACCCGCCGCAGCCGGCAAAACGACCGCCCTCCTGAACGTCGGCCGCACCTGCCACCTCACCCACACCCGCAAAAACCCCACACCGCCCGGATCAGCACACGCCGCGGTACCCTTCGCGTACGTCCTCGTCCCGCCCGGCGCCACCGCGAAAGCACTCATCACCGAATTCGCCAGCTACCTCGGCATCCCCACCACCACCCGCATGACCCAGACCCAGATCACCGACGCCGTCTGCCACACCCCAGCCAAGCCGGTGTCCAACTCGTCCTCATCGACGAAATCCACCGCCTCAACCCCCGCACCACCACCGGCGCCCAGGCCGCCGACCTCTTGAAAGACCTCACCGAACGCCTGCCCGCCACGTTCGTCTACGCCGGCATCGCACCGACACACCTCTCTTCTCCGGCACCCGCGGCGCTCAGCTCGCCGGACGCGCCACCCTCATCACCTGCGGCCCCCTCCCCGCCCGCCACGGATCACGTGAACCCTTCCGCGACGTCATCACCGACATCGAAAACAACCTCGACCTCACCCACCACAAAAACGGCACCCTCCCCCGCCACGCCACCTACCTCCACCAGCGCACCGCCGGCCGCATCGGATCCCTCACCCGACTCATCCGCCAAGCCGCCATCACCGCCATCTGCGACGGCACCGAAAAAGACCCGGCCCACTTCCTCGACGGCCACCTCGCCGACTGGGCCGGCCCGGTGATCGTCTACCGCGCCGTGGGCAAGTACACCGGCGACCAGCTGGACCGCTGGTGGTCGCAAGCCGACCGCGACCGGGTGCTGACCGTCTTGGTCGGCGCGGCCTCCCGGCACCAGGTGGTCCGGACGAGCCTTCCCGAGGCCTACCGCCGGCATGCCGGGTTCTCCCTCCCGCCGCGGATGGGCGGCGTGGTCATCGCCGAACGGCACGCCGCCTCGGGGACGGAGCACGCACGCATGCTGCGTAAGCAGGACGCCGGCTGCGAGTTCTTCGTCTCCCAGGTCTGCTACGACCTGGACCACACCCGCAACATGCTCTCCGACAACACCCACGGCTGCCGCGACCAGGGCCTGGACCCGAAGCCGGTGGTGCTGACCCTGGCCCCGTGCGGGTCGGTGAAGACCCTGGAGTTCATGACCTGGCTCGGCATCGAGGTCCCGCGACGGCTCCAGGCCGAGATCACCCGCGGCGACCCCCTCGCCGCGTCGTACGAGCAGTGCCTCCTCAACGCCCGGGCCCTGATCGCGTACTGCCGCCGCCTCGGCCTGCCTTTCGGGATCAACGTCGAGAGCCTCACCAACCGCAAACTGGAGATCGACGCCTCCATCGACCTCGTCCGGGAGATCCGCGGCCTGCTGGGCTGAATCATCGTCAGGTCGGCAAGCGGTCGCCGCCGTTCACGCCATCGAGATCGCCTGGCGCTCAGGATGAGAAACGCTCACTCGACACCATCCGCCTCGACCACCTCGCCGAAACCCACCACCGCCCCCGCACACAAGGTCGCCAACCCCACCACCCCGGCCAGCACAAACAGCCCTGACCAGCGCAAACACCAGCCGAGCCTTTTCACGCCAGAGCTACCTACGACAAACCAAGTCAGGCTCAGCCCACAACACACAACCCCAGCTCACACACCCCGACCTCCCCGATGGAACCGGTCACTAGACCACTCCGTGCTCAAGTCCGCCCTGGAGCACGCCATCCGCGAAGAGGAGATCCCGCGCAACGTCGCCCGCAACGTCCGCACCGGCACACCTCGCCCCCAGCGCTTCGAACCCCTCACCGCCGACGAAGCCCGCCATCTCCTCGCGGCTACGCGCGGACACCGGCTGCACGCGCTGTTCGAACTCGCCCTCCACACCGGACTCCGCAAGGGCGAACTCCTCGGCCTGCGCTGGGAAGACCTCGACCTCGACGCGGGCACCGCGGCTATCCGCCGAACTCTGCAACGTACCAGCACGGGTGGACTCACCGCGCTGCCCACAAAGACCCGAGCCTCCGAACGCCGCATCGTCCTCCCCGCCCGCTGTCTCCAGTCGCTCAAGCGACACCAGGAAGAGCAGCAGCACGAGCGTGACACCGCAGGGACCACATGGCAGCACAACGGGTACGTGTTCACCACACCGCAGGGCCGAGCAATCGACCCGACCAACCTCACCCGGACCTTCACCACCCTCCTCCGCAAGGCCGGCCTCCGCCGCATCCGCTTCCACGACCTCAGGCACTACACTGCGACCCTGCTCCTGGAACAGGGCGTCGAACTCGTCGTCATCAAGGAACTCCTCGCCCACGCCCACATCGGCGTCACCGCCACCGTCTACGCCCACGTCCGACTCCGCCTCCAGCGCGACGCCATCGACCTCCTCGGCCGCGCCCTCGACCACCCCTGACGCACGCACGGCAACGGCGGCGGACACCTGGTGTCCGCCGCCGTTGCCGTCATCTACTGCCGTCAAGCTGCAAAACAGCTCCTGTAGGAGACATCGACAGGGGCCCCATCTTTGCGCTTTTCTGCGTCGCGAATCGGAAACCTAAATTGGCTCGCCCGCCACTCCACTGAATCCGACGAGGCCGTTCCTCTTCGCCATGTCGAGAATCTCAGGAAGATAGTCCAGTTGGCGAACCGAGAGGGTCAGGAGGACGTACTTTCCCGCGTCATCCGGTTCCTCTTCCAGGTCGAATCGAGACGGCTCCAGAACGTCTTCCATATCTGACCACCTGGTCAGCAACTCCTCCCGGAACCGCAGGACGTCAGGGCTCACGACAAGGTCGCTGGTGTCGCCCTCAGCAAGGCTGTCGAAGACTTCCTCAGGGTTCCCGGCAGAGCGCTTCCAGAAGCCGAAGTCGCTGCTCACAAGCCATCCTCTCAGGTTAGGGGTTGCAGATTGGACATGCTGTACCGCGCCGGACGACCGAGGTTTCAAACCCGTACGTCTTCGCTAGCCATTCGTCCTTCCTTCGCTGACCCCTGGTGTAATTCGATTTATTCACCTTCACCTCGTAAAGGTGAAGGTTTCCGTCCGGGTTCCGGACCGCGATATCTACTTGACGCCTGCCGTAAGGAGTCCACAACTCAAGTCCATTCCCGTAGCTCTCGCTGTAGATATCAGACTTGTTGTAGAACTTCTCAAACGTCTCCGTCATTTCATCGACACCGGCAGCGCCACGGGCTTTGTCGTGCGGGCGAATGCCGCAGTTGCTGTTGTGAACGAGTACCGGCGTTGCCCCCGCCAGCACATAGTACGTGTGCAGCCCCTCGATCGTGAGGTTGTACGTCCTGGCGTGATGTGCGAACGCCCTGTTGCCCGTGACGATGGTGGTTCGGCGGTCGTCGGTGAGGAGGGTCATGCCGGGTGCGAGCTCGTGGGCCTCCACCCACCGCTGTTCCGACGGTGACCAGAAGGGGTGCTCGTAGGTAGCGGTGAGCTTCTCGATTCCCTGGTCGGTCGTGATGGACAGCTCGTTGAACTTCTTGTCGTTCTCGGTGCTGATGAGGTGCGTTACTTCACCGGACTTTGTTTCGCCGGTCTCGGGGTCGGTGGCCCATACTTCGTCGCCGACCTTGACGTCCTCGATGTCCTTCGTCGTGCCATCCGCCATGAGGACATCCGTCCCGGCTAGGAAGCACTGGCAACCCGAGTTCTTTTTCGGGGATGGAAGCCGCCCGAGCCCGGACGAGCCGCTCGATATGCCACCCTCACTGATTCCTGCGACCACGTTTTCGGCGAAGTAATTGAAGAAGAATTTCTTTTCCGATGGGCATCCCGTTTTGTTGCAGGAGTCCAACAGAGCTACGCTTATGTCATGCTTGGCGAGAGGTTCGTCTGGGTGGTCGAGGTGCAAGCTGAGACCGTAGTAGGACAGTTCGTCCAACCGGGCGTAGAAGAGGCTGGCGAACTCGGCGGTCCCGTGCCACTCGGCGGGAATGTGAACGCCGGGGAGAAGGGTTATGTACCCGTCGCCGTTTGCGTCCTCATTTCTTGGCCCCTCTTCCGCCCAAGTGACGTTCGTGTTCGGGAAGTCTCTGTCTTTGGATCCAGGATTCTTGACGCCGTCGCCGTTGGTGTCGTTCTGGGGGCACTCAACGTCGAAGCCCCTGTCTTTGCCGCACGTGATGAACATGCCGCTGGGGTCCGCATGAGTGACCGGGTTTTGCATGCCGTAGCTGTAGCCGTTCAGCGTCTGGTGCAGGTCCAGTTGGAGCAGGGGGTCGACGCTGATGAACTGTCCGGTGCTGGGGTCGTATTCACGCGCTCCGATGTGGGTCAGTCCGGTGCCGGCGTCGGTGCTCATGCCGAGGAAGCCCTTGTCGTCGGGCCATACGCCGGTCGTCGCGCCGCGGCCCGTGCCAAAGGGTGTGCTGTAGCGCTTGGTCAGAGCTTGGGTGGTGTCGCTGGTGACGGATACGGTGCTGGTGTTGTGCTGGTCGCCAGCTAGGAAGCTGAGCTTCTCGGTGCCGGTTTCGTTGGTGCGCAGGGCGATGGTGGCGCCGGCCGCTTGGTAGTAGCGGTTGGCCCACTTCTTGCCGGTCTTGAGGTGGACTTCGGTGTTGCCGAGGTAGAGGACGGTCTCGCCGCTGGAGGCATTGTCGCGTCGGATGAGCAACTCGCCGTCGGCGTCGTAGAGATAGTTCGTGGCGGTGGCCGACGCGTCGTCGGTCAAGCGGCTGAGTCTGCCTTCCTGGTTCCAGGCCAGGGTTTGGGCGGTGGTGGACCCGGCGTTCTTGACGCGTGTCGTCGTGTTGCCGGTGTCGTCGTAGATGTACTGCTTGGCGACTCCGGTGCAGGAGCCGGTGGTCGTGGTGGCGGTCAGGGCGTGCGTGCGGGCGGAGTCGTAGCAGTACGTGCTGGTGACAGGGGTGGCGGTGTTCTTCTTCTCGGTCTTGCGCTGACCGGAAGCGGTGTAGGTGTAGCTGGTCCAGTACGGGGCCGGCCCGCCGAGATTCGTCGTGGTCCGGCCTGAGGTCGAGCAGTCGGCTGTTTTGGGAGTCCAAGCTTCGCTGAGACGGCCGTAAGTGTCGTAGGTGAAGCACTGGTTGTCGGCACCGGTTCCGATGTCAGCGCTGTCGGAGATGCCCGTGACGTTGCCGGCGAGATCGTAGCTGTAGGTGAGGTCCTGGACGGCGCCCCGGGTCTGATCGTCGGCTGCGGCTTTCAGCAGGCGACGCGTGCCCTTCTCGTAGGTGTTGGTGAGGAAGACGCGCTTGACGCCCTCGATGTCGGACGTCCCCAGCTGGAGTTGGCCGACCTGACCGAGCGCCGTGTAGTCGGCGGCGAGCAGATAGCTGGACTTGCCAGATAGCCCGGTCTGCAGGCCGGCACTGTTGTAGACGTTGGTGAGCGATTCGGAGGGGAGACCGGCGGCGGCGGGCTCTTTGAAGCTCGAGACCGAGCCGTCCACGTAGTAATCCGTCTCGGAGGTAACTGGATTGAGCACCGCCCCGGACTTCACCAGAGGGTCGTCGGACGGCAGGGTGAGGCTGGTGGCAGTGGGCCGGTAGCGGTTGTCGTACGCCGTGACTTCCTTGGTGTACGTCTTGCCGTTGTCGTACCGGATGGACGCAGTGGGCTGCCCCTTGAGGACGGTGTCGTAGGTCCATGCGGACAGCCTGTTGGCGTCGGTTCGGCTGGTGTGCCACAGGCCGGTCTTGCGGCCCAGTTCGTCGTAGGAGTAGAGGAGCGTGCGGTCCTCGTCGTCCGTGGTGCTGTCGACCTGGTCCAGCTCCGTATACCTGGTGATCGTGGTGCCCTTGTCCGGGTCCACGGTCTTCACGGGGCGGCCGAACAGGTCGTAGGTGTAGGACCAGGCCGCGTTGTCGGGGCCGGTGACGGTGCTGGGCTTTCCGTCTCGGGTCGGCGTGTGGCGGACGCTTGTGTAGGACGTGCCGGAAGTGGAGCCGTAGGCGGTGTCGTTGGGCTGTGTGCCCGCGTAGGTGCGGGTTTCGGTGGTGCGGCCGAGGGCGTCGGTGATGGTCCGGGTGGCGTTGCCTCCGGCGGGGGCGGAGGTGGCGGTCGAGTCGCCGGTGTACGACGTGGTGGTCTCCCACTTCTTCACGCCGTCGACGAGGAAGGTCGCCGTGGTGGGCCGTGCGGCGCCATCGAACTGGGTCTGGGTCTGCGCTCCGCCCCCGTACGGTGCCTGTGCGTAGGTGCCACTGGGGCTGTTGGCACTGTCGTAGATGTCGGCGTAGGTCTCGTAGGCCAGGCCTCGGCTGTTATAGCGGGTGTCGGTCAGGACGCGTCCGCCCAGGGCCGATGGTGACTGGACCTGCAAGGCACGCAGCTGCGAGTCGAAGAGGGTGAATGTGGTGTCGTACGTGGTGCCGTTCGCTTTGAGCGTGGCCACCGACGACCAGGGCGCTTTGTTCCGGGCGATGCTGTAACCGAATTTGGCGCTGGGAGAGTCGGCAGTCTTGGAACGGCCGGGCAGCCAGGTCGCGGTGAGGCGACCGAGGGCGTCATAGGAGTGCTCGGTGCGCTTGAGGTTGGCGTCCTGGGTGTAGTTGACCGTGCCGCGGGACGGGTTGTAGCTGGTGCTTGTCTGGTGGGCCTGACCGTTGGAGGCGAGCTTGGGCGCGGTGACGACCTGAGTGGCCAGCGGGCCTGCGGCTGCCGGGTAATAGGCGGTCGTGGTGGTACGGCCCTTGGCGTCCGTGGTGGTGAGGGGGCGGCCCAGTTTCGCGGCGGCGGTGTCGTAGGTGGTGGTGGTGACGGTCTGCCAGCCGGTGGCGGCCGGAGGGTTGCGGTCACTGGTGCCGGATGCGGCAGGGTAGGCCTTGGCCCGGCCGGTCCAGGTCGGCAGGCCAAGTGTGGGGGTCTGGCCGGCCGTCCATCCGGTGGCGCCGGCGGTGTCGTAGACGACGGCGGCGTCGGACAGGACGTCACCGCGGGTGTCGGCGTTGACGGGCAGGCTGAGGGCGTCGTCCGTCTTGGCGCAGGATTTGGCGACGGTACGAGTGCGTGAGACCAGGTCGGTGAGGCCCTTGGTGTCGTTGCGGGCGTACCAGGTGCGGGTGCAGGTCTCGTCATCGGAGACGGCCCGGTCGCCCTCGTCCTCGACCTTCGTCGTCATGCCGTACTTGGTGTCGTAGGTGTACGAGGTGCCGGTGGAGCGCCACTTCTTCGCTGCCGTCAGGTAGGTGTGGCTTGAGGTGCGAGCCGTTCGGACGAAGTGGGCGGTGATGTCGGCGTACGACTTCTTCTGGCTGACCGTCTGCTGCGACCAGAAGTCGTGGACGGTGCTGGTGATCGCGGTGGCGCCGTTGTACGAGATCTCCTGCCGCAGCCGGCCGGAGTAGCGGTCGTCGTCGACGACGTCGGTGACGTCGAGGTCGTCCGTGGTCACCGCCGCGTCGTTGCTCAGGTCGATGCCCTTGACCGTCGCAGTGCGGCTGGTGCCGTCCTTGCGCTTGTCGCCGTTCATCCCCTGCATGAACAGCTTCACGTTCTTCGAGCGGGTGGTACCAGGGTCGCCGGCGTAGGAGGTGACCTTCTGGTATCCCCGCCAGACGGACCAGGTGCGTTCCTTGTTCTTGGTGAACGGGTCGTCGTTGTAGTGCCAGGCAGGGCCGGAGTAGTCGTACGAGAGCTGAGTGCCTGGGTTGCCGGCGGCGGGGTCGTTGGTGGTGATGGAGGTGACCCGGTACTTGTGGAACCAGTCCAGCTGGGTGTCGCCGCCGTTGATCGCCCAGTAGACCGGGTAGCAGGACAGACTGTTGTTGTCCTCCGCTGCCGGCATGTTGCTGCCGCGGACGCACTCCGGTTCCGAGAAGGTCACGGAGGTGATCGCGCCGGTCTCGGTCGTGATCGTGCCGATACGGGGACGGGTCAGGGGCAAGATGTTGGCGCCGCCCGGCTGGGTACCTCCCTCCACCCGGTTGGGCCGCTGCTGGTAGATGAACTCGATCGGCGGCGTCGCTACGGCGGTGCCGTCCTTGCCGGTACGGGTCAGCGAGACGAGGCTGAGGGACTGGTCGGAGCTGTTGTCGATGTCCTGCCCGTCCCAGAAATCCTGGCCCAGAGCGTAGGAGTCGACCGGCATGAAGGCGTCCGGCTCTGCCGCCCGGGACCAGTAGTAGGTGTCGATGGCCGTCAGACGCTTGCGGGTGAAGAACGTCGGTCCAGTGGCCTGGCAGTCGGTTTCACTTGCTGAGCAGATGGTGTCGAAGGGGACGTCCGGCCAGTCGTCGGCGGTGTCGGCGGTCAGCGACGAGCAACTGGTGGCGAAGCAGCGCTCTTTGTAGGAGAAGGCGACCTTGTCCGAGGCCGGTGCCGTGAACAGTGTGTCGGCACGCTGGCCGTAGCGGATCTCGTCGAGGTATCCGCCGCGCGTGTAGGGCTTCGGTGCCGCTGTGTCGCCGTTCTTGGCGTAGTGGTTGTCCTCCGCGGTGTACCAGTACGTGGAGGCGTTGCCGTGGACGTCCTGGACCAGATCGAGGTTCCAGTGCCATGCCTGGACGGTGGAACGGGTTTTGAACTCGCTGCCCTTGTCGTAGCCCGGCTCTCCGCTGTCGTCACCGAAGACGGGAACGGTCCACGCCGACTTCGTCCGCTCGGTGCCAGCGCCGAGCAACTTGTTCAGGCCGAAGGTGTACGTGGTGCCGTTGCTGGTGGTCAGCTCCCAGTACTCGCCGTCCTCGTCGTTGTTGTCCGCGCCCTTGCGGCGGACCACCTTGGAGGCGTCGTCGTCCTTGAGATGCCACTCGTCCTTGGTGTTGGTGTCGTCCTTGACGAGTTCGGTGGCCTGGCCGTTCAGCACAAGCGAGGCGTTGTCGTACTTCCAGCACAGATCGCTCTTGTCGATCTGGCCGTCGTCTTCGCACGAGCCGTAGGTGCGCTCGATGTACGACGAGGTGATGTCGAAGCCCTCACCGATCAGGCTTCCCTGGTTGTTGGTGTTCGCGGTCCGTCCGTCGATGCGGCCGGAGTCGTAGGACAACGCCAGGGACGGAGAAGGCCCCGCCGCCGCCGGCGGGGTGGTGATCGGGTACGACCATGTGAACGAGCCGGAGGAGTTGCCTGCCTGCCAGGTCGAGGACGCCGCCAGCGGGCTCGCCTTGAAGTCCCCCGCTCCCGTGGCGGAGTCGGCCGCCGTCGTCGCCATGAGGGCCATGACTGTGGGCGCGTTCTGCGAAGTGCCGGAGATCGGAAGGCGGGCGGTGAGGGTCTCGGCCTTCACGTTGTTGGTGGAGGCCAATTCGTCTCTAGGGGTACGGCAGTCCTTCTTGCCGGGTGTGGTCAGTGCGCAGGCCGGCAGGGTGACCAGACTTATTCGCGAGGACCAGTTCCCGCCGACGGCAGAGGCGAAGGAGCTGTAGTCGACGGTGACTTGAGCGTCCCCGGCCTTTTGCGCCTCGACCGTGAACAGCACGCCGGTCACCCCGGCCTGGCGGGCCGCCCGCTGATCCAGAACGACTACCTCGGCGTCGCCCCCGGCTCTCGCTCGCCCCGATGAGCCATTAGTTTTGACAGACCCCACCGTGACGACGGCACCGGCTTTCCCGGCGCCTGACAGGGACTGCTCGGTCGTGGAGGGCTTGGGCCAGCTGCTGCGGCGCTCAGCACGCGCCGAGTCGAACAGGCGCTGGTTGGCTTTGCGTTGCCGAGCCACCATGCTGCGAGCCGCTGCAGCCTTGGGTGAGGTCACCTCCACCACCCGCGTGGGCTTGACCTGGGGCACATCCGGTCGGCCCGGCAACTCGGCAGCCACAGCAAGCGGGGTGAGAGGCGCAGGTACCGACATGACGGCGGCGAGCAGCACGGTCAGCGCCGTGCGCCGGCCACGAAGGCGGAGACGGAACAGAGCAGAGGACACAGCAAGCACTCCATGGGAAAGGGACGGCCGGTGCGCGTGGGGGCGAGCAAGACGGTGAAGGCAGGGTCAGAAACCGACGACGGTCTCCACCTGGTCGACGTCCTTCACCGCGCCCGCCCACAGGCAGATACCGGTGATCCGGCCGGACAAGTAGTGACTCCAGGCACTGTTCGTCCAGCCCTTGCCCGCAGCGAACTCACCGCTGCCGACCGAGGCCGTGTAGGCCTGGGGGGGACTTTGGGCATCACTGCCGACGTAGAGGGTGATGGTGCGCGTCTGTGCGTCGTAGGCCCCCACGAGAGCGACCTCGGAGTTCAGGACGGCATCTTCCTTGCTGGACACGGATGTGCCGGAGCCGTCCGTCGTCAGGCGTCCGAAGTGCCAGCGGGCCGTCGGCTCGGTTTTGGTGACCGGATTGCCCTCGTCGTCGTATACCGGGTTGCCCTCGTCATCGACCACTGGTTCGGAGACCATTCCGGTCTTCTCCACCCAAAGGCTCCAGGACGAGCCGTTCGCCGTCCGTTGTCCGAGCACCTGAGCCCGGTAGCCGTCGGGCTTACCGAGCAAATCCTTCGTTGAGACAGCCACCTTTGTCGCCGCGGTGAACGAGCCGGTGTCAGCCACGACGGGACGGGAGAGGGTCGCCGCCCCCGTGCCATCGAGGACGAGTGCCTCACCATCCAGCGAAGCACCGGAGGACAGGCTGAGCGTATTGCCGTACCCGCTCAGGTCTGACAGGGACGTGCCATCGGCGCCATCAGGGGCGTAGTGGGCCACCAGTTCCATGAGCGCCTTGTTGTCGGCGTCCTTGAGACCCGCCTCCTTCGCGAGCTGGCCCTCGTTCTTGACCTCCTGCCATACCTTCACCTCGTCGATGTCGCCGGAGAAGTACTCGGCGAAGGCGCCCTTCGACTTCACCCGGCCGATCTGGAGGGCGCCATCTGCCGACCAGCCGCCTGTGGTGAGGGCGTCACTGCCCTGCTTGATGCCGTTGACGTACAGCGTGAGGGACTTCCCGCCGGCACTCGTGTCGACGACGGCCGCCAGGTGCGTCCACACCTTGGTCTGCGGTGCTTCCAGGGAATCGACGCGCTGGTTGTCCAGCGCCGGCCGTGGAGGTGTCGGCGTCCGCCATGCGCAGGCACCAACGGTTGGTTCCCGCGCAGTATCCGAGGAAGAAGGGGCTGCTGTTGACACCGTTCTGGCCCAGCACGGTCTGCGTGGTCCCGGTGGCTCCGAGCCGCACCCATGCGGCCACCGTGTACGACGCCTGGGTCTCCAGCAGCTTCCCGGACGTTGCAGCGTAGCCCTGGCCGCCCAGGTTCAACGCCTTGTCCTCGCCTGTCGCCCCGTTCTCCGTGACGACCCCACGGCGACCGGTGTTCACTCGTGTGCCTGCGCTGATCGTCGCGTCGTCACGGTAGACCGCAGCGGACGCGGAGACATCCACGGCGGCACCGGACGCCTCGTTGAACGTCCACCAACCGATCGGGCCATCGCTCTCACCGACCAGGAAACGCACGGCGTTCTCGCCGCCGGGCCGGTTGGCCGCATCCCGCGCCTGAACGGTCAAAGTGACGGTGCCCGAGTCGACCGGGCTGATCGACTCAGTGCGCGTTGGTCCGTTCTGCCAGGCACGCCACGTGCTGTCCGTGGACAACTTGTACCGGTAGGCCGCGTTCACGTCACCCGACGTCGGCCCGAACGTGACCTTTCCCGCGACATTCGGCTTGCCCGCAACGGTGCAGGAACCCGGCAGACACGGACTGTAGACGGAATCGAATTTGATGGTCGGCGGCTTGGGCGCCGTGCTGTCCACTGTGAAGTAGCAGTACTTCGTCCAGCCGCTGCTCAGCTTGGAAGCCCCCTTGTTGTAGTACGTGCTGGTCGCGGCTCGGTAGCGGTACTGCTTTTTGTCCGCCAGTGTGGCGTCCCAGATCTTGTTCTGGGCGGCCCCGTCCCGCGTGTAGCCGGTGGGCGGACTCTCCGAACCGGTGGTCGGTTCCTTGGCATCCGACCAGGTGCCGTCGGCGTTCTTCACGTCCACGTCGAAGTAGACACGCAGCGACTGGTCGGCCTCCCCACCCGATGCCGTCTGCGCGGTGGCCGCGAGACTCGGTGTCGGGTCCGTCCACATGGTCGGCGCGGACTCGTTCGTCGAGCAGATCTCAGCTGTTCCGGTGTCCAGCCCGTACGCGGTCGGAGTGGCCGGCTTGCCGACGTAAGTAACCCTGATCGTTGCGTCGTCGTCGAACCGCTTCCAAGCGATCGGGTCCGACTCGTCCTTCGCCATCAGCATCAGCGTGAGGGTGGAGAATTTGCCGTCCGCGAACGCCTTGACGGTCGGGGTGAGATTCTCGTCCGGCTCGTCCTTGGTGTTGTCCGCGAAGATGATCGGCGCTCGCGGTTGTGGAGGGGTGCAATTCCCGCCGCGGCCTGCGGACACATTCCGGTCGCCCATCTGGTCCCAGGAGTTGTCGGACTTCGGTCCACGGGGGCCTGGCCACTTGGAGGATGAGGAGATGCCGTTGGTGCGTTCCAGGTCCACCCAGCGCGGGTCGCACGAGAACGACCACGTCTCGGTGATCTCGAACTGCGCGGACAGAACGTGCTTGCCCTTCAGCTTGCCCGGCGCGAACTCGAAGTACATGCGGTTGGTGTATGCGCTGCCGGTGGTGCAGGAATAGACGTAGCCGCCGATCACTGCTGAGCCGCAGCGGCCCACGCTCATCCCGTTGTCGCCGCCGGAGAAGTTGTAGAACACGTCGCCGTCGGAGGACAGAACGGTGCGCTCGGATTCGCCCAGGTCAACGGAAGGATCGATGTAGAGCGGTAGTTCGGCTGCGGTCGTACTGGCGATCAATCCAGTGTCCGGGGTGACGACCACCGAGGAAGCGGTGACATCGACGTCCATGACTGCTGTTTCGTCCCCCATGCCGGGGCCGGTCAGCGGATCGCCTTCGTCGATCGGACCGGCGGGGCGTTCTTCCCCGGCGGACGAAGCCTGAATCGGCGTCACTGATGCGCTCTGCGGGCTGGTTCCCTCTTCCTGCGTGGCGACCGTTGGGGCCCCTGCGGAGTTCCACATGCGCGCCGATGGTGAGCGGAACACGACCTGGCCGTTGCCATCCGTCGCTTCCATGCTGCCAGCGGCACCCTCACGCATTTTCAGGCCGTAGGCGGCCATTGAGTACTCAAGCGAGGCCAGCTCAGGGCTCTTCGCTGCCTCCAGGGTCTCAACCTTCAGAACCTGCCGGAATCCCTCCACCGTGGCCGTCAGGATCAGGTTCACATCTGGGAGCACGTTCTCGTAGACGGCCCGCTGCCCCTCCAAACGGGGCTCGGGCAGCGGCCCCGGCCACCCCAGAGTGACCGACTGGCCGTCTTTGCCGATGGTCACAAGGTCTTCGCCGTCACCGCCGGGAGAAAAGGACAGGTCGACCGCGGCAGCTTTGGGCCCTACAGACCCGTCGGCGTGCTTCACCAGCGTCGCGTCTGGCTCCGCCCACCCACCCCCGGGTTTTTCCACCCGCACCGGAACGATCGACTTGTCCAACCTGAACGTTTCACCATCGGGGTTGGCGAAGACCGTCTCCCGCTCGGTCCGTTCACCAACCACCTCGACCGGCTCACCGGACTCCTTCGCGTCCAGCTGTGCCTGCTCGGTCGCCGACAGGACGCTGCGCTCGACCGCTGCAGCCGGCGGGGCGGCAAGGGACGGCGCCAGGCCGGGGGTTGTCACCAGCACGGCGAGCGCCGTCAGCGAGACCATCCTGGCGCGTCTCCGTCTGACGGCATGCGGCCGCCACAGTCCCCCGTTGCCCATTCCCCACCCCTTGTTCACACGCTTCACACAGGTGGGCAAATCAGATGCCATGAACTGGTAAGTGTCAGGTAAATAGCGGTAGCTGAAAACCCATCACCAGACCCCCTGGCGGGATCCGACGATCATTCATGTAACGGGACAAAAATGAGCTCTACCTACGGGCGCCATGCCTGCCGTCAAGACGGAGAAGGGCACATTTTGAGACGTAGTTCAGCACGTTTTCGTGCATGAGCAGGCCACGGCCCTTCGTGCGCCGTGAAATCCGCCCGGTGCGGGAGGACGGCACTCACGAAGTGCTCGGCGAGCCGAGGACGGACGGGAGCAGCACTTCGAGCGGGCTGGCCGCTGGCCAGCATGGGGCGTGCCCCCTGCCGGGGGCCGCGTGCAGGTGAGGGCCGGGTCCCTTTCGGGGACCCTCGCCGGACGGGTGCGCGCCCGGGGCCCGTTGGCCCCGAAGTGGGTGGGCCCCCGGCACCGTCCTTCCGGTGCGAGGCCCATGTGTGTTGCCGGCGCCGGCTGTGGTTTCGGGCGTCGGGGGTCAGGTGCGCCGGCGCGGCACACGCGTCCGGTGCACGAGCGGGATGCCGAGGCGGGCGGCCACTGTTTTTCCCAAGGCGGAGATGACGTGGCCGGGGGTGGCGTCACGCAGCGAGATCACCCCGTACTGGACCCACTCGCCCCGCTTCGACGTGCTGGTGTTGATGTGCTGGCCGAGCCGGGTTGCGGCGGCCCCTCGGTTCAAGGGCCGGTTGGGGGCGGTCCTCCCGCAGTTCCAGGCGTTGCCGTTGGGGTTGACCGCGATGTAGATGGCCTTGTCCTCGTACCCGGAGTCCCGCGCCCGCGTGCGTGCGCAACAAGGCCGACCTCCTGACCGCGCTCGCCGAGGCCTAGGGGAAGGACGGCGCCCCGCCCCTGCGGACCCTTGGGGCGCTTGTTCGCGCGGTAGCTAGGGCCGTTCACGCCCAGGATCATGTCCATGGCAGGATGTGGTGCTGCCCGGCTCCCGGCGCCGGGCCATTCCTTGGGGGAAGCCTTCAACGCATTCCGGCATGCCCGTACCGCGGTGGCCGCGGCGGCCGTACTGCTCGCCACGGCCTGCCAGGAGAGCACGGACCCGGCTGCCGCATCGCAGTCGCGCACCGCGGCCTCCGCCACCGCCGAACTCTCGACCTCGCCGTCCCCGGCAGCAAAGACCCGGGACGAGGTGATCAGCGATTTCCGCTACGCCACCAGGTCCTTCGACCTGGGGTTGACCGTGGTCAAAGACCCCATGAACCGTGAATGCGTGGCGCATTCCACCGCCTTCTCCCGGACCGAGCCCGGCGAGAATGACCTGCTGCGCGTGGTCAGCCACCTCAAGGAGCGCGGATGGCGCCTGCGCGGCGAGGTAGATGCCGGCGGCGCCACCTTCCTGGAGTCGGGCGGCTGGGAGGCCGTAACAGGCGTCGGCCCCCTCTCGGGCGAGACGGCAGATCAGCACTCTTCGGCCGCCGGCGCCCTGGCGCTGAGCGCCACGTCGACCTGCACCAAGCCGCCGAGTCCCTCCCCGCGTTAGGGAACCCGCCCTGGCCGTGAGCGGGAGGACGCCAGCGGAGCAGGAGAGCACCGACGACCTCCTGCGGCTGGCCGCCGATTACGGCGAGTTGCACACGTGGGTTATTTGAGGCGAGTTGCTGGATATCGTCAGCAGGCTGTGTTTGTAGGCTTGGACCCCGACGGTACGCCGACGTCCCCATGAAAACGGTGAACTCCCATTTGAACCGTGCGCGCTGACGACGAGGACGAGCACCTGCAAAGACTCCTGGTCCATGTTCTCGCCATACTCGCAAAAGGGCGCAGGGCAGTACGGATGAATGTGCTGAGCTGGATTTTCGTCCGTGGGCTCGTCAGCAGTAGACGTGGGACGATCGTGCAGTGCAGAGTCCAGTTCTCTCGTTCCGTCGGCGCCTGTTGATGGAGGCGCTGACCGTCTTGGCGGCTGACGCCCAAATCCAGGTGCTCTGGCTGGTCGAGCATGCGGTGATGACGGACGAGATCGCTCTGGGCTTCGATCACGCCTTCCGCATGGCCGATGCACTGGTGGCCGAGGGCCAGCTCGCTCACGCTGTCGTTGCTGACTTGCAGGAGATCGACGTGATCCTGAGCGGGATGAGCGGTGGCGAGAACGCTGATCGGTGGACAAGTAATGCCCTGTCCACCGATGAGGGATGGGCTCTGGCCCGGCGGCTGGCCCGCCGGGTCCTCGTGGCGGAACTGGGAGCATGGCAGCAGCCCCTTCCGGAAGTCTCTGTCATCCGGTGACGGCTCCCCTGCTCGCGCTGGTCACACCACCTGGGTGTCCCGCTCAATGGCGGCCGACCGGTTCTTGAACCAGTAGCTAGTAGGGCTTGGTCAGGTCGGTTGTGGTGGTGCGTGTCCTGCGGGCCCGGTGTGGCGTTGAGGGTGTGTGACTCCGGACGAGATTGCTGTGGTGCGTGGTGAGTTGGAGATGTTCGCGGCGGAGGTGTTCGAGCCGTTTACGCGCAAGGATCAGCGCCGGTGGGGGCAGGTTTATCTGCGGGGGCTGCTGACCGACGGGCATCGCAAGTCGGTCGAGCCGATGGCCGCCCGGCTCGGGGAGGACGGCAACCGTCAGGCACTGGCCAACTTCATCACCACCAGCCCCTGGGACCCGGCCCACATCCGGGCCCGGCTCGCCTGGCGGATGGAGGAGGTGATCGGGCCGGACGCCCTGGTCTTCGACGACACTGGCTTCCTCAAGGACGGGACTGCCTCGGCGTGTGTGTCGCGGCAATACACCGGCACCGCGAGCAAGGTCACCAACTGCCAGGTCGGCGTCTCGCTCCACCTCGCGTCCGAACACACCTCGGCGGCGGTCAACTGGCGGCTGTTTCTGCCCCAGACCTGGGATCCCGCCTCACCGAAGGCCGATGCGGACAAGATCGCCCGTCGCACCGTCTGCGGCATCCCGGACGACGTCGGGCATGTGGAGAAGTGGCAGCTGGCCCTGGATATGCTCGATGAGACCCGCTCCTGGGGACTCGACGTGCCACTGGCCATCGCGGACGCCGGCTACGGCGACGCCGCCGCCTTCCGGCACGGACTGCAGGAGCGTGGCCTCAACTACGTGGTGGGGATCTCCACCACGCTCTCCGCCCAGCCCGCCGACGCGGTGCCGGTGGCCGAGCCGTACTGCGGAAATGGGCGCCCGCCGGTGGCGAAGTATTCCGACAAGGCGCGGTCGGTGAAGGAGTTGGTCATCGCGGCGGGACGGAAGGCGGCCCGGCCGGTGCAGTGGCGGGAGGGTTCCCGGCCCGGCAGCAGTCGCTCGGGCCGCAAGCGGATGCACTCCCGCTTCGTGGCCTTGCGCATCCGGCCTGCCGGACGTGAGGTCCGCCAGCACGCCGACGGCCCGGAACTGCCCGTGTGCTGGCTGCTGGCCGAATGGCCCGCCGACGAGAGCGAGCCGGTGCAGTTCTGGCTCTCCGACCTGCCTTTGACCACACTGGTCCGCCTCGCCAAACTCCGCTGGCGCATCGAGCACGACTACCGCGAGATGAAACAGGCCCTGGGACTTGCCCACTTCGAGGGCCGGACCTGGAACGGATGGCACCACCACGTCACCCTCGTTTCCGTCGCGCACGCCTTCTGCACCCTGCAACGACTGGCCCGGGCCCCAAAAGACGCGGCGCCGGCCTGAGCCTCTACCAGGTCGTCCGCGAGCTGCAGACACTCCTCGCCCTCTGGACCGGTGCCTGCCCCACCTGCCACCGCAACATACCCACACCAATCCCAACCTGACCAAGCCCTACTAGGGCCGTTGATCGAGATCCGTCGCAGTGATCGAAGAGCCGGTTCGAGGAATCGCGGGGGCCAGCACTTCCTCACCGAAGACCAGGCCCCTGCCGGAAGCAGACGGCGATGCCTTCGTTGCGGGCGGCCGTGGCGTCGTGCATACGCCCAGGCCGCAGGGCATCGGTCCATAACGTGCGGCCTCGCCAGTCGGCGATCACGGTGGCCTTCATCGTGTTCTGCTTCTTCTTGCCCGAGACGAACGCGCGTCGGCCGCCGCGGCCGGCCGGTGGCCGGCGGACCTGGATCTCGGTGGCGTCCAAACGCAGCTCGACGCTTTCGGCCTGGGCGTAGGCAAACACATCCGTCAGCGTCCGAAGCCGCAGGCCGGGACGGTCGGGAACTGCGCACCCCCGCTCCGCCAGGAGCGTGCGGACCTCTCCGATCGCCCGGGTGACGGTGGAACGGTCGACACCGAACAGCAGTCCCAGCACCGAGTGCGGCAGATCGTGCCGCAGATGGATCAGCGTGGCCACCAGCCGGTCGACGAACATCAGCTGATGGCTGGCGCCGGCACCCGCGGCCCGCTTCCTGGCCCCACCCCGAGCCGCATGGCGACGACCTTCGACCCCGGCCTGCCACGGCTCCGCCAACTCCTCGACCAGACGCGCAAGATGACGCCGAGAGATCCCCGTGAACAGCCGATGCGCCAGCACCGCCCGATTGACCATCATCGCCACAGCGGGATCATGCCATTCACCTGGCACGACACCTCACCCGCTATCACGCACCAACTCGTAAGGGCCGTCTAGGGTGGTGTGGCTTCTCAGGCCGCCAGGATTGGCCACGATCATCGGTGCAGAGCGACACACGAGCGAACGGTGCTCCCCCTACGCGAAGCGGCCAACGACTCAAACGTGGCCGACTGGGTTGCTGCGTGGCTGCTCCCTTCCTGGCATGCTCGGGGCATGCCAGAGATCAGCCAGGTGGGAGCAGTCAATATCGAGCACGGCCACTTTCCCGTTGGTGAGATGTGGGAACCGGGCTTCGAACGCAGGGAGGACGAGCCGGACTTCCAGACGGATGCCCCCGTCATCGTCGTTCCTGGTCAGGTCATCGTGACGTCCCGGGTCCAGGAGCACGCTGCACCGGTGGTGGTAGCGGTCAGGGACCAGGAGGATGACGCGCCAGGTCCCGGCTGGACTCTGGTGGCATCCGTGGACTACCGGCCGGTCTATACGGGACGGATGGCAGTTTTGGACTCCCTCAACGGACCTGCCGGGCCTGCGGCGGGATCCCTTGAGGTGTTCGGCCAGCGCGCCGAACCCGGTGAGCCTTTCGTGCAGTTGGATCCCGCCCGTACCTACCGAGCGCAGGTGTGGGCGCAGGGCCGAAGTGACTCCCGTGAGCGGTTCGACGCCGCTATCCGGCGCGAGGAACAGGGTGGCCAGGACGGGTTCGAAACCTATCTGATCGCGTTCATCCCGTCAGGCATGCAGGAGCCACCCGTTCCTGCCGCAGGAGAGAGCCGACGAGATCGCCTCGCCCGCCAGCACGGACGGCCCCCGCTCAACATGCGCTGATCAACTGGCAGACCCAGAAGGGGAGCAACCTGTGGCCGCTCCCCCATGGGTGTGCCGGTTACTGCACGAAGATGCCGTACGCGTTGTTGTGCAGGATCCGGTCACTGCCGTACCAGTCGGCCAGCTCAGTGCCCGCCTTGCTGTTCTCCGCGCCCGGCACATAGCGGACGGAGAAGTTGCCGTCCCCGAAGCCGGCGCCTTCCTTGGTGGAGGCGAAGGGGAATTCATCGCACTGGTAACTGTCGTTGGGACGGCTCAGGCCCCGGCACGCAGCGTCCTTGGCGTTGCGGTTCTTCCGCGTCACCTCAGCTGCGGCAGCATCGTAGTTGGTCCAGTTGCGGTGCAGGGGACGCGGGTTTGCGTTCCAGACGTCGCCGGGAATCACCTTGCCGGCCTTGACCGGGTACGTGGTCAGGGGCTTGTACAGCGCGTCGTAGATGTGGTTGGCGACTCCTGCGGTGTCGCTCTGGGCCCGGTCGTAGGAGAACGACGGGGTGACACGGTCGAAGACTGCTCCCGCGTCGTAGTACTTGCTGCCGAGAGATTTGGACGAGTCGAACCGCAACCCGCCTTCGGGCCCGCTGCTCCATGGTGTGGTGGCGCCCCCGCCGGTAACCTTCCACTGGTGGTTGTACACGCAGGTGGCGATGTCGTCCGGGCCTGTGCCGCTTCCCCTGCCGGAGACCAGACCGTAGGCGATGTACTCATCACGCCAGTCAGCCACAGTCGTGGTGAACGGATTCGAGGAGACGTCGGCCACCCTGCAGGAGCTCGAGGAGGGCCAGGCCCCCTGGCCGATGTAGAAGCTCATCATCGCGGCGTCGTTGAACTTGCCGGAGGCCACGACCTGGTCGGTGTGGACTTCGATGGTCGCGTCCCGCAGTTCGCCGGAGCCGGTGCCGATCTCGGTCTCGCGGAACCGGACCATGCCCTCGACCGCACCCTCGCCGCTGAGCTTGACGGCGGTGTTGTAACCCCAGCGGCAGAAGCTGAAGTGATTGATGATCTTGCCGGCGGCGTCGTGCGCGTCGGACATCGCCCGACACTGTTCCTTGGTGAGGGCTGCGGCGGCGCGTATCCGTTTCTCCGCGGCCGCGTCACCAGGCTCGGCGACGTAGGTCTCGCCGCTTTCCTGAGCGATCCGTTGCTCGTTGGCCTCGCTGGACGGTTCCAGGGGCGTCGGGGCCTCGCTGGTCTGCGGTGTTTCAGCGGAGATGGCCGAGCGCTGCCGGGTGAGGTCCTGCCGGTAGTCAGTGCCTAACGGCAGATCGATGGGCTTGCTGGACCGCAGCCAGACGATCTGGCCTTCGCTGCTTTCCGTGGTGCCGGCGGCAAGGGCACTGGTTCCGGTGAGCATCGTGGTGAGGCTGGCGATGCCGAGAGCGAGGGCGGTTAAGCGTCTCTTCGCGTACAATGCGGGTTTCCTCCCAAATGATTGGATGGGAGGACCAGCCCATCAGGACTAGAACAAGTGAGCTATGACCAACACCATGGTTTACACAGGAGCCCCACAGGTTCGGTCAACTCCACTGGAAGCAAAGGCACTTGGATGACAACATTTCCACCCTGCAAGGGGTTCGACCCAAGAGGTCGCAACTGGCGTTTCCTCCTGGTCGCAAGCCACAACAGCCGCTCTTCACCGCGGCGCAGACGAGAAGAAGCCGCTCTCGATGGCAGAAAAGCAGTATCCCGACGGGGAAGATCAGTCACCCACATCGGGCGCAAAGTCGCTTCGAACGCCTCATGCGCATGCATCACTTCAGCGTCGCGGTGATCGGATGCGGCGTCTCCCCCTCTGACAGGGCGGGTTGCCGAAGCAGCGGGCGCGGGCAGGCCCCGGCAGTAGGGGCTCCGTCGCGCTGGTCGGGGGCGCAGCAACAGCGCGAAATGCCCGCGCCCCCTCCCCTAGCCGAGCCCGTGGTCGGCTCTCGTACCCTTCCTGCCCTTGATTACTGGCGCAGCGTGTACGACTCCACGATCGTGCGAGCCCATCAGCATGCGGCCGGAGCCCGCAAAAAGGGGCCCCGATCGGCGAACCCGATGACCACGCCATCGGACGGTCCCGCGGTGGACTGACCACGAAGATCCACCTCGCAGCCGATGCCCGCTGCCAACCCCTCGCGTTCGTTCTCACCGCGGGACAGGCCGGCGATGCACCGGCCTTCACCGACGTCATGGCCCGCCTGCGCGTTCCCCGACGACGTGGTCGTCCACGCACCAGGCCGGACGTGGTCCTGGTGGACAAGGCCTACTCGTCCCATGCGATCCGCGACCACCTGCGCAAGCGCGGCATTCGGGCGGTGATCCCCGTCCCGGCGGATCAGCGTGGCCACCGGCTGCGGCGGGGCAGTCGGGGCGGCAGGCCACCAGCCTTCGACCGCGAGACTTACAAACCGTCGAGCGGTGCATCAACCGCCTGAAGCAGTGGCGAGGCATCGCTACCCGCTACGAGAAGACCGCGACCATCTACCTGGCCGGACATCACATCGCTGGCATCTTCCTCTGGTCCACCCGATGATCCAAACGAAAGCCCGTAGGTGTACTGGGCTCTGCCGTTCTCACGCTTCGTCACGTGTTGCGGCGGTCGACGATGCGCAGCGGTCGCTGAACTGCGTCCGCGAAGGCGCCGGGAAGCGTGAGCAGTGCGCGACAAGCCAGAGAGGGAACCCCCTGAGCCGGCCGAGTGCCGTCACCGAGGGCGGCACTCATCAGAGCAAGACCAGCGCCGTACAGGGCCAAGGCAGGGAGGTCGCCATGGATTGCGTAGCTCATCACGGCTGGCAGCAGCGTGAGCGCGCTGACGGCTCCGAGCACCCAGTCGGTGGCGCGACGGAACCAGAGCCACAGCATGGCGGCACAAATGATCCATTGGACGACTGGCAGGCCGTCAAACTTATCGAACCCCAGATCCTCCGGTGAAGTGAATGTTCCGAGCAATGACACCACGGCACCGGCGAGGAACATTGCGTCGTGGAGCCGGCGGGCGATCGATGCGAAGAAGAGGAAGCCCATGGTGCTCTGCAGCATGGTCTGTTCCCAGTACCTCAGGTGCATGGCCAACGCGGAGACGAGCCACAGGAGGCCGAATGCGAGCCCGAGGGTGAAGCGCAGGCCCTTGAGCGTTCGACGCAACCACGAGGAATCGGAGGTGAAAGATTCACCTGTGGAGACTGCTGCGAGCAGGAGCGCTGCAAGACCGCAGATCTGGAAGAAGGGTTCTTCGTCCTCGTACGGAGTCAAATCGCCATATGTAAACGGGTCGTTGATCCAGGCCCTCCATGCGAGCCAGGAGAACAACCCCACCAGCAAACTCGAGACCAGGGTCATTCTCCAAGGGCGCCGGTCGCCCAATGACGGACCGTCCGCCTGAGGGCTGGTGGGGATGATGCCGGGAAACCGTTGGGAAAGGATCTTCGACAGTTGTGACGGCTGCTCCACTTGCGAATCGGGTTGCCCCGGGCTGTGTGCCGCGCCCGCCTCGCCTGCGTGACGAATGGGGCGTTTGGCGATGATTTCGTCCCCCACTCCCTTGAGTGAGGACTGCGGCTTCGGCACGCCTTCCGGAATGATGTCCAGAGCGTGGCTGTACACGTCCCTCACAGCGACTGAGTTGGCGTGCGGGGACCGCGGCGTCGCCTCTCTCAATGCTTCAACGAGGGCACGGGTGAAAGGACTTGGGCTGCCGTGCTTCTCCGCGTCGCGTGCTGGTTCGGTGGCGCCGGATGCCGTGATGACGAAACGGCCTTTGCCGTTGCCGTCGAGCATCCTGGGCGTGACATTCGCGGCGTCTCCCTTAAAGGCTCCGGAATGGCAGCAGTCGAGGATGACGATGCGACTGCGTGCTGGAGAACTATCCAGCATGTCCGTGAGATCCTCACCCGAGAAGCTGGTCGATCTCAGTTCGTGGAGTGCGGTGTTGCGGGCACAGAGGTGAACGTTCGCTCGCCCCTTCTTCCCATGTCCGCTGTAGTAGAACAGCAGCACGTCGTCAGGGCTGCAGCCACCGAAGAACCTCTCGGTAGTTCGGGAGATCTCATCCTTGTCCGCATCGAACAGCACTTCGACGTTCTCGGGTGTGAAGACTCCGGTCTCGGAGTCCGTGAGAGCAGACCACATCGCCAGCCCGTCCCGTACCGGCCCGTTCAGCTTCGGTAAGCGCGTCGGTTCGAGTGGAAAGACTGCATTGCATACCAGCAAGGCTCGGTACATGGCACTCCCGCCCCCTATGATCGGCTCAGCGTACTCGCTGGCGAGGGGGAGAGGGGCGCGTGATGTCGAGCATTGAGCTGGTTGTCCAGTTGGCCGTGGAGGGGGTCGATCCCGATCATCCGTTGGTCGAACAGGCTCAGGCCGAGTTCCGGGAAGACGCCGACGACGTAGCCGGTCTCCTTGTCGAGGAGCGCGTCGCTCCGGTCGCAGGAGACAAGGGTGCGCTGACCGAGCTGGCACTACTCTTCACGTCATCCCGTGTCGGCTCCGCCGTAGTCAACCTGATCAAGGTGTGGCTGGAGCGGGATCAGAAGCGATCGGTCGAAGTAACGGTGACCAAGCCGGGTGAGCAGCCTTTCAACGTGCGGGCTTCCGGTGAGAAGATCTCGCTCAGTGTCCTCGAGGAGAGCTTGAAGGCTGCGGTGCAGGCAGCAGCACTACCGACGTCTCCCGGAGATAGCGGGGACTGAGCAGGCGGGCGGGACCGCGGCCCGGACACCTTCCGCATCAAGATCTGGAAGACGTGCGGCGGACAGGTAGTCCACGACAGCAGTGCCGCAACGATGGTCCACGGCATCGGCACAATCGGAGTCCGACACCAGTAGGGCAGCAGTGAGCGGTTAGGGTCATGGGCGGTCCTGTGGCCCTGTGGCAGGGGTCCCGTTCCGTGGCGGCGCGACCCCACACCACAGACCAAACACCAGATTCCGGGATCAAACAACGGGCGAAAACGACCTCTGATCCTGGCCATGCGGCTACGCAGCTGAGGGGCACCAGCGCGCGTAAGCGTTGCCACCCGATTCGAGCACTGAGGCCTCGCCTAGGAACCGTGCAAGGTCGTCGCGATCGCGCAGCTTCGTTTCTCCTGCCTGGCTCCCCCTGCTGGCATGCACAGTCGTGGGCGCTGGCTCGCCTGCGAGCTGAGCGCCCGATCGGGAGAGGATCAGATAGCTGCCGGAGGGCATGGCTTGCAGAAGACGGTGCATGCTGTCGACGGCCTCATTCGTGACTCCTAGCAGGGGTGCGACATCGAGCATGGTGATCGCGATGGGTTCGCTGAAGTCCAAGGTGTGCGCGGCGCCCCAGAGGATCTCGGCCGGGTCGCGCACGTCTGCGTCGATGTACTCTACAAGGTCGGCGTCTTCGGTGGGAGGTTGAGGCTCGTCTACGGCGTGCGCGGCGTAGACGAAGCGGCAGGCCACTGCGGTGGGCGAGCCGGCCGCCGACGAGGTGTCGTGGCCGGCCGGTGAATCGGTGTCCATGTCCAGGAACTGTCGTATGCCGGCATGAGCGAGGCGGGAGTGCACCGCGCTCGTGCGGTGGCGTCGGGAGTGCTGTACCCACCATCCGACGGGATCCGTACGTCGATCGGGGCCAGCGGGGCGCGCAGCGTGAGGAGGCGGTGCCTGCGGGTGGGGCAGCGGGTTTTTCGCGCGCGCCAGCATGTCGAGCAAGACCATGATCAGCATGCGGTCGTTGCTGCGTGCCCGCTCGAGCTTCGCCAGCCGCTCCAGTGCGTTGATCAGGCGCTCGTAAAGCCCCGGCGCGGCAGTTGCCGCCTGCCCGGCATCATGGGCGGGCTGCGGCGCGGGCTTTGCAGGGGCAGGAAGCCGCGCAGCGTGAAGAAGTCGACGCCCCTCGGCCAGGAGACGCTGGCGGAGGCGGGGCTCGGCCACGGTTGCGCGGATCAGGTCGTCGACCACGTCAGCCGGTGGCACACTACCGCTGACGTAGTGGCTGATCTGTGCCTTGCTGCGGTGGATCGACTGCCCGAGCTCTGCGAGCGTCATCCCGCTGGCCGAGATCCGGGCTCTGAGGAACTCCGCCAGTTCCCGCGCCTGCTCCGACTCGGCGCGCACCGGCTTCCACGGTCGGCCCCGACGGGCCCGTGGCCGGTCGTCCATTGTTCATCCGTCTCTGATCAAATGCTTGGTTGTCCGGATCGTACCTGCGGTGATCCTCTGACGACTGGAGAACAATTCAGCTGCCCTGCAGTGTGTGCAGCCCGGCACGTGACAGGCCGTGCCGTACTCGATTCACCAGGGGGCACCATGAACTCCGCGATCCTCAAAGATGTCGGCCGTATACAGCGTGTTCTGCTCGTCCTCATCCTGCTGCCGAGCTTGATGTTGCTGACGGCCGCCGCGGTGCCGGCGGTGGCGCTGCTGCCGTTCACCCGGCACGGCGGCGAACGGGCCGTCGGCATCATCACGACCCTTGCCGCCTTCGTCCACGACGTCCTCGTCGAAAGCAGAGACCACCGGCCCGACCACCCGAGACGACGCCGCCCCGCCAGCCCTCTTGTATCTGCGCGCCTGCTTCGCGCCAATTGCGGCCATTCGACTCACACGTGGTGACCTACGGGGCAGCGTCCGAGGCGGGAAAGCGTCGACCGATTTCTCCAGTAGTCGGGCGTAGTCGGCGTGCTGCGGCGGCCACAGCGCAGCCGAGCGCGATGGGGCACAGAGCCAGCTCCGCCGGTTGCTGATGACGTCCAGAGGTTGCAAGAGCCGTGGCAGGGCGCATGCGAACCTGGCCCGCCGCAGCCGGACAGCAAAGGCTCTGAGTACGCGAAGGTGTCCTGCTGCGCGGCCGACGTGACGACGAGCAAGGTGGAGGTCCGCGGCGCGGTCGCGCCCGTGGGAGACGCGTGGGAGACGGTGATGGGCAACATGGCATCCCAAGAACGGGCTGGGGCGGTCGCCGACCAGGCGCCCGACGCCGCCGGCGACCTGCGGCCCGTCCCGCCGGACGCCAGGACGGTCGGAGGGGCGCCGATCCGTCGGACGCGTATGAGAAGTCCTGGGGATGGGCCGGGCGCGCCCGGGTGCCCCGCGGCCCACACCGCAACGGGCGCCCCGGCGTGGTTGCGGCCGGTGTCCGCGTCAGAGGGCAAGGCGTCGGGGAAGCTGTGGGACGACGGTGCCCTCGATGCCCAGCACGTCTTCGGCGATCTCGACGGGCACCGACCCGCGCTCCTGGCCGTCCACGGTGCCGTCGACGACGGCACCGCCTACCGGGCGGAGCTGTCGGCCCACGTCGACCAGCCGGTCCTGTCCGACGACTTGATCCTCCAGCACATCCTCCAGCTGCCGGACTCTTGGTGGGCCGACCTCGCCGGGACGCTGGAGAGGGTGTCGGTGGTCGCCACCGAGCGCGTCGCCGTACGGCAGCAGTACATGGACCGGGCCATCCCCGAGTTCCTCGGCATCCCCGCCCCGGCCGTCGGGAGTCTTCGAGTTGGGCGGCCTGTAGCCCTTCGCGCCGGTGAGGTTCGCGCCGTCCAGGTTCGAGCCCCGTTCACGTCTACGACAACCACAAGTCCCACCGCAAGCGCCTCTGCCTGCCCATCGCGCGGCCACCGCAGCCCTGATCACCAAACAGCAGGACACGGTACGCGCACGGTTCCCCGACACCCCGGCCGGCGACCTCGTTCTGCTGCCCACCCAGATGCGCAACCCGTACGGCGCCAAGTCCGTCGGCGAGGACTTGATCTCCGGCTGGCGCCGCGACTGGGTGGCAGGCTGCCCGACTTCCACATCCCGTCACCGTCGAGACCGCCGGCCGCCGAACGACGCAGAGGATTTCGTTCGCCAAGGGCCGTATCTTCCTGTACGCCTACCGGCACAGCTACGCCCAGCGCTACGCCGACGCCGGCGTCGCCCCCGACGTCCTCAAAGAGCCAATGGACCACCGTCAGCTCAGCACGACACAGGGCTACTACCGGGTCGGTGAGAAGCGGCGGCGCGAGGCGGTCGACCCGGTCACCGCGATGCAGTTCGATCGGCACGGCACCAGGATCTGGCGCCAGGCCCAGCTCCTGATGGATTCCGGGCGCACCCGCCGCTCCGTCGATGAGGTCGCCGTGCCCTACGGGTTGTGTGTACGGTTCCGCTGCGTCGGGTGCAGCCATTTCCGCACCGGCGTCTCGTACCTCCCCGACCTGGAGACCTACCTCGCGGACCTCCTGCGGAGCCGCGAACGCCTCGCCGTGTTCGCCGCGCACTCCTGGGCCACCAGCGAGGCGATGCCGTCCGACGAGGAGAATACCCGTGTCCGGCACTCCGCTGGCGCCTCCCGCACATCCGACCCTGGACAATTACCAGAGCGTCCTCGACGGCGGCTTCACCACCTACCTGCTCAACAGTGTGGTGGTCACGGTGGCGGCGGTCGCGATCACCGTGGTCGTCGCGCTGATGGCGGCCTTCTCCATCGTCCGTTACACCAATCCCTGGTCGCGGCTGTCCTTCCGCCTCTATCTCCTGGGCCTGGCGATCCCCCTCCAAGCGGTGATCATCCCGGTGTACCTGCTGATCATCCGCATGCACATGTACGACAGCCTGATCGCGATCGTGCTGCCCTCGGCGGCGTTCGCGCTGCCGGTGACGGTGATGATCCTGGTCAGCTTCCTGCGGGACGTCCCGCGTTCGCTGTTCGAGGCGATGGTCGTGGACGGCGCCGGCGACTGGCGGATGCTGTTCTCGCTCGCCGCGCCGATGGCCCGCCCCGCGCTGGTGACGGTCGCGGTCTACGACGGCCTCCAGGTCTGGAACGGCTTCCTCTTCCCGCTCATCCTCACCCAGAGCGGCGACAAGGCCGTCCTGCCGCTCGCCCTGACCCTCTTCCGCGGCCAGTTCGGCATCAACGTGCCCGCGACCATGGCGGCGGTCGTCCTGTCCACCCTTCCCATGCTGGTCGTGTTCGTCCTCGCCAGGCGGCAGCTGGTCGCCGGACTGACCGCCGGATTCTCCAAGTAACCCCCGCTAGGGAGTCGGCCGGGGCGAAAGAGCCGCCTGCCGCCCTCGGCATGCCCGTGCAACACCCCCTGAGGAGTCGTGCATGACGACCACCACGCCGGACCACGCCGATCTCTCCCCGGCGGACGACGACCGTCCCTGGGCCGACCCCGCCCGCCCGGTCGACGAACGCGTCGAGGCGCTGCTGACAAGGCTCACCCTGGAGGAGAAGGTCGCCCAGCTCAGCAGCACCCGGGAGGACGTCGAACCGGCCGGCCCGGAAGTCGCCCCCGGCACCAGCCTGTTCGGGCGCGTCGGCGACCTCGACGAGACCGCCCGGCACGGCCTCGGCCAGCTCACCCGCCCCTACGGCACCGTCCCCCGCCCCGCCCTGGAACACGCCCGCCTGCTGGCCGCACGCCAGCGCCAGATCATGGCCCAGAGCCGCTTCGCCATCCCGGCGATGACCCACGACGAGTGCCTCACCGGCTTCACCGCCTACGGCGCCACCATCTACCCCACCTCCCTCGCCATGGCGGCCACCTTCGACCCCGCCCTGATCCGCCGGGTCGGCGCGGCCATCGGCGCCGACATGGCCGCCGCAGGCGTCCACCAGGGCCTCGCCCCGGTGGTCGACGTCATCCGCGACTACCGTTGGGGCCGCTGCGAGGAGACCTACGGCGAAGACCCGTACCTGGTCGGCGAGATGGGCGAGGCGTACGTCCTCGGGCTGCAGGGCGTCGGGGTGTACGCCACCCTCAAGCACTTCGCCGGCTACTCCGCCTCCATGGGCGGCCGCAACCACGCCCCGGTCGGCAGCGGCCCCCGCGAGCTCACCGACGTCATCCTGCCG
The DNA here is from genome assembly GCF_040606575.1 of Streptomyces sp. NPDC005402. Taxonomy (NCBI): domain Bacteria; kingdom Bacillati; phylum Actinomycetota; class Actinomycetes; order Kitasatosporales; family Streptomycetaceae; genus Streptomyces; species Streptomyces sp. NPDC005402. Next base: position 40,723 of record NZ_JBEXFB010000036.1, read on the forward strand.
CCCTTCGAGCGGGCCGTGGCCGCCGGAGTGGGCTCGGTCATGAACTCGTACGCCGAGATCGACGGCGAGGCCCCCGCCGCGAGCCGCAGGCTGCTGACCGGTGTGCTGCGCGAGCAGTGGGGCTTTGCGGGCACCGTCGTCTCCGACTACTGGTCGCTGCCGTTCCTGGTGAACGCGCACCGGGTGGCCGCCGATCTGCCGGCCGCCGGGGCGCTGGCACTGGGGGCCGGCCTGGACGTCGAACTGCCGGACCAGCGCGGCTTCGGCGCCGCACTCGTCGCCGCCGTCCGCGACGGAGCGGCCGAGGAGGCCGACGTCGACCGGGCCGTGCGGCGGGTGCTGCGGCAGAAGGTCGCCCTCGGGCTTCTCGACCCCGACTGGGACCCGGAGCCGCCCGCCCTGTGCGAGGGTCGGCTCGACCTGGACAAGCCGCAGAACCGGCACCTCGTGCACGCCGTGGCCCAGTCCAGTGCAGTGCTGCTGCACAACGCCGGGGGCCTTCCGCTGCCCTCCGCCGGCCGGATCGCGCTGATCGGCCCGTGCGCCGACGACGTGCGCACGATGTTCGGCTGCTACAGCTTCCCCAACCACGTCACTCCGAGCGCGACGACCTCGGCAACGGAGTGGAGGCGGTGTCGCTGCGTGCGGCGCTCGCCGCCGAACTTCCGGATGTGGAGTGGCTGTTCGCGCAGGGGTGCCCAATACGGGACGTGGAGCGGGGCGGCATTCCGGCCGCGGTGGAGGCGAGTTCCGCGGCCGACCTCACCGTCCTGGCCGTCGGCGACAAGCCCGGCATGTTCGGCATCGGCACCTCGGGCGAGGGCTGCGACGTCGAGGACCTGCGGCTGCCGGGCGTGCAGGAGGAGCTGGTCGAGGCAGTCCTCGCGACGGGCCGACCTGTCGTCCTCGTCGTCGTCAGCGGTCGCCCGTACGCCGTGGGGCGGTTCGCGGCCGGTACGGCGGTCATGGCTCAGGTCTTCCTGCCCGGCGAGGAAGGGGGCCGAGCGGTCGCCGAACTCCTCTCCGGCCGGGCGAACTTCAGCGGCCGACTGCCGGTGCAGATCCCGAACTCGCCCGCCGGACAGCCGTACACCTACCTCCACCCGCCCCTGGGCGACCGGCAGAGCTGGCTGTCCAACCTGGACCCGACCTGTTCGGGCTGTCGAAGTCCGCGGCAGACCGGATCATCGACCACCTTGGCCCGGCGTTCTCGCTCCAACCCTGCAGACGATTCCGAAAGGACACCGTGCTGATCGTGGACGCCACCCTGGTCCCCACCCGCGACCACACCGTGGCCGAGCAATCGAAGAACTACCGGTACTCCACCAACCACCAGGTCGTCATCGACGCCGACACCCGGCTCGTCGTCGCCGTCGGCCGGCCGGTCACCGGAAACCGCAACGACTGCAAGGCATGGGAGCTGTCCGGCGCGAAAGACGCCGTAGGCCACACCACGGTGATCGCGGACGGAAGCTACCGCGGCACCGGTCTGGTCATCCCGCACCGTCGCGAACGCGGCCAGAGCGAACTCCCGGACTGGAAAGAAGAACACAACCGCTCGCACCGCAAGGTCCGCGCCCGCGTCGAGCATGTCTTCGCCCGCATGAAGACCTGGCAGATCCTCCGCGACTGCCGTCTGAAAGGCGACGGCGTCCACCACGCCATGCTCGGCATCGCCCGCCTGCACAACCTCACACTGGTCGACTGAAAGGCAACAGCACTGGTCAACCGGCACGCAATAGCTCATTTACGGGACAACGCTTAGCGGCGCAGCCGCTCAATATGTCCTCGCCCCGGCCGAGATCCTCGCGGCGGCACCGAAGGGCATCCCGCCGGCCGATATAGCCGCGCTGCCGCTGGTGGGACTGACCGCGCACCAGGCGCTGTTCGACTACAGCAAGCTGACCGCCGGGCAGCGCGTGCTGATCAGTCTGCGCATCTCGCCGGGCAACCCCTACAGCGACATCGCCGAGCGCGATACCCGCGACCTGTACCCGGCACTCGTCACGGCACTGGCACCGCTGAGCCTCGCCTACCTCCACCTGATCCACGGCGGCGACGAGGAGTTGCTGCGGCGACTGCGGCAGCAGTCGCCGACGGCCCTGTTCCTCAACCGTGCGGGCGCCGACATCGACACGCGCGTCGCCGACCTCGACGCCGGCCTGGCGGACGTCATCACGGTCGGCACGACGGCACTGGCGAACCCCGACCTCCCAACCCGCCTCCGCTCGGGCGCACCGCTGAACCAGGCCGACCCGGCCACGTTCTACGGCGGCGACCACCGCGGTTACACCGACTACCCCACCCTCGCCGCGGCGACCGCCAGCGGTGCCAACACCATGAGGAGACCGCGTGACCACCTCCGGACCCCAGCTTGCTGAGCTCTTCGTCGAGATGACCAACACCCACAACCCGGACCTGGTGGACCGATTCGTCGCCAGGGACTACATCAACCACAACGACTTCGTCGCCGACGGACGCGAGGCCAACCGCCAGTTCTGGGCCGCGTTCTTCACCGGCCTGCCCGACGTGAAAGTCACGATGGAAGACCTGATCGTCTCCGGTGACCGCGTCGTCGGCCGCTTCGTCTACCGCGGCACCCACACCGGGGACCTGCTGGGCATCCCCGCCAGCGGCCAACGCGTCGAGATGCGCAGCATCGACATCTGGCGCGTCGATGACGGCATGTTCGTCGAGCACTGGGACGAGCTGAACCTGATGCAGATGTTTCAGCAGATCGGCGTCCTGCCGCCGCTCGACGGCCCGGAGGCGAAGGCATGACACTTCTCTCGCAACTCGCCGCATTGCTGGCGATCCTGAGCACGGGGATCGTCTACGGCACCGACGTGTTCTGCGCGCTGGTTCAGCGCGACGCACTCGAGCGCGTCGATGACACTTCTCTTACCTCCGCGACGTCGCAGCCGCCGCCGCGTCCGTGCTCGCCGCGGTGGCCGGATGACCCGCTGGATCGGCGACCGCAGCAGCGGCCTTCCTGCTGCTGGTGGTCTGGGTGCTGCTCTTCCTGGTTGACCCGGTGGATGAACGCTTCCCGCGTCTCCCCAAAGGCCATGGCGCGCTGGTGGCTCTCTGCGCTCCCGCCGAGGCGGCCGTGGTAGTCGCCGAGGATGTGGGCGGCAAAATCGTGCACGGTCCAGCCCGGGACCGCAGCTCTGCTCCACTCATTGCGCCGCAGACGGCGTAGCAGGTCGAGGAGCGACGCCAGCTCTGGCCCGAACAGCGGGCGAGCGTCAATCGGGTTGCCCAGCCAGGAAGGGTCGGATTTGCCGTTGGGCTGGAGACTCATGGTCAAAGCCTGGCAGCCGGCAGGCTCGGTCTGCCATCGAATACCCACTCACCTCACGGACAGGAGGGGCATGTCGGTCAGCCACCCATCATCAGGCCAGTGCCGGCCAGACAGCCGTCGACCAGATTGGGCCGGTACTGGATCTGCTTGAGGCTGCGCTTCACAGCCCGGGTGATCTGGGCGAGGTCAGCTGCGGCGAGGTTGCCGAGGTCGCGTTTGACCAGCGACCAAATGTCCTCCTGAGGGTTCAAGTCGGGTGCATAGGCGGGCAGCTGGAAGACGGTGAGCCAGGCCTCGTTCACGAACCGACGGCTTTGGAATCGCCTTCGTCATGGACCAGCCGTATCAAGGTCGCCCCAAGTCCCAGAACGTCCCAGGCATCGGATACCGACTCCCTCGGTGCTCGGGTCATTGGGCCGAGGACTACTGACCCGAGCACCGGCGGATACTCCAAACTTACCGGCCCTTTGATCGAGCCCGGCCCTGCGGTGGCTGTGCGTGGTGAACGCAAGCCGACCACAGAGCTGGCGAATTTCAACAGGTAGTGGAGGCCCGCGCTACTTGGCGAATTTACATTGCCAGGATTCCCCAAGGAAGCGCACCACATCCTGATCGTATTTCCGGGGATCCCAGCCGTCGATCATGAATAGGGCCGACACTAGGTCCGAGTCTGCGCTATTCGGTGCCACACATGCGGACCTGTCTCCTTTATTTCTGGCTCGACTGTGGGCAAGGTCTACCGCCTTGCCCGAATTTACGACAACCAGGCGGTAGGAAACATTCAGTTCGATCTCGTTTTTCGCGATGTCATCGGGGCCTTGATCAGCCGCACCCGGAGTTGCGACTATTTCCCTGAATGGATTTCTCACATCCTCCTTTGCCTCGCCTAGGAGGTTTCCGTAGCGCTCCATCAGGGTCCGAACGCTTTCCGCTTCTGTTGCAAGTGCGCCTGGGTCGTCGGAGCCGTAGCTAGCCGTCAGGGCGTGTCGCTGAACGGCCTGCGCGATTTCGTCAGCCAGTGACAGTAGATTCTGTTCACCGTCAGCACTAATCATTCTTTGGTCCTTTACGGCTTTATCTTCAGTATCCACCGGTAGTGGAATGTGTGCATCAGTTCCCCCCACTTATTGTAGTAATCTACGTGTACATGGTCTCCGGCACTGCAGACTCCTCGGTACCGGCACCGTCCGCCGCCTTTCGCAGCTGCTCGCGCGTCTCGCTCCGCTTCTGCTCGTGTCCGGTAATTGCGGCCCGCGTTGGTCTTATTGTGCTTTATCTTCCTGGCGTATATGGCGGCTACGGAACTACCGGAGTATGACTTACACCAATCCAGCCAGGTGCAGTTGAAGTTGAGAGCGCGATGATAAAGGCGCCGCCAACCCCACTGTCCGTTCAGGTCGTAGCAGCTGATGGGGTCGGAGGTGCAGTAATCGTAGGCGTTGGCGTTGCCGCCGGGAATCGGGTCCGTGGACAGGAACCGTCCGATGGTGGGGTCGTAGAGGCGGACGCCCATGAGGGTTACGCCGGTGATCGTTTCGCCGGAGCGCTGCTTGCCACCGAGCCAGCCGTAGCGGGTGGCGGCGGTGCTGTCCTCCGGGTTGCCGTACTCGTCGTAAGACTGTGCGGTCGGCGCTACGGAGGGGTCCAGGGGGAGCTGGACGGTGACGTCGCCGTGGATGTCGGTCAGCTGGAGCACCGTGCTGCCTGTGGCGCTGGTGGTGGCTCCTAGGTTCCCGCCGATGTCCTGGACGTTGCGGGTGATCGCCGAGGTGTTCTCCTGGACCCAGTCGGGGCTGTCGCTGTCGGAGCCGTAGTGGTCGGTCTTCGACCCGGTCTGCGTCCAGGTGCCGTCTGTGCTCTGGGATTCTGAGTCCTTGTTGGGAGTCAGCACCAGAGTCTGGGAGCCGTCGGAGGCGGTCTCGACCTTCGTGGCGACCTGCTCCTGGTGCGCGGACTCACCCGAGGCCGGGTCCTTGCTGGCGTCCCACATCATCGGGGCCGGTGCCTCAGCGACCAGGTCATCGGCGCTGTTCTTCAGCAGCAGGTGACCGGAATCGGCCTGGGACAGCTTCAGCCCGTCCAGCTTGAGCGGAATCCGGTACGACACCGCATCGCCGTCCGGCTGCTGCGTCAGCTTGATGTTCTTCGAGAATCCCTGGGCGAGCGCGGTCACGGACAGGGTCTGGCCGCTGCCGAGGTCGTAGGAGGCGGTGCTGTCCTTTACCTCGGGGGTTGGCAGCTTGTCCTGCCAGCCCAGCCCGAAGGACTCCTTGCCCTTCGTCACCGATGCCAGATCCGTGTCGCCCCGTCCGAGACCGCGATGTCCGCGGTTGCGGCCTGGGGCGTCAAGTCCGCGCCGGTGTCGGACAGTGAGGTGTTGATGTTCTTCCAGGTGCCGTCCTGCTTCACCCGGACCGGACCCGCATACGCCTCGGTCTCCAGCTCCCCACTGGGCAGGGCATACGTCGTCGAGTCAGTCGTCCGGGCCGACAGCACCTCGGTCTTCCGGTTCTGCAGACGGGCCATCAGCACTGCCGAGGTCTCGTCCTGCGCCTCGGCAGGACCTGAGGCGTTACTCGTGTCAGATGATGCAGAAGCGGCCGACGCATTCGTCGTGGTGTCGGCGAACGCAAGTCCACTGCTCTCGGCTACCACGGCCGTCTCGGCGGCCATGAGCATCACGACGCCGATGGCTATCTGCCGCAGCCGTCGTGCTTGCTGCACGCGGCCTCTTCTTGGCTTGCGATGGGTCACAGGTCTGTGACGCACAGTCAGTTCCCTCCCTGATGCTCCGCACTGTGGAGCTCAACGAAACGAACTGATCTTCACCGAAGGTCCGCGGCGCGCTCCCGGAATCACAAAGGACACTCAATCCAAGCCCGGGGAGTGATCAAGCAGCAGCAAAGATTACTCCATGCCGCAGCAGTCCGATTGACAAGTAAATGGGCACCTTTGTATGACTCGCCCACGTGCACGATAGATAGGCAGGGCGGTGTGCGGACCCCCAGGCCACTTTAAGGTTTTCCTAAGAAATGAAAGAAGAAGTGAATCAATCGGTATGAACCCGGCATGATCTCGCGCCAGGAGATGGTGTTCTCTCTGGTGAGGCGGCGGGCCATGAGGTCGGTCATGGCGAGGTGGATCATGGCTTCGGAGCGGGCAGGGAGGGTCTCGTAGTCGCGGGCCAGGCGGCGGTGGAGCATCAGCCAGCCATAGGTCCGCTCGACCGGCCGCCGCTTCGGGATCGGGGCGAATCCCCTGGCCCCAGGGGTGCGTTGGACGATTTCGAGGTTGATGCCGAGAGCTGCAGCGTGCTCGACGAAGTGCTTGCGGTAGCCGCCGTCGACCAGACCTTGCGCAGGGTGGGGTGGTCGGTGGCGGCGCCTGCTCCGGGAGGGGTCGGCCAGCGGTGGAATCCTGGACGCCGGCAGCGGTGACCAGCACCGCGAGCAGGCCGAGGGTGTCGGTGATGATGCTGCGGAGGCGGCGACGTCAGGCCGGCTTCGCCGGGCAGTTGCTCGCCGAGGACCACTATGACGTCGCCAGACACTCTGCGCCAGTTGGAGGCCGTTGGAGTGGGCCAGGCCCTCGATGCCCACCCCGCACCGGCACGGTCACCAGACCCAACGGCAGCGCAACGGCGATGCACGAGTCCGTCAGTAGCGCTCCGCTGCGGGGCCGAGCGACGCTACGGGTTGTCGGTGAGCGATCCCCGCCCTTCCAGCCGCACTTTCCGGCGGCCGACGAGCGGTACGACGCCGAGGGCTCCCTGGACCGAGACGCCCGCCCGCAAGGTGGTGTGCAGGCGGGCAGCGGTGACCCCGTCCGGAAGGCCGACCAGCAGGCGCAGGACGCGGTCGACGTGCAGGGGCGCTTCACCGACCTGCATGAAGTCCCACCAGGCCGCTGAGAACATGGGCCCGGACGACGTCAGCCGGGGTAAGTACACGTCCTGTTCCCTGGCCCGTTCGACGCTGACCTCGGGCCCCAGGGGGACGGCCTCGATCTCCAGGGACAGGCCACCGCTGTACCGGGTGGTCACCTTCACCGGTTCGGTGGCGACCTCGTCCTTCGGACTGAGGTCGAGGACCTTCCCGTTGCTTTCGGAGACGTCCACGCTCACTCTGACCCACCGGAGGCGGCACTCGGGGTGCCGGTGAGCGACGCATCGCAGCGGGATGTCGACCGTACTTCCCTGACCGGACGCGAGCGGATGCCACGCGTCAGGGCCTGCCCGTAGGGCGAACCTGTTCTCCCGTGCCATCAGTCGGACCGTTCGGTCCAGGGTGACCGGTTCGGCGCGTTCCTCCAGGGCTGCTTCGTCAATGTCCATCACGAAGTCGGCGGTGTGCTCGCCCGCCGCCGCGTCCTGACCGTTGTGCAACTGATCCTCCCTCATAGCCAGTCGCCGATGGCGACGAAGGCGCCCCAGTGGTAGAAGTGCCGGCGTGCTGTACCGGCCACTGCTCGGGCCGCGCGATGCAACGCGTCAACGGCGCTGTGCCCGTTGGCCAGTTCCCGGTGGAATTTTTCGAGCAGGGCGGCCGCGGACGTGTCCGCCACCTTCCACTGGCTCACCACGACCGACCTGGTCCCACCGAGGAACAACGCGCGCGGAAGTCCCACCGGCTCGTCACCGCTGCGGTGTTCGTTGACCCCGGTTTCGCAGCCGCTGAGCACCACCAGACCGGCTTCGAGACGGCGGCCGACAAGGTCGGAGGCGCGCAGCACCCCATCCGCCATCTCCATGCCGCGTTCAAAGCCGTCCCCGGTCGACAGGCGGCCATGGCCCGCGAGATGCACGAGGGCGCAGGTCTCCAGTGCCTCAAGGACCCGGGCCCTTGTCACCTCCTCACTCAGTTTCTCCTCGACCGCGAGGAGACGGGCCACAGACCCTGCCTCCTCCGCCGACCTCGGCAGATTGGCTTGCGAGTCGCCGAACACCGCGCGCGCTCCTGTCCGTGCCTGATGCGCTCTGCCCTCGCGACTCATGAGGTCGACCAGCACCGCGGTGCTCGGGCTGTAGCACACCGGATTGCGCAACAGCAGCGGCTCACCCGCGACGGGCAGGGTGTGCAGCGGCAGGTCGTGGAGGATGCCGTGCGGCACGAGGTAGACAATGTCACCGGGCCTGGTCCAGTCCGCCAGCGGGGCGACGAGCGGCGCGAAGGAGTGCCAGTCGCGTTCTCCCCCGTCGGCGAGATCCTGCATCATCAGCCGCACCCCGCCGGGCCGGCGGAAGTACTGAGCGGCGTAACGGGACAGGCGTGCGTGATCGACCGCGACGGGCTTCACCTGTGGTGTGGGCCAGTCGGCGCGCAGTGCGAACAGCAGCGTCTCACGAGGAGTGCACCGGTACTCGGCAACGACGATCCGACGTCCGCCAGTGTGCCGCTGGTCGCTGTCCAGCGCCGCGCGCAGTTCCTCGTAGTCCGGAGGCTCGACGGACCTGGCGCGTGCGTAGCCGGCCATCGGACCGTCGCGCATCGACTCAAGCAGTACGGCGATTTCCTCACGCAGCGCCAGTTCCTCCGAGTCGGTCAAGGCGGAGCGGTTTTGAAGCGCTCGTTCACGGGCGAGTTCGGGCGCCTCCCGTAGGACCGACTCGGCGAGTTCGAGCTCGCCCAGACCGTCGAGCAGCGCCCGGCCTTTGGTCCGTTCGAGCCATCGCAACGCCCCGGCCGCGTCGGATCTGCGGTACCAGCTCAGTTCGAAACCGAGGCGGTAGACCTCGGACGTGTCACCGGCCAGCGCTATGCGTACGTGCTGGGCGCGCAGCGCGGTCATGTCCGCCGTCGCCGAGGCGGCACGGAGCCGGTCCAGTTCCCGGGCCGCCTCGTCGAGAAGTGTGCCCGCGCGGACCCAGTGGCTGTCGCGGTCCCGGTTCGTGCGCGCATAACGGTCTCCGGTCTCCAGCGCACAGATGCCACGGTGGAACAGCACCCGCCATATCTCCGGGCGCATACCTGCAGCGGCAAGCAGACGCTGCACCTCGCCCAGACGGCTCTCGGCATCTTCGTACAGCGCTGCCCCACCTCCCTGTCGGGCTCGGTCGATCAACACCAGCGCCTGGTAGCTGAGGGTGAAGGCGAGTTGCGGACGCAGCCCGAGGGCCCGGGACAACTCCTCGGCGCGGCCGAGGGACTCGCCGCACTCCTCCCAATCTGCGGCGAAGAAGGCCGCCTGGCCACGCTGCTGATGGACCGACACCAGGTGGACGCGCGCCTCCAGGGTTCGTACAGACTCCAGTAGCCGTGTCGCCCGGTCGAACAGTCCGGCCACGTCGTCATGTGCGCCGGCCACCGCGCGGCCGTCGCGCCGACGAGCCAGCACGATCACCCATGCCTGGAACGAAAGGCATCGCGCCTCGTCCACAGGAAGACCCAGCTGACGGGCCACGGCAGCACCGTGCTCCAACTGCGCGCAGGCCGCGGGGCTGTCGGACTCCGCGAGGAGACCCGCCAGCGACAGCGCGACCTCGGGCAGCAGACCCGCGGGCGCCGGACGGTCCCGCAGTTCATGTTCGACGTCTCGCAGCAGTTGCATGGCCTCCTCGGTCAGGCCCATCGCCGACAGCACCGAGGCTCGCACGACGGCCTGGCCGGCGAACTCGCCTGTCCCCGACCGGCTCGGCCGCAGGGTGAGCGTGTCGGCCAGGCCACGGTTTCCGCCGCGAAAGGCGATGTCCGCGTCGCTGATCGCTCTCGCATCGTCGGCGAGCGGATGCCCGATACGTTCGGCCAGAGCCGCAGCCCTGCGGTCGGCGACCGCCCGCGCTGCCGCATCGCCGTGATGGACGTGCCACATGGACAGCGCCTGCCAGGCAGTCACCTCCTGACCTGGTACGTCAGCCCGCCGGAAGCCTTCTGCCGCTTGCTCGGTGAGTGCCACGCCGTCGGGCGCCCCGTACTCCAGGCACAGGTGCCCGAGAGCCAGATGTGCCCGCGGTTCCGCTAGACAGCCGCCGGCGGTGGAGATCCGGTCCGCCGCGCTCTCCAGCGCGGCGAGCAGCGGCCCGGCCTCTCGCCCCTCGGGCTCTTGCCACTCGGTCTGGAACCAGCGACCGAGATCGAGTTCCGCGAGGACGAATGCCGTTTCAGCGGCCGACAGAGCGTCGTGTCGCCGTTCCGCCGACTCCAAGAGGGCCAGTAGAAGCTCACGGGCCCGAGCAGGGTCGGCTCCCGGAGCGCGGCGCAGGAACGAAGCAGCCCGCCGGATCGCCCGGTCGGCGTCCTGGTACAGCCCCGCACGACGGTAGGCGGCCGCCGAGGCCTCCCACTGATCGGAAACGACGGCACGCTGGGCGGGGTCCTGGCCCGACAGCACGAACCGCAGGGCCGAGCCTTGTGCCCTGAGGTCCCGGGCCAGCGCGGCGGGCGCCGGGGCTGCATCGGCAGCGACTCGTTCGCAATGCCTGATGAACTCATTCAGCGGCCCGGGAGCCAGCTCCGATCCCCGAGCAAAGACCCTGACGAACCGACTCCACAGACCGGCAATACCGTCAGTGGCGAAACGACCGTCGGCGGCTTCCGCCAAGGCGTCGGCCACTTTGACGAGGCCCTGCTCCAGGCGGCATCGGAGCAAGAGCGTCCACGTCTCCTCGTCCCAGCCGTGTGGGCCAGGCCGTCGCGCACTCCATGCGACGGCCTCCACGAGTTCCGCATACCGCTGCTGGTCCAACAGGAGTCTCGTCGCCGAGGCATCCACTCGGGCCCCCTGTCACTCCGACCACCCCCACTGATGGCAACGGATATGAGGATGCCCTGTCGACCGCCTGCGAACTCCTGAATGTCCGTTCATTTACGGTTCGCCCACTCCTGCCGCCCGAACGACGTTGCACAGCCGTACCGAGCCGTGCTGTTGATGACCGTTTGCCTGCGCATGAGGTGGCGCCCGGCGCAACGCGAGGGACTACGAACGCCTGATGTCCCACGCCGAAGCCCATATACAGTGGGCGTTCATCACGCTGATGTCCCGCCGTCTGGCCCGACCACACCGGCAGTCGGTCCTACTCAAGGCAGCCGTCTGAAGATCCCCCCGTTGCAGTTCGGCTGCCCGCCCATCGATGCCCACCCGAACGGCAAACGAGATCACTGCTGCCCTTGATGCCCCCATGACCTGCGAAAAGAGGAAGTCTGGCTCCTGGATAGCCCTTTCGGTCGGTGGCGCGGCCGAGGGCTGCCACTTCGACCTGGCGGTGGTGAACGATGGCAAGGCACTGTGCGCGACGGACGACCGGGATGCGCCGTGCGGGTTGGACGTGAAGTTCACCAAGGAGTCGTAGGGGTACAGCTCACTTTTTGAACGCCGCCAAGACCCGTGTGTGAGGCGCCGTTCGGGCCTGCTGGACGATGCGGTCGGCGATGTGGGCGAGCCTGTCGGCGATCGCCTCGACAGCGTGAAACCAGCCTTCGTGGACCTGGTCGCTGCTGCTGGAGGGGGCCTGTAGGTCCAGCTCGATGACTTCGCCCTGAGCGCCTTCCACGGCGCCGGCCTGGATGGCCGCGATGAGGGTGTGCACCTCAGGCGGGCTCGCGCCTGCGGCGCCGAGAAGCTCGGTCACACGCTGCTCGGCCTTCGCGGCCGTCTCTCCGTACACGGCGATCAGCGGTAACTCCCGCCGTTCTGGGTGGTGGCTCAAGATGTGGATTCCCTTGCTGCGGCGGGCGGTTCGGCTGCTGGTGCGTGCTGCTATCGGACTTCGACGTAGTACGAGGCGCCGGTGAACTCCCAGCCGTCGGTGCCTTCGCCGATGACGTCGTCGATGAAGTGGTCCTCGAACTCGTCGTCGGCGAGTTCGCCGGCGAGTCAGAGTTCCTCGATCTCGTCCCGGTGCCCCGGCTGCCGTCGATCCGCAGAGGGTCGGCAGCTGCCGCCCTGCTGGTCCCGCACACCACCACAGTCGACGGCCTCGACGCAGGCAACCCATCAGCCCTGGCGTCTTCTGAAGGCTCATCAGCCGGTTGCTGTGACCTGCGAAGCACTCACATCCCCGTTGAACCGGGCGTCGGACAACCTGCTCGTTCGAATCTGAGTGCCGAAGATCAGCGATGATCCCGGGGCACTTCACATTGAATTGCGAACTTACTGGAGCAGCGTGGCGTGCGGATGTTCCGGCGACGCGGGGCAGGAATAAATCTGCTGGTTGTAGCCGCCGGCGAGGTTGATCCTGGTGGGGTTGGCGAGGGTGGGATACACGGTTGGGGACGCGGCGGCGGCCCGGTCCTCATAGGGGACCCAGCTGGGACCGTCCGGCTGCCACTCATAGGAGGCGACGGTCAGCATCGGCTCCATCCGGCTGCGACAGACGGTGCAGTACCGGGGATGGGGGTCAGTGACACTCCATGGCGCCCATCCTCCGGCCTTCCAACCGGGCGCGAGGGACAACTCGTGGTCGTAGAAGAGCTCTTGCGCTCCATCGTAGAGGCCGCCGGGTCCCGCACCGGCCGTCTGCCGTGTGCTCCACTCGGCCACCCGCCTGCGCAGTTCCTCGTCCAATTCTGCGGCTGCGGGGTACTCGACGATCTGTTCCGAGTCGACGGGGCAGGGCTCGGGCAGATAGTCGCCGTACTGGACCGCGTCCGGCTCCGGAGTTGGCGTGAGAACGTCGGTGACCTCGGTCGAGGACCGCCACAACAGCTCGGTCCTGGGCATGTTCTGCTCGCCGTGGTCGAAGGGGCACCACAGCACCTGGAGGAGGTCCGCTTCCCCCGGCCGGCGCAGGACGGGAACGTCGTGCACGTACAACTGGGCGAGAGCCAGCATGGCGATCGGCCCCGTGGGGGTCGGGTGTCCGGCCTTGATCCGGGCCATCTCGGCCTGCTCCTGCAGGGTGTGCGGGAGACCGGCCCGGGCGGCCTCCTCAAGTCGCCGCAGCTGCCGTACATCGGCCGGGGAGCGTGCTGGCAGCAGGTCCGATGCCCAGTGCGGGCCGTCGCAATGCGGCCACGGCTCGTGTGCCGGCCACAGCAGCGGCCCGCCCACTGAGCTGTCCCGGGGGGACGGCGAACCTGGTCGCGGGTGCAACCGGGTCGCCGTCCGGGCTAGGGGGATGAGTTCGGGGAAGGCGGCGGCGATGTCGGCCGGCCGTGGGGGGGTAGTGCGGGTCACGTCGGCCTCCTGGTGGGCGGATGTCAGTTTCCCAGGTTGCGGCTGCCGCCCTTCGCGGTGTTGAGGAGTGTGATCGGGGGGAAGAGCGGCCATGACGATCCGTTGGGCTTTTGGACGGTGGCGTTCATCGAGACGCCGTCGGGGATGGTGCTGGTTTCGTCCCGGTAGTGCGGCGTCACCTCGTAGTACACCGCGTTTCCGCTTCCCGCCGGGAAGGCACTCACGGCTTCCTGGACGATCGTCTCGTAGGTCCGCATGCTGCCCCGGGTGGTGTTCAACCCAACCTGCCAGCAGGGGAAGAGATTCGCCCAGTCCGCCTGCGTACTGCCCTTTCCTCCGAGTGCCCGTGCGATCAGGTGGCATCGGGAGAGGTTGGCGGTGGGCTCCTGGATACGTGCGTCCTGGAAACCGGTGATGTCGCCGTCGGCATCGGTTCCAGGCGTCAGGGGGCTCGCCAGGCAGGCTTCTGCCTTGCCGGAGCGGGTGCCCGGCGGGCCTGCCGGACTGTTCATCTTATTGCGCGCCGGGACCCCCTGGGCCGTGTTGAGGATCCATCCTCCGCCGCCCCCGGTCCCTTGTGCCGGGCCTGGCTTGTTGGCCAGGCACTCGGCCTTTCCGCCGGAGGACGAAGACGGAGAAGGAGAGGGTGTGCCGCCACCGGACGATGAGGATTCCGGGTCCTCGTAGACGGTGATGAACTGCTTGAAGACGATCTCTCGGCCACCGAAGGTGAAGGTGGTCGTTCTTCCTTGCTTGACGGCGGACTCCAAGGCCGCCTGCGCCGGACTGGCTGCCTGCGAGGTCTGCACCCGCAACGCCGTGTACGTCCCGTCGGAATTGCTGACCAGCCCGTCGTAACCGAAGGCCGGGCTGGTCAGGCGGGCCGCCTGAGACTGCGGGAGCGCGCGGATGGTGGCGGGTGACAGGTACACCGTGCCGGGCTGCCGGTCCACCGTGTCACCGGTTCGCTGCGCGTACGCCTCGAGTGCGGCGTTCTGCGGCAGCCTGGAGGGAGTGTCGCCGCCTTCGGCGCTGTCGTCAGCTTCCTGGGGCTTCGTCTGAGCGGACTGCTGGGGCGGACGGGCCGCGTCACCGCCCTGGTCCATCGCCGCCGCCGGGTCCGGCGGATCCTCAGCGAGGCTCTGGATGGCCTCGGCTATCTCCTGGAGCAACTGCTGGCCTTGGGAGACCAGTTGCTGCTGCCTGCTCTGGAGCGTGCTGGCCTTCGCGTCGTTCGCCTCGGTGGCAGCGGTGAGTTGAGCCTGCCGGGCGCTGAGCTTGGACCGCTCCCTGGTGAGTTGGGACTGCTTGGTCCGCAGGTTGCTCTGTTCGGCGCGGAGTTGGGACTGCTCGCTATTCAGCTGGCTTGCTTCGGCGGAGTACGCGTTGGCTGCGGCGGCCTGTCGGGGCAGTTCGAAGGTGTTCGGCTTTCTGTTGTGGGCATCGATCTTGGCGTTCAGGGCGTCCGCACGCGCATTGAAGGAACCGGTTTCCCTGTCCAGGGCGTCGGACCGGGTCTTGAGCGCCTCGGCGGCCTTGTTGGCGGCGGCGGCGTCCTTGGTGATCCTCTCCGCTTCGGCGATCACGGCCTTCGCCTGTTGCGCGAACTGCGCTTGCTCCCGGTTGAACGCTTCGGCTTCCTCGACAAGGGTTGCCGAGGCAGCCGCGAGGTCCCCTGACGGAGCCAGGCGGGCGACGCTGCCAGGCTGAGCCGGGGCGGCCAGCGTGCCCGTGGCTGCGCCGGCCCGTGTCCCCGCATCGACGGCCGGCACCATTACGGCCACCAGGAGGAGGCAGGCGGCGCGCAGTACAACTCGCTGAAAGCGAGCGGACGGCCGACCGGTACGCGGGGTCATCCGCTCACCTTCCCGGAGAGTGCGTCGGCGAGCTTCGAGGTGACCAGCTGCCCGTCACCGGCCTCGCAGATGGTGACCTGGAGAAGACTCATGCCCTTCAGACGTGCCTGGTGGTAGCAGGCCCACCCTCCCCCGCCGCGCTGTGTCGCCGTCCACGCCACGGCGACCTGGCTCGCCGGATCGGCCGTGTAGTCCCACTTCGAGGTACGGCCGGCCTGGTCGGTGCGCGTCGAGGACGGGCACCGGGTGAGACCGGAGGTGAGGGTCTTGAATGCGGCACCGGCCTTCTCGCGGTCCGGGAACACGCCGATGACCTGGTTCACGGTGTACGCGCCCGTGCCCCCGGTGTCCTGATAGGTCGCTGACACAAACGCGCTCCACGCGTGCCCGTACACAGACTCGGTCGAGGGCCCCACCGCCACGGCGCAGTCTGACGGAGAGACCGTGATCGGGGCGTGCGGCTGGTTCGACCTGGGGCCGGAAACCAAGGTCGTCCTGGCGAGCTTGCTGACACTGTCAGGAGTGAGAAGGTCCGCTTGGATTGTCCCTGTGACCAGGCGCAAAGGAATCGCCTTCTCCTTGGACGGCCAGAGCGCCCACCCGATACCGGCCACGGCCAGACAGGCCACCACACCGAGCGCCACCCACCCCCGGCGCCCCGCGGGCAGGAGTCTCTTCATCGCCCGGGTCGCTCTTGTAAGCCCGTTCTGGGGCGCGGTAGCACCCGCCGCACCGTCCTGACCAAAGGTCGCCGCATCGCCCGAGTTGGGCACGCCTGAATCTCCGGACACCCTCAACCCCCGTGTCTTCGCCCGCACTTGAGCACGCAGGGTAGCGTTTGCGAACCGTTGTCCCTAGGGGACATTCAGTCGTGCTGATACTGATCCCAAGCGGGGGGGCGTGGTGGGCCGCAGATCCCTGACGGGGCGAACGTGCGGCAGACGGCCCGGAGCAACAGGGCTCTGACGGCCTCGCCCACGTACGGACGCAGGCGCGACCGCCCACGGGACCTGCACGGTGGTCGCCCGGGAGTCAACGGGCTTGGACTGAAGTCCGGTCAGAACGACCTCGTGCAGGTGCCGGTTCAGTGCTGCTACCGGACTTCGACGGAGTACGAGGCGCCGGTGAACTCCCAGCCGTCGGTGCCTTCGCCGATGTCCTCGACGATGACGTCGTTGATGAAGTGGTCCTCGAACTCGTCGTCGGTGAGTTCGCCGGCGAGCCAGAGTTCCTCGATCGCGTCCCAGTTGCCCCGGCTGCCGTCGATGCGCAGGGGTGCGGCGTCCGCGGTGCCGCGCGTCCGTACGTCGTTGCCGGTTTTGACGACGCCGCTGATCTCGTACTGGCCGTCTGTGATGTGGTCGGGGAGCGGGTCGGCGGGGACGATGGCGACGTTCTCGTACGCCGTGTGGATGATGTCCAGGTAGCTGCGGCGGACGTTGTACTCCGCGTCGGACAGCCAGTTGACCAGAGTCTTGGTCGTCACGTGGAGGCCGGCGTCGGCCAGAGCCTGCTGCCCGCGGTGGGTCGCGGTGAGCTGACTGAGCTGGGCGTGCCAGTGCTTGGCGTTGTACGACGACAGCCGGTGGCGGGGGGTGACCTGGGAGCGCAGGAGGTCGTTGAGGGCGGCGCCCAGGGAGTCGCCGCGGCCTCTGGGGCCAGCCATCAGTCGTCACCCTCGGGAATCATCTCGCCGGGCTGGACGAACTTGGCCTTCACTTCGCCGAAGCCGGTCCCGATCCGGTACGTGGCGGGCGCGGTGCCATCCGGCGCCCAGAAGACGGCCGCGTCGACGTTGCGCAGCGCCAGGAGCCGGTGGCCTTCCTCGACGGCCCGGAAGGCCACGCTCCAGTGACGGACGGACGCCTCCGCGACCATGCTCATGCGCCAGTCCGGCCGCCAGAACGGGGAGCGCTGGGAGGGGCGCTTGGGCCACAGCAGGCGCAGTGCGATGGACAGGCGGGTCTTGTAGGCCTTGTAGGGGGCGCCGCCGACCTGGACGAGTTCGGTGCGCGCCTTGGCGGGTGGCTTCGTAGAACGGCTTGAACAGCGACTCGTTGGCCTTGCCGGTCCAGGAGTCGTGGATGGTCGGCATCGCGTCGAGGTGGTTGTCCCTCACGAGCTTCATCAGCTGCTTGATGTGGGGGGTGGTGACCCACGCTCGGCCGTCCTCGTCCGGCCGGTCGGCGATCCGCCCCAGGGGGTGCGGCATGTCGGTGCGCGTCCAGGCGGGGATGTCGATGAGGTAGATACCGGCCCCGGCCTTGTCGTACGCGTCGAGCGGGCCGGTGTGCAGGAGCTTGTTCGGGGCGAGCGGCACGGCCGAACAGGCGGAGGGGAAGCTGCCGTTGCGGTCGATCAGGCACAGCACGCCTTCGCCGAACGAGTCGGGCACGTCGAGCTGGTCGCGGCGCACGCGCCTGCCGTTCGCCCGGATGTGGGGCACGCGAGCCATTGATCGTCATCGATCAGGATGATTGGAAACGTTACCGTTTTCTCTGTCTTTCCTTGCTCGTTCTCCGTGGTCATTGTTTTCCGTGTCAGGGCCTGATGCGGGGCGCCAGATCGAGGGCGCCCCGCATCGCTGGAGGGGGGCGGGGTCTGGACTAAACGGGCTAGAGGACTAGAACCGTTATCCAGATTCCCCACATTCCCAGGGTGAGGATGAGAACTGCGCTTTCGCCGAGCCAGCGGCTGATCCAGAGGAGAGTTCTCTGCTCGGCGTTCCCAGTTCGCAGGGCCCGTCGCGTCAGGATGTGGCTCAGTTGGCGTGATAGGAACAGAGCGCTGGGCACTGCGACGACCAGGGAAAGCGCGATCCGCACGTACCGTTCTGCCGTTGAATCACCCGTGCCCAGCAGGAGACAGCCGACTCCCACCAGGGCAGCGACGACGAACCACAGCCATGAACGGAATCCCAGCACGTCCGATGCTGGGCCCCACACGTTGTTCTCAGCCTTCCGGCGGATCTTTCCCGGTCGAAGCTCGAACAGTTCCGCCACGGCCTGGTCGGCCTCAGCGGCCGCGATCGCCGCCTCCTGCCGATCCCCACGTGCGAGAATGAGGAATATCAAGGTGGTCAGGCGGGTCTCGACGGATCTCAGCATGCTCTTGTGGTTCTTGGTCACCGCAGCCATCGCCGCCATCCCTGCTGCCGGTAGGAGCGGTACTCCCCATAGAGGCCGTAGGCCGTGGAAGCTCCGCCGTACCACCTGTCGATCCCGTCCGCACGCCGCGTGTAGCGGTGATGGTACCGACTGCTTGCCTTGGCCGCTCTGCTGCGCATCCGCTTGTTGTACCTCCCGCTGCCGCGCACCCCCTTGGCGTATCGCGCCATCCTGCGGCCCTTCCAGAACTTCCCCGCATAGCGAAAGCCCCTTCCGGCACCAAAGGTGGCACTACCGGCTATGTCCATATAGCCGCTCCGGTCGCCGTGGTAAACCTTGTAAATACCTCGGCCGAGGGAAATACCTGCGGAGATGGCAGAACACGCGGCGCAACCGAACATTCCGGCTATCGCCAGCCCAGTGCCCACCCTGTCGATCCATTTGCCCCAACCGAACCGGCCGTCGAGGTCGTAGCAGTTGAGCGGATCGCTGCTGCAGTACTCGTAGGCGTTGGCGTTGCCGCCGG
This sequence comes from Streptomyces sp. NPDC005402, assembly GCF_040606575.1. Classification (NCBI taxonomy): domain Bacteria; kingdom Bacillati; phylum Actinomycetota; class Actinomycetes; order Kitasatosporales; family Streptomycetaceae; genus Streptomyces; species Streptomyces sp. NPDC005402. The sequence goes on from NZ_JBEXFB010000036.1 coordinate 59,626, forward strand.
GAACAGGGTCGACGGACAGGAAGCGGCCGGTGGTGGGGTCGTAGAGGCGTACGCCCATGAGGATGGCGCCGGTGACGGTTTCACTGGAACGCTGCTTGCCGCCGAGCCAGCTGTAGCGGCTGGTGGCAGTGCCGGACTCCGGGTTGCCGTACTCGTCATAGGCGAGGGCGGTCAGCGCCTTGGAGGTGTCCAGAGGGAGCTGCACCGTCACGTCACCGTGGATGTCGGTGAGCTGGAGGACAGTGTCCCCGGTGGCGCTAGTGATCGCGTCGAGGTTGCCACTGGTGCCCTGGACGTTGCGGGTGAGGGTGCTGCTGGTCTCCTGAATCCAGTCGGGGCTGTCGGTGTCGGAGCCGTAGTGGTTGGTCTTGGATCCGGTTTGGGTCCAGGTGCCGCTGCTGTTGGATTCGGTGGTCCAGGTGGCGAGTCGGCCGGCCGCGTCCAGGTTCCACGTCTGCCGACTGGTGCCGGAGGTCTGCTGGCGGACGAGGTCATTGGCGTAGTAGCCGACGGTGGCGCCGGACGCCTGGGTGGTGGTGCGGCCAAAGGCGTCATACGCCGTGCCAGACGTGGTGAGTCGGTCTGCGCTGTCGTAGGAGTACGACGTCGTCGTCGCGCCGGTGGAGGTGCAGGCCGCGCCGACGTCGCTGGTGGCGACGGCGAGGGCGGTGCGGTTGGTGTTGTTGTCGAAGGTGTAGTCGCGGCGGGTGCAGGCACCGTCCGGGTCGGTGTCGTCCGCCTGGGTGAGGCGTCCGGCCGTGTCGTAGCTGTAGCTGCGGCTGCGGCTTTGGCCCGCGGTGTTCGCGTCGGCCACGACCTGGCCCTGCACGCTCTCTTCCGTGCTGTCGGAGGCGACGACGGTGCCGTCGCTGTCGCGGGTGTAGACACGGGATGTCTCGGCGCCGGTCTCGTCCTGGCCGAGGGTCAGGGTGTAGCCGCCGGGCAGGGACTCGGTGGCGAGGTCGCCGTCCGCGTCGTAGGTGGCGGCGAAGGTGCCGGCGACGGAGTCGGTGCGGGAGGTCTCCACACCGCGCGGGTCCTTGGCCGTGTCGTAGGTGTAGGTGGTGGTGGACGGTGAGGAGTCGGTGGTCTTCACCACGCGGTCCAGCGCGTCGTACTGTGTGGCGGCGGTGTTGCCCGCGCCGTCGGTGTAGGTGATTTCCCGTCCGAGCTGGTCGTAGGTGTGGGTGATGGTCTGGCCGTTCGAGGTGGCCGTGGCCACGTCACCGCTGTCGGGGTCGTAGGTGAGTGTCGTGCTCGCTACCCCGGTGCCCACCCCGCCGCTGATCGATGTGGTCTTGGTGCGGCCTGCGGCGTCGTAGGTGTTGGTGGTGGTGCGGGTGACCGAGTTCGCCGTTTCGGTGACCTTGGCGGTGTTGCCCCATCGGTCGTACTCGATGGTCTTGGTGGGCAGTTGGGTGGGGTTGGAGCCGCCGCCGGTGATGCTGCCGGCGGGGCCGGTGGAGCAGGGCAGGTCGGCCCATTCCGGCTTGCCGTTGCACGCGCCGGTGCCGGTGGCCGCGTAGTACGTGGTGACCGTGGCGCCCGCGTCCGAGCCGGACGACTTCGGCAGGGCGCTCTTGATGACCCGGCCTTGAGAGTCGTAGGACGTCGTGGTCTTCAGGGCCAGGCCGGACGGGTCGGTGATGGTGGCGGTGGGCAGGCCCTTTGCCCAGTCGTACTGGGTGGTGGTGGTGCGCACGTCACCGTCGGACGGGTAGCCGTCCACGAAGGCGCCCGTTTTGGTGGTGGTGACCTGGTTGGCGACGGTGGCGGTGCCGTCGGTCGGGCGGCCCTCGTCATAGGTGTTGACCGTGTGCTGGCGTGCCGTGACCTGCGAACCGGCCGGGAGGTCGGTGCCGCCGCTGCCGGCTTTCAGCGCGGCGGTGAGGGTGACCTGGTGCAGCGGACCGTACTCGTCACTCTCGCGCAGGCCGTCGGAGGAGTACACCGAGCGCGTGGACAGCAGTTCAGCGCGGTCGGCGCTGGTCATCTGGTCGATGGACAGTGCGATCTGTTCTGCGCGGCCGTCGCCGCTGGTGGCTACTGCGAGTTCGCGGTTTCCCGCGGTCAGTTCGCGCACGGTGTTGCCGAAGCGGTCGTACTCGGTCATGCCGATGTGCCCAGCCGGGGTGGCGGTGTTGACTGCGCGGCCAGAGGCGTCGGTGTAGGTGATGGTCGCCCGTTTGTAGTCGGTGGCGGTCAGGTCGCTGCCTGTGTTCGAGGCCGGCACGGATTCGGCTGGGGAGACGGGGGCGGGGAAGACGGCGGTCGCGTCGGTCGGTACGTCCGTCTGGCCCCAGTCATCGATGTCCGTGGTGCCCATGGGGTTGGGGGCTTTGGAGCCGGTCAGCGGCACGTCGTAGACCACGCTGGTAGTCGCGGTCGTGCCGTCGGTGGTGCTCTTGGTGCCCGCGGTCAGGTTCGGCCGGGATGCCTTGAGGAGCATGCCCGTGCCAGCGGTGGCCGCATTGCCGGCCGTGCCGTAGGTGAAGGTCCACGGCAGCTCGCCGGGGGGAGTCAAGGTGGCGACGCGTCCGGCGCTGTCGTAGGTGTAGGCCGTCTTCAGCGCGGGGCTGATCCGGGGGTCCCACTGCTCGCGCAGGCGGCCGGCGGTGTCGTAGGTGTACTGGGAGACGACTGTGGCGGTGGTGGTGCTTGCTCCTGGCGTGATCGCCCACAGCTTGATCTGCTGGACCTGTCCGGTGTAATTGCCGAACGCTGAGCTGGTGGCCGTGGTCGATGATGCGTAGACGAACTGCATGACCCGGCAGCCGGTGGTGTCGCTGGCGTTGGTGAACGAGTCCTGGCCGGCGGCGGTCGCGGTGTCGATGGCGGTCTGGCACTTGTCGGCGCTGACTGCTGTCGTGGGCGCGATGACGTACTTCGGGCGGGCCCGGGTGGTGCTGCCGGAGGTGACCTTCTCCGGGACCACCGTGGTGGTGGAGTTGGCGGTCGGCAGGTAGGTGCTGGCGACCTGCCAAGTCGTGGCCGTCGAGTCCACCTTCGCGAACGTCGTGGTGGTCCCCTCGTCGTCCTTCACCGTAAACGTGCCATTCACGGAACCGGTCAGGGTCAGGTCTTCCGAGCCGGGCTCGGGTTTCCAGCCGCCCGCCGAGGTGGCGGTGAACCCTGTCTCCTCTCCGTCTACGTCAACCAGGGCCACCGAGGTGGAGGAGGTCCTGCGGACGTACGCCCAGTCGGAGTCGGTGATCTCTGCGGTGGTTCCGGAGGTCCACTGCGGGCCGAAGATGGCCACCTGGCCCTCCGCGTCCGAGCCCGCGGTCGGGCGGCGGGAGGAGGCGGTGCGCGAGACGGATAGGTCGAAGCCGGAGGCGTCGGTGTCGGACAGGGTGAAGTCACCGGTCAGCGCGTTCACCGTGCCGGGGCCGACATCGGCGCTGGGCGCGGTGCCGGCGTTGCGGTCCACGGTGATGGTGTGAGCTGAGGAGTAGGCCGTTGTTGTGCCGTCGGTGAAGGCGGCCCGGATGTCGAGAGAGCCGTCCTGGGACAGGGAGTTGGTGACGTTCCACGTCAGTGCGGCCGGGGAGCCTCCGGTCACCGACACGGGCCAGGCGGAGATCGCGGAGTTGTCGGAGGACTTGGTGACGTCGACGACCGGGATGCTGGTCCAGGTGTCGGTTTCGCCGCGCCGGTACTGGTAGGTGACCCCGGTGTAGCCGGGATCGCCGGTGGAGGTCAGGCTTATCCGACGGGCAGAGCTGTCGCCGTCTTGTGGGGTGAGCACTCCGGCGCCGCCGCCGACGCCGAAGGCGTAGGTGGTGGCGGTGGTGGAGATGTTGCCGCCGGAGTCGATGGTCTTGGCGTACAGCTTGTGCCAGTCCTCGCCCGGAGTGATCGAGATGGTCAGCGGGTCACCGCCGTTTCCGTCTGCGGTGTCGTAGACCGACTTCGGTGTGGCGGTGTCGTCCAGGCCCCACAGGTAGCCCTGGCCGTCACTGGAGGAGGTGTCCAATGTGCAGGTCACCGCTCCGGAGGCCTTCGCCGTCCAGGTGTCCTGCGGGTAGGCGGCGCAGGCGATGGAGGGGGCGGTGGGCTTGGCGACGTTCGGTACGAAGTAGATGTACGACGACCAGGCGCCGTAGTCGGTGCTGTCGTAGCCGCGCACCCGCATCCGCAGATGCGCCCCGGCCAGCTGGTTCGCGGACGGGATGGTCAGCTTCGCGGTGGAGCCGGAGGCCACGGAGGCGGTGGTGCCGGTGTAGGAGTAGGAGGTCTCACCGGAGTACGACGGGTCGTTGGTGATCTCGAACTGAGCCTTGACCGACGAGCCGTCCGCGTCCGTCACCTTCGCCGACAGGGTCGGCGTGTAGGTGGTCACATAGCGTTTGCCGCTGTAGGCGTTCACGCTGCTGGGCGAGATCGCCAGTCCGCTGGTGGTGGCGTAGGAGTTGTAGGTGACCGTCAGGTGCGGTTCGACTGAGGTGTCGCCGGAGGCGTAGTTCGCCGAGCGGAATCGCCGCCAGGTCAGCGAGTCGCTCTCGTCCGCGCCGCGGACCTGGAGTCCGTAGTTGACCGATCCGCTGGCCCATGCCTGCACGATGGCGTCGATGTCGAAGTTCACCGTGCCGGCCGGGCAGTCGGTGCTGCTGTAGCCCTTGGCCGCGGTACTGGTGACCGCGCCGGTCGTCGTGGTCGACGGCTGGACACCCCAGGTGACGTCCGACGACGACCACGAGGAGGTGATCCGCCGCACCTGGGTGCCCGCGCCCGAGGTGGAGCAGGTCGAGGAGTAGTACGAGTACAGCGCCAGGTTGGTGTCGGTGATGTGCTTGCCCGCGAACTTCGACACGTCGAACTTCAGGTACGAGCGGGCGATGTCGCTGCCGCCGTCGTACGTACCCGACTTCAGCTCCGTCGAGGACACCTGCGAGTCGGTGTAGTCCGGGGTCTGCACCCAGGTGTCGGTGGTCACCGCGAGCGTGGACGTCGGATCGACCGTCACCGGGTACTGCGCTGTCGCCAGGAAGTCCTGGTCCGGGGTGAGCACCAGGGTCTGCGCGCCGTCGTCCGCGGTCTCGACCTTGGTCGCTACCTGCTCCTGGTGGTCGGACTCGCCGGACGCCGGGTTCTTGGAGGCGTCCCACATCATCGGCGCCGGTGCCTCGGCGACCAGGTCGCCGTCACTGTTCTTCAGCAGCAGGTGGCCGGAGTCGGCCTGGGACAGCTTGAGCCCGTCCAGGTCCAGCTGGATCCGGTACGAGACGGCGTCGCCATCGGGCCGCTGGGTCAGCTTGATGTTCTCGGAGAAGCCTTGCGCCAGCGCGGTCACCGAGAGGGTCTGGCCGCTGCCCAGGTCGTAGGCGGCGGTGCTGTTCTTCACCGTCGGGGTGGGCAGCTTGTCCTGCCAGCCCAGCCCGAAGGACTCCTTGCCCTTGGTCACCGACGCGAGATCGGTGTCCCCGCCGTCCGAGACCGCGATGTCGGCAACCGCCGCCGCGGGAGTGAGGTCGGCACCGGTGTCGGACAGCGCGGTGTCGACGTCCTTCCATGCGCCTGCCTGCTTGACTCGGATCGGACCCGCGTACGCCGCCGTCTCCAGCTCCCCACTGGGCAGCGCGTACGTCGTCGAGTCCGCCGTCCGCTCAGAGACCACTTCGATCTTCCGGCCTTGCAACCGGGCCATCAGCACCGCTGACGCCTCGTCCTGCGCCTCTGCCGGACCCGATGCCGGGGCGGTCGACTCCGCCGTGACATCGGTGCTTGGCGTGGCGAACGCGATGCCGGTGTCCTGGGACACCAGGGCCGCCTCGGTCGCGAACAGCATGACGACGCCGATGGCTATCTGCCGTAGCCGTCGCGCCTGGCGCACCCGGCCTCTACTTGATCTGCCATGGGCCACAGGTCTGTGACGCACGATCAGCTCCCTCCCTCACGCTCCGCGATACGGAGCCAACAGAAACGAGCTGATCTTCACAAAAGGCTCAGACTTCACTTACTGAAAGAGCACCAGATACCCAAATCGAGCCATGCGGGTCACCAAGGAGCGTTAAATAGCCTGATCCTGACGGTGGCCTCAGCCCATCCCAATTGCCCGCCTTCATACCCTTCGAACCGAAGGTATTGGGCAGTTCGGCCTGTGACCGCACCCTCTGTGCGGTTTTAAGATTTTCCTAAGAGATGAAAGAAGAAGTGGAGTAACCGGTAAGAAAACGACAAGATCGCCGCAGCCTCGCCGTGTGCACCCTGCGTGACGGAATGGCGTGATTCAGCCGTTTGCCGCTCCCTGCCAGGGGAAAGCAAGACCGCCGAACCCGGACTGTGGGAGGAGGTGGCGGAGGTGTACCCGGCGGCCGGGGTGGCCGAAGTCCCCAAACTCCGTTGCCTAGCTGTCGCCCTGAGTCAAGGCTGTGGCGGCGAGGATGGACCCCGTAGGCGGTCTGGGAACCGGACTGTGGCCTTGGGCCAGGGGATGCCGTCGCGGCCCTCTGGGTCGTAACCGTGGCCGAGATCCGCTCGCTGGAGGAGCTGCAGACGCCGGACAGCACGCGCTCATCTTCACCCCGCTCGGGCTGGGCGGCCCGATGCCTGCCGAGCGGTCGGCCGACTTCCTGCAGCGACTGGTCGCGGACTGCGATCTTGCTTCGGACGTGGCGGAGGGAACGCGCCGGGAGTTCGATCGGCTTCAGCGCCTCTTCGCCTACGGTCTGCTCGAGTACGACGTCTTCACCATGGTCGACGACCGCGCCCTGCTGGTGATGGAGCAGGCGCTGCGAGAACGGTTCGTCCAGTGGTGCGCCGGTGCGGTCACATTCGAGGACGCCAACGGCTGTGAGCCACCAGTGACCGAGGACGTGCGCACCTACGACGATGTCTTCGCCGCGGTGAAGAAGATGGGCAGGAGGAGCCGGCGGAGACCGCGGCAACAGCCATCGCCGCAGTGGCGGTTGAAGGTCGGCATCACGCTGATCGACTTCAACGGCATGCTGGCCGGGCTGCGGACCTGGGCACGGGCGGCCGGTCTGCTGCGTGGTCAGCGCACGCGTGGCATCGAGCATGCGATGTCGAAGCTGCGCGATGCTGTGGCCGACCCGACCGGTTACCACCGCACGACGCCCGTGGAGACGGCACGGACCCTGCACGACCTGGCAGAGCTCATCAATCAGCTCTGGGGGCACCCGACCCCCGGCGGGCGCCTGTACCCCGCCCCGGTGGAACGCGGCATCGTCGTCATGGCCTGGAACGACGAGGGAAGCGTCCACATGGCCCAGGCCGATGCCCTGCGCGACGATACCGATGCCGACGGATACCACTACATCCTGATCCGCAGCGCTTCTGGCCCCGGAAGCCGGTACGAGGACGCGTACTGGGCGGCGTTCGACGCCCGGTTCGAAACCACACAGTTCCCTACGGACTACCTCTGGGGGCCCAGGAGTCGCAGTGACGCCCTGGCCTGGCTCGATGCAGAGCAACCGAAGGGGGACACCGTCGACTACGTCGACCGCGTCTTCATGCTCCGCGAGCACGACGGCCAGGTGTACCCGCCGATGCACCCGGAAGTGGCCGCGGACCTCACCGAAGAACACCAACGCGGCACCTGGCGCACGGTGCGGGCCGACTTCCCCGAACACGTCTTCGCCCACGTACGCGGTCTCAGCAGTCCCGGGCACGCCCGCACCGGCGACTGCAGAAACTGCGCTGCTCATCACCTCGAAAGCGGCAGCCACGAACAGGCCTTGCGGGCCGCCGAAGACGCCATCGGCGTCGTCACCCCCCGCAGGCCGCCCGCCGTTCGCATCCCAGACTCGTTCCTCTGGCCACACAGATTCTGAGCTCACGGAATGCGGATGGGCGGGTTCATCGGTCGACGCCCCTTATACAGCGCACCCACGCACACTACAACCAGGCGTAGGTGAAGAGGCGCGCCCGGCGCAGGAGGCCGGGGCCGCCCGCGCCCTGCCGTCCTGTCAACGCAAGTCACTACGACGCCAGGATCCAGCAGCCGGAAGCGATCATCTCGCAGCCGCGGGATCGTGAGCGCGCGCCGCCTCAACTTCCGCTGCGGCCTTCAGTGGTAGGCAGCGACCGCAGGTCGGCCGGTCGCACACCTGCAGCGGACCGTCCCATCGGTGGCGTCCGCGCCAGCGCTGTTCGTAGCACAGTTGGTCTGGCCCGGACTGCGGCATCAGCCGAAGTGCGCGGCGGATGGCCGACCGGGCTGCAGTCAGCGCGCCGGGCACGGTCGGGTCGGCCAGCAGCCGCATCGCCTCGGAGATCGCCGTGCAGCCCTGGCGGTAGCCCGGCAACTCGCCCGGGGGGACGCCTGGGGCGCGGACACGGTCGGCCGTGTCTGCGGCCTGGCGCCATTCCCGGGCGCCCGGTTCGTCCTGCCATGTCGCCATCGGCCCTCCGCACGTTGCTCCTGCGCCGGTTCCCCTCCTTGTAGCGGCCGGGCTCCGGCCAGGTCGCCGGCGACACCGCCCTGTTCACCCGGACGGCCCCGGCTCGGCCGGGCCCAGATCCTCGCGGAGACGAACGAACCGCACGGTGCGGTGCCGGGTGGTGCCCAACTCCACCTCGGCGAGCAGCGGCGTGACCACCCGGTGGCCCCCACCAGGCAGCGCCTCCCGGACGCCGTCCGCAAGTACCCGGCCGACGGCGGCGCGCTGCCTGCTGTCCAACTGCGCCGTCTGGGTGAGGGTCCGTCCGGGAGCCGGCCGACGAGGTAGGCGGGGCGGGACGGGGAGCCCGCGATCGCCACGATCTCCGTGTCCACCGTGTCGACATGCACTGGTGGAGTGTCGGTATTCGAGGGTTGCAGTATTCGCCCGGAGGGCGAGCACTCCCACACCCGGCCGGGTAGCGGCGACAAGGCGTACAGCTCACCGCAGCGGGTGCTGTCTGCGCGAAGACGCCGGATCAAGAAGGAGAGACCGACCACTTGCGGTTAACCAGCGTCGGCGCCCGCGCTCCGGTGCGGGCCCTCGTCCTCTGCCACCGCGCTGTACAGGCCTTCCCGGCAGCGGCTATCCCGCACGACAGAAGGCTCACCCGGCGTTACGAGGTTCACGACGCCGGTACGGCATCGATCTGCTGCTTCACCCGGAGGAGGTCGAACTGGCGCCGTTCGCCGACGATCCGGCCGTCGGCCACGTAGGAGAAGTTCATGGCCCGCACCGAAATCTTGTGGCCGAAAGTGTCACCTGGTGACCACCTGGTGACCGCTGTCCGCCGGGCGATTTGCCGGAGTCCAGGGAATGCTTGGGGAGCGCCACCGCGAGCGATCAGCCGCCGACACGCCGCGCAAACACCCGAAACGTTCCGGAAGGAATCTCACGCCATGACTACGACCGCGCCCAAGGCTCCGACTGCACCAGGGGTGCGGTCCTGGTGGGGAATCCCGTACGCCACCGCC